>NZ_JALHQJ010000008.1 GCF_022842015.1 Nitrosomonas sp. | reverse complement strand
GATTGTAGATACCGGATATGATTTGCGCGAAAAGGAACATCTTCGGAAAGCATATCGGTTGTATCCGTATGAACACCAAGATTGTTAACTATATAAAACGCGCCCAGTGTAACTACTACCAGTATGAGCAGAATAATCCAGATAGCGTAGCGATATGATATATCTGCCCAACGAGCAAAAAAACGATAACTTGAACTCAATGAACTAGTCACGTTTTATCAATCTCTTGGAAGAAAGAGATAAAAATCATTATGGGTTCTGTCGCGTCAGCGCAATCTTTTCCTTGAGCATTTCGATCAGCGCCTGAAAGCCATCCCGTTGCAGAATGGCTCGATATTCACCGCGTTTTATTGCTAGATCACTCACACCGTCAAACAGAATGTTAACGATACGCCAATCCCCTGCAACTTGATGCAACACATAATCAAAATTTACCGTACCGCCATCCGACTTGGTTAATTTACTACGCACCAACACTTGATCTCGCGGCAAGGCACGTTGCTCGATAATCTGAAATTGCTCACCCTCGTGCTGAACAAAACGCCCCGCATACGTTGCTATACTCAATTGACGAAAAGTTTCAACGATTAGATCTTGTTGTGCATTATCCAGCTGTGACCAATAAGTTGCGCCCAATATTGTCTTAATAATCAGATCAATATCATGGGTTTGATCAATGACAGGCTGCAAGTATTTGAAGCGCTCGTCGTAACTCAACTTTTCGCCTTCCCGCATAACATCGAGTAGAGATGATTGCAGATACACTACTACCTGTTCCGGATTACCTATTTCTGCATTGGATGAGCTCAATGCTGTAGGAATTGGTAGCAGCATCACCAAAATCAGATACCATCCTACCAATTTAAGTATTTGTTTTACTTTCATAGCGACGATCTTTCCACAAAGCGCGTTCCCCCCGCCAATACCGCAATGCTGACGTCCAAGTCATGGCAAGATACAAAACACCGATGACCGGCAAGGTAATCCCCCAAAGCGGGGAACGCTGATAATAAATTAAAGTAGGTAAATAAGTAAAAAACATAGCAGCCCATGCCAGAATACTCACTAGATAAATTTCCAAGTGAGACGAGAACATAAAAACAAAGGGCGCTGCCAAAAACATGGAAATCATGATCAATGTGCAGATAATAAGCAAAATGGGTGAATATTTTAATTGTGTATATGCAGTGCGCGCGACCATTTCCCAGATTGGCTTTAGTTCGTCATAGCCGCGATGACTACGCGCCCCATGGCTAAGCCCTATAAAAGTACGTAACCCAACACACTTAATATGCGCAGCCAAAGTACAATCATCAATCAACGCATCATGCAAATTGGCAAAAGCACCCGTGGTGCGCAATGCTTGTGTTTTTACCAAAATACATCCGCCTGCGGCGGCGGCAATGCGTGATTCCGGCTTATTTGCTAGCCCAAATGGGTATAACAGTTTGAAGAAGAAAATAAATGCCGGCATCAGTAAGCGCTCTACAAAATTATTCATAGGTGGCTTAGCCATAAGCGATACCAGCGCCAGATTCTCATTACACGCTTTTTGCTGTAATTCAAAAATAATTCCTGGGGTCAGTTCAATATCAGCATCCAGCAACAATGTATAATGTGTTCTAACTTCTCGTAACCCTTGTTCTAGCGCCCACAGCTTACCACTCCAACCCGCTGGCGGCGCAGTGCCCGACAACACTTGTGCTCCGCATTGCCTAGCCTGCTCTGCTGTATCATCGACGGACTGATCATCAATCACAATGACATGCATCTTCTCGCCTTGCGCTCTAACTCCACGCAATGTATGCCCGATATAAGAACCTTCATTTCGCGCTGGAATTAAAACGGTGATATCTTCACTCAGCGTTTCGCTGGAAACAACTTTTTCGTGTGTTAGTGTTTCGATTTTCTCGCAAGTACTCCAAGGACGCCATGGAAATAATGCCAACATCCACCAGCAAAAAGTGCCAAAAACAGACAGATAGAGTACTAACTCCATTAACATTCTTACTTACACTGTAATTTTAAAATGTAGAATCAGTACAGCCTCTATCTACTTATTAATAAATGTTACGGGTATCTCGGAGAGCTTTTTAGACGTTTTGTTTTCTCCTGTTGCCCATTTTGGTGTTGGTTCGGCAACCATAGGCCCTGATGTTCTAGGTCCCTTTAATGATGCAATCAGCGCCTTCCAGGGATGGCGCAAGGTATCTTCTACAGCTGTCGCTTCATATCCACAGTGCGCCATGCATTGCGCACATTTCGGATTATTAGCGGTTCCATACTTTTCCCAGGGCGTATCATCAAGAAGCTCCTTAAAGGTTTTTGCGTAACCTTCATCCGACAACAGGTAGCAAGGCTTTTGCCATCCAAAAACATTGCGCGTCGGATTACCCCAAGGTGTGCATTCGTAATCCTGATTACCAGCCAGATAATCCAAATACAATGCTGAGTGGTTCAAGCGCCATTTGCGTTTTAGTTTCTTACCCAACTCAAAGATACCGCGGAATAATATCTTTGTATCCTGGCTTTTAATAAAAACATCCTGCTGCGGTGCCTTCTCGTAACTAAATCCGGGAGCAATCGTTGCAGCCTCGACACCTAGCTCCATGGCATAATCCAAAAATTCAGCCACATCTTTCGGTGTCTCGCCTTGAAACAACGTGCAGTTTACCGTGACCCTAAACCCCCTACTTAACGCCAGCTTAATCGCCTCAACTGCACGATCAAAAACTCCCTCCTGACAAACTGAAGCGTCATGGCGTTCTTGCATGCCATCTAGATGAATCGAAAAAGTCAAATAGGGTGATGGCGTATAATCATCAATACGTTTTTTTAACAATAATGCATTGGTGCATAGATAAACATATTTCTTACGCTTAATAATACCTGCCACAATTTGCGGCATCTCTTTATGAAGCAATGGTTCGCCACCAGGAATTGATACCATTGGAGCGCCGCACTCATCTACAGCTTGCATGCATTCTTCATAGGAAAGGCGTTGATCAAGCACATCTTCGGGGTGTGCGATTTTTCCACAACCAGCACAAGCCAGATTACATCGAAACAACGGCTCCAACATCAGTACCAAAGGATATTTTTTCGCTCCTTTTAATTTCTGCTTGATCAAGTACGTACCTACCGCGATCTGTTGACGTAAGGGAACACCCATGAATAACCTCCAAAAGTACTTCAAAAACAATTTATTAACTATCTAACTTACAGTTAAGTATGAAACAAAACTGATAATCAGTCCGTCTTCCCTATTTATCAGCAAGCCATTCAAAACTATCTGCGCTGCGGTTAAAAGCAAGCTCACGATGCTCGTATATTAAGCATCAGCTGCGCGTTTCGCTTATTTTTCCTTGTATCGGCTACCTGAAAAGGTTTTCAATGATCCATTAAATGCACTAATACATGACAATAAAATTTGAAATGTTTTTGATAAAAACCCTCAAAACACAAATTTTCTTAATCTCAACCGCTATGCCTCTATATTTTAATCTGAAAGTACACTGAAAGTCAGTTTTTAACTATAGAACATGATTGCTTACTATAGCAAATATTTTTCAACTCACTGATTAATTATTGATATACACCAGTAAAAAACACCAAGAGCTATAAGATCTTGGTGTTTCTGAACTAACAAATTTGCTGCCTCTTAAAACTCAACGCCTAGCGCACGTAATGTCCGTTTGTCTATTTTCCCAGATGTGATGCCATTTTCTTTCTGAAATGCTTCAATCGCCGCTACAGTTTTACCGCCGCTCTTTCCATCAACTGGTCCAGGATTAAATCCAGCATCTACAAGCGCCTGCTGAATATCACGTGTCATTGCAGCATCAGGTTTTACGACATCATCACCGTCATCAATAACAGGCTCCGGCGCTTCGTTAACCTCAACGTCTGTACTTATAGTATCGACATCACTTTCTGCTGAATCCAAGGTTTGCAAACTTTGCACATCTTCAATCATGGCTGGTTCAGTGGGTACAAGTGCCGCAGATTCATATTCAGATTCAGATTCAGGTGCTGGTGCTTCTGCTGCTGCCTTATCTTCTTTAGCTGGTATTGGTTTTTTTTCGTAGATCGGCTTACAACCTATTAACAGCATTGCAGACAAAAAAAGAACAAGGCATGATGTTAATGTACTCGTTTTGATAAAATTCATTACTAATCCCCCAAAAATATTAAACAAATCGTTATGCTGCTTCTAGGCACTCGTACTGAATAAAATACTCTTTCAATTTCAATACAATACTCGATTCCCCTTCGAAGCCAAGCAACATACTTGTGATTTTACTTATCGCATTTTGTATTAACTTATAATGTTGCGGTGAGAACTATCACATTTTTCCAATAAGAACGCAACATAAAAAAGTTAATAATGATAGGCTTAACACAAAACATCAAGGATTTACTGCTGATCGGTGGTGGTCATAGTCATATCATTGCAATTAAACGACTAGCCATGAAGCCACTTACCAATGTTCGCATAACGCTGATCAGTAGCAATGTGCTGACACCCTATTCTGGCATGTTACCCGGACTCATTGCCGGACATTATGCACATGAGGATTGTCATGTCGATTTGCGAATACTCTGCCAATGGGCTGGTATAAAATTTATCCATCGCAAAGTTATGCATATGGATCCATCAAAAAAACAAATTGATTGCCAAGATAATCTCTCGTTACGTTATGATGTTTTGTCGATCAATGTAGGCTCGCAACCTGCGCTACACAGTATCCCCGGTGCAATTATTTATGGTTCCCCAGTAAAACCCATTAAACAATTTCTGCAGCAGTGGCAGCATTGGCTTACAACGCAGCAACGATCAAATCACCTGCAACGCATTGTCGTCGTTGGTGGAGGTGCCGCCGGGATAGAAATATTACTCGCCTTGCACTATAGATTGGCAAATACAACTGCTATCCGCGCCGAATTTACCTTGATTTGCGCTGATTCACGCATCCTTAATTCACACAACAAGAAAGTACAGAATTTTTTTCACCGGCACTTTAAAACGCTCGGAATCCGACTTATCCAGGGAAAATATGTAGTTTCTGCACTTGAATATCAATTAGTGCTTGATGACCATACACGATATGGCTATGATTTCCTTGCTTGGGCCATCCACGCAAATGCGCAGCCTTGGTTAGGAAAAAGCGGGTTGGCATGCGATCACAATGGCTTTATTCAGGTTGATGAATATCTTCGCAGCATTTCACACCCAGATATTTTTGCAACAGGCGATTGCGCTGCATTTACACCGATGCCCTTACCTAAAGCCGGTGTCTATGCAGTTCGTCAGGGACCATTTCTAGCCAAAAATATTTCGACGCAATTAGTGGGGCATGGCTCTCTTCAGCCTTACAAACCACAGCGATACTTCTTGAGTTTATTAACCACAGGAGAGCGCTATGCGGTTGCTTCTCGTGGGGCTTTCTTTGCACATGGAAAGTGGGTTTGGCTTTGGAAAAACTATATCGATCGCAGCTTCATAACAAGCTTCAATCTAAAATGATCATACGCAGAGATATCATCGGTACAAGCTGTATCAATCGCATTCTAATCAATAGGAACATAAAAGAATCATAACCCCAGGCTAAAGTTTGCTTTCTTTAAGTCGTTGAAACAGCCTCATTGCTGTTAACTAACTGACTAACCCTTTAATAAATAAAACTTACCTGGATGAAGCCATGAAAATTCTTGTTCATTTTAAATCTGGATTTAAGCAGACATTTATTGTTCCAAAATGTATGCTAGCACTCGAATTTAGAAATATGGCCAGGGAGATTGGTGGCAATATCGCCAGTATCGAATTCTCATTGCCTCCTAGTCGTCAAACCAATATAACTTCTGTCGAACTTCGGAATGGAGTGTCCCGCTTGCCTGATAAACGTTAACAGATTAAAACAAACTCCTCGTTGCAAACAACAAGGTTTAAGTACGCACCCAAAATACCGACTCTCAATCGGCTCGCACACTCCGAAATGAAGAATTAAACCTGAAACGATTGAGCATATTCAACCATTCGATTAAAATGGAATATCATCATCCATATCATCAAATCCGCTTGAACTTTTAGCTGAAGAAGATCGACCAGGGACCGAATTGCCTTCTTCTTGATCAGGAGCTGATTCAAAACTATCGCTTCCTGGTCGACTACCCAACATCTTCATATCGCTGGCGACAATATCAGTCGTATAGCGCTCCACACCATTCTTATCAGTCCATTTTCTGGTTTCTAATCTTCCTTCAATATAAACCGAACGGCCTTTCTTTAGGTATTCTCCAGCAATTTCGGCGAGCTTGCGATAAAAAGTTACACGATGCCATTCGGTTTTTTCCTGCTTTTCACCATTCTTGTCTTTCCAAATGTCTGTGGTGGCCAATGTAATATTAGTAACCGCATCCCCATTCGACATGTAACGAGTCTCCGGGTCTTTACCCAAATTACCAATGAGTATAACTTTATTGACTGAAGCCATTTATGTTTTCTCCCCAAGCAATTGAATTACCTTTTTTTCATCAAAGCCTTTCATGTCTACTTTCAGATAGGCCACTCTCTCATTAACAATAACTAATGCTTCATAGACACCGGGTATTGCTGCGAGCCGACGCGATAGTTCTCGTGATTGATCAATATCCATTTCATCCACAGGATACATCTTAGAACGCACGGCAGCAGGCGCTTTCATTGTTGCAGCCAATACCAGCCACACCATTAGTAATGATCCGCAGAACGTATATAACGCGTAACTTCCATACGTACCGAATAAATAACCACCCGCCGCCGCACCGGCAAAAGCCCCCAGAAACTGGGTACTACTGTAAACTCCGATCGCCGTTCCCTTTGCACCCACGGGTGCGATCTTGGAAATTAACGAAGGTAGGCTGGCTTCCAATAAGTTAAATGCCGTAAAAAAAACCAATAAGGCAATCGCTGTACCCCATAGTGAATCAAAGGTCATAGCCAACAATATCTGACCCATTAGCAAAATAGCAATTGCTGCAACAAATACATGCTTTAACTTGGCTTTCTTCTCAGAGTAAATAATTGCGGGGATAATGAAAACAATCGACAGCAATAAAACAGGCAAATAAATCTGCCAATGATCACCCGCCGCCATTCCGGCTTGCCGCAGAGTCAGCGGCACAACGAGCCAGAGCGCCATCAACGTGGCATGTAACGCAAAAATACCGTAATTTAAACGCAACAACTGCGTATTTTGCAATACACTTGCAAAGCTCGTAGATGATACTTCGGTATCGGAGTGAAATCTGCTGATATGCGGATCAGGAATGATTTTTTTCACCACAAGCATTGCAAGTAACGCCAGTATACCTGTCATGGCAAAAATTCCCGGCACGCCTATCCATTGATTCAAAATCGGAGCAGCAATCAGGGAAATGGCAAAAACTGTACCAATGGTCATACCGATCGTCGCCATCGCTTTAGTACGATGCTCTTCTCGCGTAAGATCCGCTGCGAGAGCCATGACTGCAGCCGAGATTGCGCCAGCACCCTGAATAATACGCCCCACTATTACCCAATAGATATCAACTGCGATAGCTGCGACCACGCTACCAATAGCAAATAGAATTAACCCCAGATATATGACGGGCTTACGTCCAATACGATCAGACAGCCAACCAAAGGGAATTTGCAATATAGCCTGCGTTAAACCATATGCACCTAGCGCAATACCGACTAACGTATAATTATCTCCGCCAGGCAAGTCCTCAGCATAAAAAGCAAACACCGGCAAAATGATAAACAGCCCAAACATACGCAAGCCATACACACCGGCCAAACCAATGGTTGCGCGCAATTCCTCCGGAGACATTTTTTCAGATGATGAAGCAGACATGAATCAGGTTGTTATATTTCTAAAAAGTTGGGTATATTAGCAGGTTGACTCATACTTAGATAGTTTATGGAATTCATAAAAATACGCGGTGCACGTACGCACAATCTGAAAAACATCCATCTTGATCTACCGCGTAACAAGCTTATTGTCATTACCGGGCTATCAGGATCAGGCAAATCATCGCTTGCATTCGATACGCTTTATGCGGAAGGCCAGCGTCGATATGTGGAATCTCTTTCGACCTATGCAAGACAATTTCTTCAATTGATGGAAAAACCGGATGTTGATTTGATTGAGGGACTCTCTCCCGCGATCGCTATCGAACAAAGGGCAACCTCACATAATCCACGGTCGACGGTAGGGACGGTCACTGAAATTCATGATTATTTGCGTTTGCTATTCGCTCGCGTGGGCGATCCTTTTTGTCCTGAACATAATATTGTTTTGACCGCACAAAGCGTATCGCAAATGGTGGATCATGTATTACAGCTACCACTCGACACACGCTTGATGATTCTTTCCCCGTTAATCGTGGAACGTAAGGGTGAACAAGCAGAATTATTTGATGAGCTGCGTGCGCAAGGTTTTGTTCGTTTGCGAATCGATGGCGAAGTTTATGAAATCGATGCACTGCCAAAGTTGCAGAAAACTCAGAAACATACCATTGAAGTGGTAATTGATCGCTTGAAGGTTTCCCCGGATTCTAAGCAACGGCTTGCTGAATCATTCGAAGTCGCGTTACGCCATTCCGATGGACGCGCTTTGGCACTTGAGATAGATAGCTGCCATGAACACCTGTTTTCAGCCAAATTCAGTTGCCCGGTGTGCAGTTACTCGTTGTCGGAAATGGAGCCCAGATTATTTTCTTTTAACAATCCATTAGGTGCCTGCAATAAATGCGATGGCTTGGGGCAAATTACTTTCTTTGATCCAGCACGTGTCGTAGCATTCCCTCACTTGTCACTGGCTGCCGGCGCGGTGAAAAACTGGGACCAGCGCAATCAATTTTATTTTCAGTTACTAAAAAGTCTCGCAACACATTACCATTTTGATCTGGAAACACCATTTGAGAAACTGGATGAAGCTATTCGCAACATTATCCTTCATGGTTCAGGTAAAGAGAAAATACATTTCTCCTATCTAACAGAAGGCGGTCGCAAGCGGCAGGAAACTCACCCTTTTGAAGGGATCATCCCCAACCTGACACGTCGCTATAAAGAAACCGAATCTCAAGCTGTGCGAGAAGAACTAGCCAAATATCTTAATGCGCAAACTTGCCCAGAGTGCCAGGGTACACGCTTGTGCCAGGCTGCGCGTCATGTGCATGTTGCAGGGCAGGCGATTTATCAGATCAGCGCTTTTCCACTAAAAAAAGCCAAGCAATTTTTTGATCACATCGAGTTATCAGGTCACAAGCAATCAATTGCTGAGCGTATTATCAAGGAAATTTCCAACCGCTTACAATTTCTCAACAACGTAGGATTAGATTACTTATCTTTGGACCGCTCCGCGGATACGTTGTCCGGCGGTGAATCTCAACGTATCCGATTGGCCAGTCAAATCGGTTCCGGCCTAACGGGCGTCATGTACGTTTTAGATGAACCTTCCATCGGTTTACATCAACGCGATAATGGTCGCCTGCTCGACACACTCAAGAAACTACGTGATCTGGGTAACAGTGTCATCGTGGTTGAACATGATCAAGATGCCATACAGATTGCAGACTATGTTGTGGATATGGGACCAGGGGCCGGTGAACACGGCGGGCTCGTTGTTGCTCAAGGCACGCCACAGTCTATCCGGGAAAATAATGCTTCTCTGACGGGTAAATTTCTATCCGGCAAATTATCAATCAAGATACCGGAAAAACGTCATTCTCCCGCCAATGATCGAACGCTCCGAATTGATGGCGCCACTGGAAACAATCTCAAAAACGTTACTCTGATTCTCCCGATAGGTCTCTTTGTCTGCGTCACTGGAGTTTCGGGATCCGGCAAATCCACGCTTATTAATGAAACGCTACATCGCGCGGTAGCTCGCCATCTTTATGGCAGCAATGCTGAACCGGCGCCCCATCAGCACATCGAAGGCCTGGCCTTTTTCGATAAGGTTATCAATATGGATCAAAGCCCGATTGGCCGTACGCCGCGCTCCAATCCCGCAACTTATACTGGGCTGTTCACTCCGATTCGGGAATTGTTTGCTGGCGTACCTCAAGCACGCGAACGCGGCTATGCGCCCGGTCGGTTCTCATTCAATGTCAAAGGTGGTCGATGCGAAGCTTGCCAAGGTGATGGTGTAATTAAAGTAGAGATGCATTTCCTTCCAGATATCTACGTTACCTGCGATGTATGCCATGGCCATCGATATAACCGCGAGACCCTGGAGATTCAGTATAAAGGCAAGAACATCAACGAGATCCTGAAAATGACGGTGGAAAATGCATTTGAATTTTTCAGCGCAGTACCAGTGGTCGCGCGCAAATTACATACATTGCTGGACGTGGGCCTCGGTTATATCACCTTGGGACAATCCGCCACAACACTCTCCGGCGGTGAGGCACAGCGAGTAAAACTGTCTCTGGAGCTTTCCAAGCGCGACACAGGCCGGACCTTGTATATTCTGGATGAACCCACGACTGGCCTACATTTTCAGGATATCGATCTACTTCTGAAAGTATTACACAGACTGCGTGATCATGGTAATACTGTGGTAGTCATCGAACATAATCTGGATGTTATCAAAACAGCCGACTGGATTATTGACTTAGGCCCGGAAGGTGGAGATGGTGGCGGATGTATTATTGCAGAAGGTACGCCGGAAGCAATTGCGGGCAATAAAAACAGTTTTACGGGTCACTATTTGCAATCCATGCTGGCAAAATGAATCCGTGCAATCATTTACTGGAAAGCTTCGCAGTAACTGTCAAAACTGCCGATCCTTCTCACATCATTCCGCTGCATCTTCCTCATCCCCCTCGAGGTCGCACACTCGTTGTTGGCGCTGGCAAAGCATCTGCTGCAATGACAATGGCGGTTGAGAATGCTTGGCCCGCTGCTGCTCAGATCAATGGTTTAGTTGTCACTCGCTATGGGCATACATTACCCACGCAAAAAATCAAAGTTGTTGAAGCGGGCCACCCGATACCGGATGAAAATGGTGAGCAAGCAGCGCAAGAAATTCTCGCAGCAGTTCAAACATTAGAATCCGAGGATTTATTACTTTGTTTGTTCAGCGGCGGTGGATCCAGTCTGCTATCTTTTCCAATCGAGGGCATTTCATTGCAAGATCTCCAAGCAGTCACCCAGCAGCTATTGCGATGCGGAGCAAGTATCCGGGAAATTAACACTGTTCGCAAACATTTATCCGCGATCCAGGGTGGTAGGCTTGCTGCCGCGTGCCAAGCTCCCATACTGGCTTTAATTATTTCCGATGTTACCGGAGATGAAGTAACCCATATCGCTTCCGGTCCCTGTTCCCCCGACCCATCCACGTTTGCTGATGCGCTTGCTGTACTTGATCGTCATCATTTGAATGTGCCAGAAACGGTACGACAATTACTATTGGCGGGTAAAGAACGCGTTATCGCTGAGACACCCAAGCCTGGTTCTCCCATCTTCAACCAAGTCGAAAACAGAATTATTGCAAATGCTCATCAATCCCTGGCTGCAGCTGCAAATTACTTCCAAGAACACGGGATCAACACTTTAATACTTGGTGATACAGTAACCGGAGAATCTCGGGAAATTGCCAAAAGTTATGCCGCATTGGTCAGAGAAATAAAACTATATCCGCAAGCGCTAAAAACACCTTTGGCTCTGTTATCGGGCGGTGAAACAACTGTCACCTTAAAAGGGAATGGCCGAGGGGGGCGCAATTCTGAGTTCTTATTGTCATTATTAATCGAACTCTCTGCGCTTGATAAAGTATATGCATTGGCATGCGATACGGATGGATTAGATGGCACTGAAAACAATGCTGGAGCACTCATCACGCCGGATTCTCTGATTCGTGCAAATAGACTTAATTTGGATCCTGTATCGTTCTTATCGAATAACGATGCCTATACGTTTTTTCAGCAATTAAATGATTTAGTCATTACTGGCCCCACGCATACCAATGTTAATGATTATCGCGCTATCCTGGTACTCTAATCGCACACACGTGGCCAACCACATCAGGTTTCCGATTGCGGTCAATTTGAATTGATGACAAAATCAATCCTTGTTCAAACCATCTGCGAATGACGTATTCATAAAACTGCTGATTCCTGATCACTGGAATGGTTAAAGCTAACTCTTTACCGCGCGCTGTGAATAATACTTGCCCCAAGTCCAAAAAATTATTCTCATTGTTCTGAAAACCTATTTTAGTCGGCTTATCGCAATAAAAAAGTCGCGTATGCTTTCCAAATCCTTTTTTTACAAAGCCTCCGCTTTCAAATGCAATTAAGCCGATGCTTTCGAGATGTTTTAATACTGACAGAGTAATTCCTTGCCTTGAATAAACTTCATCCTCCACGTCAAAAATAAGCGGCAATGATTCGCCTTGCACCCATAAAAATTGACATAACGCCACAAAAATGTGCTTATCTTTTTGCGTTAAATCGAATTGCACATTTAAATCATCCATCGGCAACGCTCTTTTGTTTGCACGATCTCTTCCATAAATAATGAATCGATCGATTTCATTGATGGCTGGATCATCTTCACCGACAAGCTATTTTTCTGATTTTTCCTCTGTTTTTTTTGAGTTCTTTACTTCAGCAACTGACTCTGCCCCCCCTACATCTGTTGATTCTAAACGATCAGCTTCATTTTCCTGCACATTTGTTTTATTTTTTGATTTTGGCGTATCTTTAATCTTGCGAGACTTAATTTCTCTATTAATTTCACCAAGGAATGCGACATTATCTTTCCGTTGCTTTTCACTTTTATACCATGATGCACACGTAATAGTACCCATAATTATTAACAAGATGCTCAATACGTCAATTCCATCAAAAAAAATAAATACAACGCCTGTTGAAACTGCAAATGCACCTAATATGGCTGTAAATAGCCACATCTTAGAACCAGAACCATTGCTTCGTTTGTTCCAGGATTCAAGATTATCGCGTGTAGAAACAAGCTCTTCATCAGTCCATTTTTTCATACTCATATTTGAGAATCCTCCATAATCATCAATCGATATTTAGAAACAATAGAGATTCATTATATTTCTTTCTGACAATAAAAAAGGCACCATTTGGTGCCTTTTTTACGAGATTAACTTGGTTTAGAAGTTATGACGCATACCTACAGTGTAGGTATTATGATCTTTAAGTCCATTAACTGCTTTGTCGTCCATCATGCCGCGCTGATAGCCACCAAAGAGGCTTGACCGTTTGCTGAGGTTGTGTATCAAACCAACGGTAAATGTGCTTAAATCACGTTTAATTGCAGTAGCAGTTGCGTTAGCTTCCGATCTACCACCTTGAGCGATAAAGCTGGTATTGCCCCAATCATATTGAGTGCTGACAAACCAGAGATGACCATCACCGCCTAGATTCATCGCTGAGTTACAGTGCGAACGACTATCTCCGGTACCAGTACCAGGGTTACCTAACTGAGCAGCATTAGAACATGTTGCTGCACCTAATGCATTGTCGACTCTTTCATATTGACCGCTGACTTTGAAGTTTTGGAAACTCCACAGTGCACCACCACGCCAAACATGCTCATTGTTCGTTACAGGTAGAGTTGTTCTTTGTCGGGTACTCATGTTATCGCGAGAATATCCGCCGAACAAACCTAGGTTATGACCTGCAACTTGCGCTTCATATTTACCTGCGACTTGGAAGTCCCATTCACCATCTTCACCACCTGAATTGGATTGACTGCCCTGATAAGTATCTGTCGGGGATATGAAATTTGCCGCATCTAATCGGTTAGAATCGCCAGGCATTAATATACCCGCAAAGCTAAACCCTTCAACCCGTGGCGAATCAAAACGAACAGCGCTGTTTACAAAACTTTGAGCACCAGAACCCAAGCCATTTGCAGAAGCAGTCATGGTACCACCGCTACCCGCAGCTTGAAGAGTTGTGTATGCAAATGGATCAATTGTCATACCGCCCGCGAAATCTTTAAATGGTGATTGAACACGACCAAATTTCACTTCACCCCAGCTATCGTTTGCCAGCGCTACCCAACGTTCCCGCGCAACACCCAATGCACCACTACCTGTACTAAAACCATATTCAACATGCGCCTTTGCTTTCAAGCCGCCGCCTAAATTCTCAGTTACATGCATCCCCATTCTTGAACGACCTGTATCATCGCCAATGAGAGCTTGACTGCTTTGACCTTCTTTGTTGACTGTAGCATACTCGGCTTGCACGCTACCGAAGAGTGTTACATTCGTTCCTACTCCTTGCGCTAACACAACCATCGGGGCTGCAAGTGCACCAGCTACTGCCAGTGATATAAGTTTCTTCTTCATACGGAAGTTCTCCTTTAATGTTAAAACGATTGGGGCCGTCCTTTTTTGCCCTACTACACTCCAGTGGAATGCACCCCGCTTGTCCGGACCCCCCGACTCGGAGGGTTTGATTTGATTGTGCCGAACACATAAGTATTCTGCAAGAAAAACGAGCATATTTTATAAATTTAGCCATCACGATGTTGCATTCAAGCAACACTGCTGTTGTTTTTCTGACTATAACTCTAGCTCTTATACATCTTACTCGGGCTTAAATTAGTATTCATTCCACGCATAAACCCAAACAATAACATTAACTTAAAGAAACGTACTTGACTATATATTCTCAAGCCTGAAGTACGATAGGAGCTGCAAGATATATTTGAATCAATATTTGCAATCCTCACACTTTAAGGCACAGAATTTGCAGCTTAACACTACAAAATTTACAAGTTTTTTGTGGAATATCACTATTACTTACACACCAAACAAAATCGAGTCGCAAAATTTCTACTTTATTATCTATCAAATCAATCAGGTAGCACATGAAACACCTTGAGTGTTTCCGTCATTTATCAAATTTCGTAAATGCCCTATAGTTACGCTCGTTTTTTATATTGCTAATAAGAAAGTTTCAGTTATCATTTCACTTCCCTCACTAACTTTAATGATGCTGTTATGACATGATCATGAAGAAAATTCATCTACTTGTTTCTGCTATAACCTTTCTTTTTGCGGTCACTATTGCTCGAGCCGAGACATGGACGCTTCCTCCACCTGACATTGATATTTTTGGTCAAATAAGAACTATGCACGCAAGTAGTTCGGAAACATTGCTCGATATAGCCCGACTATATGATATTGGTCAAATAGAGATTTTGTTGGCCAATCCTAATGTTGACCGCTGGTTACCTGAAGATGGCACCACAGTTATCCTACCTAGCCGCTACATTATTCCTCAGGCCGAACGAAAGGGTTTAGTATTAAATCTGCCCGAAATGAGAATTTATTATTTTCCTGAGCCTAAAAAAGGGGAAAAACCGACCGTCATTACTCACCCAGTTGGGATCGGTAGAATGGATTGGATAACGCCTTTAGGCATCTCCAGAATAATTGAGAAAAAGAAGGACCCAACCTGGATACCTCCAAAATCGATCCAAATGGACAGAATTGCAAATGGTGAGCAGCCCTACCCCAGCATAGTACCGCCAGGCCCGACTAATCCACTGGGGCGACATGCCCTGAGGTTAAGTATTGGTAGCGGTAGCTATCTAATACATGGCACTATCAAACCATTTGGCGTGGGAATGCGCGTTTCAGCTGGATGTGTGCGCATGTATCCGGAGGACATTGAAGCGCTATTTGACAAAGTTCCGGTCGGCACACAAGTACAAGTAGTCAATCAACCCATTAAACTTGGCTGGTTATTAGATTCGCTTTTCATTGAACTTCATCCACCACTGGAAGAAGACGAATCAAAATATACTAACTACCAACAAATAGTAATCAACACAATTAATGACTTTCTTTTGCTAAAGAATAGCAAAAGAAATATTCCCGGAGATTTTGAAATCGATCAAGAAACCCTAAAACAGGCAATACTTGAAAAAAGCGGCATGCCCGTTTTAATTTCGCGTTCTCAAGCTCAACTTCATACACGAAATCTCAATAATTAGTTTTCCACGCTTTCTACGCCAACAACACAAAGCGACAGTTTAATAATTATAAAGCCATGCACAACCAATCATGGTTTATTTACAATTAATTGGTTATGTGCAATCAAAAAGTCATTTAATATCAGGGCGCTGAAAAAATCAACAGTTAATTGTCACATAGTAAATATGATAAAAAAACCCCTCCAAAGAGGGGTTTTTTGAATACAATAATAATTAACTACTTATTATTTATGCATAGCTTTCTTAAACATACGATCTATTTTTGATTCTGTATCCAATGAACGTCTGTTTGCTTCGTCTGCAATACGCACTGCATCATTTGCTTTTGCATTGGCAGCATCCGCAGCTTGTTTGGCAGCTGCTGCATCAGCCTTCGCAGAAGCAATATCAGCGATATGTTTATTTTGCAATTCTTCTAATTGACCAGTCGTAGCACAACCCGTCAATCCAATAAAAACACCTGCCACTACTGCCAGTGTTAACATACGTACTGGATGCTGAATTTTTCCTTTCATTCCGATCTCCTCAGTTGTTTATTCTACTCAATATGCACAAATATCCACAACTTTACTAGCTACTGATAGCAAATACCAGCAACGCATTGGAATCTTATCCGATTTCTTTCGCAAAATAAATGGATTTTATGACAAATTCACCAACAGCCTAGCTACAAACACAACAAGTTATGCAGTAAGCGTATAATAAAATTGTATATTTTCTGCACACTTAAACTTAAGCAGTCAACAACAAAGTCATACAAATCATATGGATTGGGCGTATTACTGCTAACGGATGTTCACCCATATACCAGGTTTAATCCATTTACCCAGCCGATCTATTTGCTCATTTGTCAACGCAACACAACCATTTGTCCAGTTGTATTTATGATGAATTTCTTGATCGCCTCTTCCAATACCATGTATTCCGATATGCCCGCCAAGCAATGTATCCTGTGGCGGTGTTCTGCCTCTACTTTTTGCTTGCTTGATTGACAACCACGTTTCTTCGTCAATCCTATTTTCTTCCAACGCACGATTTGCCGTGTCAAGATTGGGATAATTAAGACCAAAAAAACGATAATAGCGGCTCTTTTCATTAACCCAGCCGACTCTGAATCTACCCAAAGGTGTTTTGTCATCTTTAGTCACCTTAGACCAAGTGGTGCCATAACGGCCAATGGCGACATTCTCAAAAACCGCTTTAACACTATCGCCTTGCATCACTAATAATGTTTGTTCTGCCGTATCTACATCAATCCATACTCCATTATCAGCTCGAGCAGTATTTTGCATAACTGAAAAGCCAAACAATCCAATTATCAAAATTTTTAAAAAATATTTAAGAGCATTTAGCCAAATCACTTTTCAAGTCTATTCTATTAGTTGGAATAATTAATTATGTCATAATTTCAGCTTCTAGAAACTCACATTAAACGCGTATGTGTCTCGCTATTCCTGCCTACGTTGAGCAATTGACAGCTAACAATCATGCGCTCGTAAATATAAGCGGCATTCGCAAAGAAATCTCTCTGGCACTCGTCGAAGATATTGTTCCTGGAGATTATATTATTTTACATGCAGGTTTTGCACTACAAAAACTAGATCCGGCAGAAGCAGAACTGACACTAGCAATGTTTGCTGAAATCTCCTTTATCAACCAAAACCCTTGATTCGATAAAGCGAACAATCAGACATGAAGTACATTAATGAATTCCGTGAAGGCGTTTTAGCACACAACATCGCAACCAATATCGCAGCTGAAGCAAATCCTCTACGCCACTACCATTTCATGGAATTTTGTGGCGGCCATACACACGCCATCTCGCGTTTCGGTCTAGTCGACCTATTACCAGTCAATGTACATATGATTCATGGCCCTGGTTGCCCAGTATGCGTTTTACCCATGGGCCGCGTGGAAAATGCAATCCAAATGGCTCGGACAGCGGGTCTGATATTATGCAGTTACGGTGATATGTTACGCATACCCACTGCAAACGGCATGAGTTTACAGAAAGCAAAAGCACGGGGCGCAGACGTACGTATGATTTACTCCAGTGCAGATGCGATAAAAATTGCACAAGAGAATCCGCAACATCAGGTGGTATTTTTTGCCATTGGATTTGAAACCACTACACCGCCGACGGCTGTTGCAATCAAACAAGCACAAGCACTTGGCCTGGATAATTTCACGGTATTTTGCAATCACGTCCTGACACCCTCAGCGATTTCCCATATCCTGCAATCACCTGAAGTCCGCGAATTTGGTCTGGTTCCGTTGGATGGCTTTATCGGGCCAGCCCATGTATCCGTTGTAATTGGCAGTCACCCCTACGAATATTTTGCCGAGGAATTCCAGAAACCTGTTGTCATTGCAGGCTTTGAACCGCTCGATGTAATGCAAGCCATACTGATGCTAATACGCCAAGTCAATTCAGGCCGTGCAGAAGTTGAAAACGAATTTACTCGGGCAGTTTTACCAACCGGAAATATCAAAGCGCAAGCGCTCGTAGCTGAAGTATTCGAATTGCGCCGGATCTTCGAATGGCGCGGCCTGGGATTAGTGCCCTACAGCGCACTAAAAATCAAATCAGGCTATGCAGACTTTGATGCAGAATGTCGTTTCCAAATTCCAGCGCTATCGATCGCCGACAACAAAGCTTGCGAATGCGGCGCCATTTTACGCGGAGTCAAGCGGCCGCAAGATTGCAAAATTTTTGGCACAGTCTGCACTCCCGAAAATCCGATCGGCTCCTGCATGGTGTCCTCGGAGGGCGCTTGCGCCGCTCATTACAGTTATGGTCGTTTTCGAGAAAAAAATCATACACATCCTGCAACATCGGAGAACTAATGCCCAACAACGGAAAAGTCAAACTTGGTTACACGCGGGCGCTTGACTTGAAACATGGCTGTATCGAGATGGTCCATGGCGGCGGCGGGCGCTCGATGGCGCAGTTGATTCAACAGATGTTTGTAGCAGCGTTCGATAATGAATTCTTAAGACAAGTAAATGATCAAGCTTGCTTTCCAAGTTTTAACGGACGCATGGTCATGTCTACTGACAGCCATGTGATAACGCCCTTATTTTTCCCCGGCGGAGATATTGGCAGTCTATCGGTTCATGGCACCATCAATGACGTCGCCATGTCCGGTGCCAAACCTTGTTATCTGGCTGCCAGCTTTATTCTTGAGGAAGGCTTCCCGCTGGCTGATTTAAAGCGCATTGTTGATTCCATGGCGCAAGCGACAAAAGCAGCCAGAGTGCCTATTGTTACCGGCGATACCAAGGTGGTAGAGAAAGGCAGTGGTGACGGTGTGTTCATCACCACAACCGGAATCGGCATGGTACCGGAAGGTATAAATATCTCCAGCGAGAATGCACGACCTAGCGACAAAATTTTAGTGTCCGGCACTTTGGGAGATCACGGTATTGCCGTCATGGCATGGCGCGAAAATTTATCTTTTCAAACTAGCATTGAATCCGATACCGCCGCTTTGCATGATCTGGTCGCCACAATGATCAGCGCAACACCAAACATCCACGTACTGCGTGACCCTACGCGCGGCGGCGTTGCCGCAGCACTCAACGAAATCGCACAGCAATCATCGGTAGGAATGATGCTCTATGAAAATAAACTACCTATTCGCGAACAAGTCCAAGCTGCCTGCGAATTTCTCGGCTTCGATCCATTGTATATTGCCAATGAAGGTAAGCTTATTGCAATCTGCGCAGCAGAGGATGCCGAAAGTTTGCTAACTGCGATGCAAACCCATCCACTGGGTAAAAATGCCGCCATAGTGGGTGAGGTCATCGAAGACACGCATTGCTTTGTGCAAATGCAAACCCGTTTTGGTGGCAAACGTGTCGTTGACTGGTTAAACGGTGAGCAATTACCGCGCATCTGCTAATCCTTACAAATTGAAAATTTTATTCCTAACACACAGCTTCAACTGCCTGACACAACGCTTGTTTGTTGAGTTAACCCAACTCGGACACGACATTTCGATTGAATTTGATATCAGCGATGCTGTCACCTGCGAAGCAGTCGAGCTGTTTCAGCCTGATCTGATTATTGCACCCTTTCTAAAGCGTGCCATCCCTGAAAAAATCTGGCGCAAACTAACCTGTTTTATCGCGCATCCGGGAATTGTCGGAGATCGCGGCCCATCCGCACTGGACTGGGCCATCATGCAAAATCAGTCAGAATGGGGAGTAACAGTATTACAAGCCAATGCGGAAATGGATGCCGGTAATATCTGGGCAACAGAACTTTTTCCGCTGCGCTACGCCAGCAAAAGCAGCTTATATCGCCATGAAGTCGTTGAAGCTGCAACCGGCGCAGTACTGACGGCAATAAAACGTTTTCTATCCGGATCATACCGCCCCACCCCACTGGATTACTCACATTCGGATGTACGCGGCCGCTTACATAGCCCGATGCGACAAATCGATCGCAGCATCGACTGGCGACAAGACAATACACGCATCGTTATTAGAAAAATTCATGCTGCAGATGGATTTCCTGGGGTACTCGATACGCTGTTTGGTGAATCTTATTATCTGTTTGATGCCTACCATGAAGAGAAACTGACTGGTGAACCAGGAACCATCATAGCCAAGCGCAATAATGCGATTTGCCGCGCCACCATCGATGGCGCGGTATGGATCGGTCATTTAAAACATAAAAATGATACTGAACAGACTTTTAAACTGGCTGCTACTATGGTTTTAAAGAATCACTTAGATGATGTACCCGAAATACCCTCAGACCCCTTTGCAGTAAAGTTGGGTGAAACCTATCGTGATATTTGGTTTGAGCAGAAGAATGATGTCGGTTACCTGCACTTTGTATTTTATAATGGCGCTATGGATACCACGCAATGTGAACGCCTGCGAGATGCATATCTCGCGGCGACTGAACGCAAAGTTCGCGTTATCGTGCTAATGGGTGGATCTGATTTCTGGTGCAACGGCATTCATCTCAATCATATCGAAAATGCCACCAGCCCTGCCGATGAATCCTGGCGTAATATCAATGCCATGAACAATCTGGTACAAACCATCATCACTAGCAATCGACAGCTCACGATTGCAGCTCTACAAGGCAATGCTGGTGCTGGAGGAGTCTTCTTATCACTGGCTGCTGATTATATTTATACACGTGCAAGTATCATCCTGAACCCGCATTATAAAAGCATGGGCAACCTTTACGGTTCGGAGTACTGGACCTATTTATTACCTCGAAGAGTCAGTTCATCGAATGCGAAATTATTGATACAGAATCGCCTCCCTGTCGGTACCATGGAAGCCAGAAATATTGGATTGATTGATGACTACTTCAATTTAAATCCGGAAGATTTCAGAAAAAAAATAAGGAGCATTGCGGAAACACTCGCAGCTCGTCCAGATTTCCCTTCGCTCCTACAACAAAAAATACATCAGCGCCAATCGGACGAGCAGCAAAAGCCATTACAGAGCTACCGTGACCATGAACTTAAGCATATGCAACTTAATTTCTATGGCTTTGACCCCAGTTATCACGTTGCACGTTATCATTTTGTGCACAAAAGTCCCCATGCCTGGACGCCCCGCTACCTTGCCCAGCATCGCCGATTTTTTACAAACCACAATCAATAACACACGGCTCCATCACAACTACCTTTGACTCGTGACCGGATTTGATATAAATGTTTCCACCAGATCGGGATCAAATTCAGGAGGTTTTTCAGCAGGAGGAATCACACCCGAACACTGTTTTATAGCCGCCCATTGTTGTATCGCATCATACTCGCTTTTAAGTTGCGCATACTCAGCTTCTTGCTCTTTAGTTGCCGCCAACGCAAATAACGCTGTCCATGAAAGTGACAAATCTGCATCTAGCGCCAACTTATCACTGGTCGACGCATTGCCATTTGATTTACCTGTTAACTGACTGACTCTAGCTTGAATTCGCTCAATCTCAGCCAATAATTCAGCGCAGCTATAAGTCTGAAATTGTGCGGGTGATATATAAGGCGAATTAAGTTTCTCTGATGAAGACGCACAACCAGACAACAAAATAGTTGCGGCAAAAAGAACAGCAGTAAAAAATTTCTTCATGACAATTACTTTTCCCTTGTATTTATTTATGCGTGTAAATAACTATTACACTACTATCTATTATGATGAATTGTACACCGATACAACAACTCTTTACATCTACCAATGTTTTTGCTCCATCACTCACCCTTACCCAAATTTCATCCACCCTAGCTATCATCGTGATAACTACTGTACTGTTATGCAATACTGGTATCATCCGCCATTCCTTTATGATTTATTTTCATCTAATAACCCATGGTCAATATTGAAGAACAACCTACTGAAGAACCTGGCATATCCAGCATTCATACTGAGCCCATCAAAACTGTTAAAGTCAACAACTGCAGCATCACATTACTGGGAACTGCACATGTCTCAAAAGCAAGCGCAGATAAGGTGCAGGAGTTAATTGCGACAGGAAATTATGATGCGGTGGCGGTTGAATTGTGCCCAAGCCGACACAAAGCTATCGTCAACCCCGACGCTATGGCTAAAATGGATCTATTCCAAGTAATCAAAAAGGGCCAAGCCAGCATGGTCGCTGCGAGCCTCGCATTAGGCGCCTTCCAACAACGTATGGCGGAACAGTTCGGTATTGAGCCGGGTGCTGAAATGCGTGTCGCCATTAAAGATGCGCAGGATGCCAAATTACCGGTTTTATTGATAGATCGAGAAATCGGCACAACGATGAAACGGATTTATCATAATGTTCCCTGGTGGAAACGCATGAATCTTTTTGCTGGTTTGATAGGCAGTGTCATCAGCAAAGAAAAATTCAGTGCTGATGAAATTGAGAAACTCAAAGAAGGTGATGTTCTGGAAAGTTCTTTTTCACAATTCGCCGAAAATGAAAAAGATTTATTTCATCCCCTCATCAGCGAGCGTGACGAATACATGTCCGCCCGCCTACTCAAAGAAAGCAAAGAAAACAACTACCAGCATATCCTCGCGGTGATTGGCGCCGGCCACCTGAATGGCATGGCACAGCAACTTGAGACACAAAGCATCACCCATCCGGATGAACGAATTGCACAATTGGACACTATTCCCCCTTCCTCGCAATGGCTCAAATATATTCCGTGGCTGATCGTTGCACTCATCCTCACAGGATTTGTTATTGGCTTTATGCGCAGCCCGGAACTGGGAACAGCCATGGTCGTTAGCTGGATCGTGATCAATGGCGGACTTTCGGCGCTGGGTGCAGCGATAGCTTTTGCGCATCCGCTCTCGATTCTGACCGCTTTTCTGGCAGCCCCGTTAACATCACTCAACCCAACCATTGGCGCAGGTATGGTAGTGGCCGCCGTAGAAACTTACTTGCGCAAGCCGAAAGTTGGAGATTTTAACCGACTCAGAACTGACACGACCACATTGAAAGGCTGGTGGAGCAATCGGGTAACTCGCATCTTGCTGATTTTCATTTTATCTACACTGGGTTCCGCGATTGGCACTTATGTCGCTGGATTCAGAATTTTCGAGCAACTTAGCTCAAGTTAGACGGTTATGCTCGGCTTCTTCGAACGCCTGATCAACCCTTACCCTCCGGAACACCCCATTGAACCACCGCAGGGGCTGTACCAGTTTTGCCGCCACTACACTCAGGGAATCGAACCTTATCTTGTGTTGTTAGCGATTCTGACCACTTGCCTTGCAGTCAGTGAAGCCATGCTCTACAGCGTTCTGGGACAAATGGTCGATTGGCTGGCAGAAAGGAAAACCGAGCACTTTCTAGAAGAGGAGTGGCCAACCTTACTGGGCATGTCAGTTTTCATTCTGATAATAATACCGCTATTAGTATTAATGCACTCATTAGTAATTCACCAAACACTGATGGGCAATTTTCCCATGCGTGTCCGCTGGATGTCACACCGCTATCTGCTTAACCAAAGCTATGCATTCTTTCAGCACGAATTCAGCGGACGCATCGCCACCAAAGTCATGCAAACTGCAATATCGGTCCGGGAAACTGTACTCAAACTGATCGATGTTATGCTATTTGTATCGGTTTACTTGACCACCACCTTATTCCTGGTCGTCAATGCAGATCCGGTTTTATGTGTGCCCTTGCTGGTTTGGCTTGCTTTATATATTGCCATCCTGTCATATTTTGTCCCGCGTTTAAAACGTATATCCACCTTACAAGCCGATGCACGCGCGCTCATGACCGGCCGTATTGTTGATAGTTACACCAACATCCTGACATTGAAACTGTTTTCACGCAGTCAGCGTGAGTCGGCGTACGCTCAGGCGGGCATGGAAGAATTCATGGCAACGGTGCATCCACAAATGCGCTTATCAACCGGTCTGAATTTTTGTGTTTGGGTCATCAATATGATGATGGTATTCGCAACCGGCGCATTGAGTCTGACGATCTGGCAACAAGGTGATATCGGGCCAGGTGCCATAGCAATTGTCATGAGCCTCGCTATCCGGCTGACCGGCATGTCACATTGGATCATGTGGGAAGTTAACACGCTATTCGAGAACATGGGTACAGTCCAAGATGGCATCAACACAATTTCTAAACCGCAGCTTGTCACTGACCTGCCCGGCGCCGAAGAATTACAGGTACATCAAGGTACCATCCACTTCAGCCATGTTTACTTTTCCTATCACTCTGAGCATCGAGAGTCCCTCAACATTTTCGATGATCTCAATTTGCACATTGCCGCCGGCGAGAAAGTGGGCATAGTGGGTCGATCAGGTTCTGGCAAATCAACTTTCGTCAGCCTGCTATTGCGTTTCTACGATATACAGCAGGGCAGCATCACCATCGACACACAGGATATTCGCACAGTGACTCAGGATAGCCTGCGCGCCAATATTGCCATGGTAACGCAGGACACTTCCCTGCTGCATCGATCGGTGCGAGATAATATCCTTTTTGGCAGACCGGATGCCACCGAAGATCAAATGATTGCAGCTGCCAAACAAGCTCAGGCGCATGAATTCATTCAATCATTGAGGGATATTAAAGGTCGAACAGGCTATGGCGCTCATGTCGGTGAGCGTGGGGTCACTCTATCGGGCGGTCAGCGGCAACGCGTTGCAATTGCCCGTGTGCTGTTAAAAAATGCACCCATTTTAGTCCTCGACGAAGCCACTTCAGCATTGGATTCCGAAGTCGAAGCCAGCATTCAGCAAAGCCTCTACCGGCTGATGGAAGGAAAAACGGTGATCGCGATCGCGCACCGGCTCTCAACGATCGCTGCAATGGACCGGCTTATTGTATTTGACAAAGGCCGCATCGTTGAGCAGGGCAGCCACGCCAAACTCATTGCCAACAATCAGCTTTATGCGCAATTATGGAATCATCAGTCAGGTGGATTCCTCGGGTTGCTAGAAAATGATCTGTCTTAGCTAAATCGATATAAAAATACAATCTGCATAACGCATTATAGAGAATTGCAACTCTGCAATTTTGCAGCAAATCAAATTCTATCCTTATCATTTAATGATTTAAGGTAATAAAGCTTTTATTTCTCAGATATTGAGAAGTCGCTTGGCATGTTTAAATATTAATATTTAGAACTCAAGCAGCCCATCGTGCTCATTCCACAAAAACCCCACTCGCTTATTCTGCGTTTTTCTACCAGAGCAGGATTGCTATCCGTTTTGCTTTTCACACAAACACCTCTGGTCTTTGCTACAGCAAACTTAGAGCAATTGAGTCTGGAACAATTGATGAATATCAGTGTCGTCGGTGCGTCAAAATATGAGCAAAAACAACAGCAAGTCGCCGCCGCTGTCAGCGTCATTACCCGTAAGGACATTAGAACCTACGGCTGGCGCACACTGGGTGAAGCACTGGCCAGCCTTCCGGGAATTCATACTACATATGACTATCAATATGAATATCTGGGAACACGCGGTCTTGGTCTGCCCGGAGATTTCAATACCCGCGTATTGGTTACAATCAATGGCAACCGCATCAATGATGCAACCTACGATCAAGGACCGACGGGGCGGGATTTTCCACTCGATATTGATTTGATTGATCGGAT
Organism: Nitrosomonas sp.; assembly: GCF_022842015.1. Taxonomy (GTDB): domain Bacteria; phylum Pseudomonadota; class Gammaproteobacteria; order Burkholderiales; family Nitrosomonadaceae; genus Nitrosomonas. Next base: position 31,385 of record NZ_JALHQJ010000008.1, on the reverse strand, counting down.
TGAATTTATTCCAGGTCCAGGTAGCGCCGTCTATGGCCCGAACGCCATGCTCGGTGTTGTCAATATCATTACACGCAAAGGCTCTGACGTAAAAGGTGTCGAGCTTTCAACTTCTTATCAGACTGCGGAAGTCATGCCACAAGAACGTGTCACCATGGGTAAGAAATTTGATAATGGTTTAGATGCATTAATTTCCTTTTCTGGTCTTCAAGCTCGAGGTGTAGACCGCTTCTTTGATTTTGGTGAATCCGGCATTTCCGGAGTAGCACACCGTCTAGATGGAGAAAACGTCAAGCAATTATTTGCGAATGCAGCGTATGGTCCATTTTCTTTTGATTTCATTTATGGTAATCGCAAGAAGGAAGATCCTACCGGTGGATATTTCTCCGATCCCCTAGTAGCTGGTCAATTTATACGAGACCGCCGCCTGCACACACAAATCCAATATAGCGATAATTTTGCCAACAACACGCTCAATGTGCTGGGTCGGATGTTTCTCGGAAAATATAACTGGGATGGTTATAACGTGTATGAGGGACAGAATGTGCACTCCACTGGGCCTAGTGACTGGCACGGATCTGAATTGCGCCTGCTTTCAACAGCAATCAACAATCATAAACTGATGTTTGGCGTCGAATACCAAAATAATACGCGCATCCATCAAACCTATCAGAGTTTCGATAACCCAGATAATAATGTATTTATCAGAAGTTCTATGGTTCGCGCCGGTGTGTATATCCAGGATGAATGGCGCATTACCGAAACATTGTCAGCAACCGTCGGCCTGCGCTACGACTACAACACCTGGATTAACAGCCGGCTAAGTCCGCGCGGCGCACTCATATGGCAGGCCACACCTAAAACAACCTTCAAAGCGCTCTATGGGCGCGCGCACCGCTCTCCCAATGCATTCGAACGTGATTACAACGATATCTCATCACAGGTCGCCAATCCAGGGCTCCGCAGCGAAGCAATTGATGCCGCCGAATTCGTGGCAGATTATATGGCACAACCCAATTTTAATCTGCGCGCTACCGCTTATGTGTGGGATATGCACAACATCATTACATTAGGGATAGATCCGGTCAGCGAACTCACTCAGTATCAACAAACAGCGAGCAAGATACGAGCTAAAGGGGCGGAAATATCATTGGATAAAGCTTGGGATTCCGGAGTGCGGCTGCGCAGTAGTTATGGCCTTCAAAACGCAGAACAACAGAATTCGCATCTGCCTAATTCCCCCTATCATCTGGGCAAGATAAACATTTCTATCCCGATACCACTGATAACCGGCTTGCGGGCTGGATATGAATTGCAATATTACGGCAAACGCAAAACGCTTGACGGATCTAATACTGACAATTATGTACTCTCCAATCTCAATCTAGTGACCGATGTCCCTCGGATAAAAGGACTGGAAGCATCGCTCAGTTTCTATAACCTGTTTAATGAAAACTATCTGCATCCGGCCGCCGATACCAACTGGCAAAACACTCTCTTACAGCCGGGCCGCACGGTGCGCCTCAGATTGGATTATCGATTCTAGGATAATTCACTATGGCATTATTTTACATAAAGCTGAAATTACTGTTCATCCGATGCTCGTTCAAAAAGATTTGGGTATTACTAAAATGGGAATATGCAATTCTATGCAATAACCACCTGATCAAGAAACAACCAAGCTCAATTTATCTCATACTAATGCCGTTATCCTGCTTCTTAATATTAGGTTATTCACCACTGACCTACGCAGAGCAACCAACGGAGTACCGGATGAAAGTAGCCTTTTTATACAATTTTGCTGCCTATACTGAATGGCCTGATCAGCATATTCAAAACTTGAATTTATGTATTTATGATGAAGATCCGTTTGGAGAACATTTACAACACATACAACAGAAGAAAATCAACAATGACGAAATAGTGATCCGGCATGTAAAAAATATCGGTGACCTCACCAATTGTCAAATGATTTTCATCACCCGATCAGCCATTGGCGATCTCGATCACGTTATTAATCTACTGAATGAAAAGCCAATTCTTACCGTTGCCGATACCCCAGGTACCGCTTCGAGAGGTATTGTGCTTAACATGACGGTAAAAGAGGGAAAAGTTACATTTGAGGCCAATATCGCCAAAGCAAAGAAAAGTGGTTTAAAACTCAGCTCTCAATTACTACGTTTTGCCAGTGAGATATATCAATAATGAAAAACTCATCACCGACAGTTATCACGTTACGCTCAAAATTGCAACAAATCAGCCTGGCCACACAGGGCACCGCCATGCTACTGCTCGCAATCCTTGTTATTTGTAGCAGCTTTTTCATCAGTTTTTATTCATTATCACAAACCAGCCAGTCAACAGCTAAGTTATTGGCTGAGAATGCAGTGGCCACTTTAATGTTTCAGGATAAAAACACAGCTCAAACGCTATTACATTCTCTAAAAAATACCAATGAAATTCAAGCTGCAGCTATTTACAACGAGGCAAAAATACAATTTGTAGAATACTCTGTCACCAGTAAATCGCTTCCCCTAACTTTATCGTCATTAGACGAAAATTTTAAGACAAGTCTTCATTCTTTAACAATTACCCAGCCTATCCGCTTCAATGACCAGCTTTTGGGGGGTCTTTACCTGGAAATTTCTTTGGCACCACTTTACTGGCAAATTCTTTGGCACATTGTCATTACCATCGCAGCAGCTTCACTTGCCTTACTGATCGCCAACCTGATGCTACGCCGATTGAACCGATCCGTACTGGACCCGCTCAACGAGCTCTCAACCACCATGGATCATGTTACTAATCAGGCAGACTACTCAAGTCGAACCGAACCCGGTGCTATCGTTGAATTGAATACACTATCCAAAGGATTCAATAATATGCTGGAAATGATTCAAGAACGTGATGCAAAGCTTGCAAATCACCTGGATCATCTTGAAGAAGAAGTCACAAAAAGAACAGCGGAATTAGTACTTGCGAAAGAATCGGCGGAAGCTGCCAGCAAAGCTAAAAGCGAATTTATAGCGACCATGAGTCACGAAATCCGTACCCCGATGAATGGAATTCTAGGAATGACTGAATTACTTATAGGCAGCCAACTGAATCAGGAGCAGCAGAGATTTGCTGAAACAGTCCAAAGTTCAGGGCAGCATCTGTTAGGGATTATCAATGACATCCTTGATTTCTCTAAAATTGAATCAGATCATATGGAACTGGAGATCATTGATTTTGACTTGGTACAGCTGGTTGAAGATACGCTGACAATGTTTGCTCATCCTGCTGACAAAAAAGGGTTGGAGTTAGCGGCACAATTTTCACCTCCCAATATAGCTTTTATGGTGCGGGGAGATTCGTTCCGACTACGACAAATCATTGCAAATCTGATTAATAATGCCATTAAATTCACCTCACATGGAGAGGTTGTGATTCGCACTCAATTGAGCGATATAACCGAATCCTTGGTCAACATCAAAATTTGTGTTGAAGATACCGGCATTGGAATTCCTCTGAAACATCATGAAAAGATTTTCCATCATTTCTCCCAGGCAGATGGTTCGACGACACGGCAATACGGAGGGACTGGGCTAGGACTTACGATCTGTAAAAGATTACTGGAATTGATGGGAGGAGACATTCATGTAGAAAGTAAGCTCGATCAAGGTTCCAAGTTCTGGATTAATCTTCAGTTGGAGAAATCCGCACTGAAGCATGCATACCAACCTAATATAGCTAATTTAGCCGGCATCAAAGTACTGGTTGTGGATGACAATCAGACAAACCGGGAGATTCTTAAACTCCAACTGCAAAACTGGCAAATTCAAGCGGTGTGTACCGATGGCCCGGAACAAGCTCTCGCTGCCATGAAGGATGCTCATGATCGCAACGAACCATACCATCTAGCCATTCTAGACATGCATATGCCGAAAATGAATGGGTTGCAGTTGGCAGAAAAAATTCATGCCGATCCTGAATGGAGCAAAACCCGCATGATGATGTTAACTTCGACCCATAGTGATATCACACAACTGGCAAGGGAAAATGTCGGGATTCTTCGCTACGTTAATAAACCAATCCGCCAGAAAGAATTAATTGATATTATCATGGACGTTATGGGACGTAATCTCGACAAGGCAATTGCATCCGCACAAAGTCCCTCTCCTGCTATCCCCCTCCTCCTGCAGGGATCAGTTTTACTGGCTGAAGATAATCCGGTCAATCAAGAAGTAGCAAAGGCGATGTTAAGTCGACTGGGTCTGGATACTGTAATCGCACAAGATGGCAAACAAGCTGTCGACCTGATCCGCAACAATCACTACGATATTATTTTAATGGATTGTCAAATGCCGGTGATGGATGGTTTTGAAGCCACTGCTCGGATTCGGCAACAGTTTAACAAAATCCCAATCATTGCCCTGACAGCCAATGCTACTGAAAACGATCGGATCCAGTGTTTAAAAGCGGGAATGGATGACTTCCTATCTAAACCTTATTCGCTTGATCAATTACAACAGAAAATCCTTCAATGGTTACCCACAAAAAAAGGCAATCCTATGAATACTGAAAATTCAGAACCCGTTGCAATAGAGTCGGAAAATAACACTGCCTCAGTACTCAATCCGATTAGGCTTGAGGAGATTCGAGAACTTGACCCTACGGGAGGAAGCAGCCTGCTACAAAAAATTCTACAGGCCTTTCTCGAGTCTGCTGATAACGGTCTACGGCAGCTTGAACAGGCAATTCTGAATAATGACGCTGAAGGCCTGCGCCAATCGGCGCATGCTTTGAAATCCAGCTCTGGAAATATAGGTGCTGAAAGCCTATCCGCCATCTTCAAACAACTCGAAATTGATGGGCATGCCGGCGAATTGACACGTGCAAAAGCGCTTCAAGAAAATATGCGCTTACATTATCAATGTGTTACCACTGAGATAAGAAAAATACTTACACCATCGTGATAGCAAAACCTTTTAAAATCTTACTGGCCGATGATGATGCAACGGTCAGACTCCTGATGCAAGCCGCACTAGAGAACGCCGGCTTCGAGGTTGTGCTGGCTTGCAATGGAACCGAAGCCATCCGTTTGTTTGAAGTAACACCCATCGATATGATTATGCTCGATGTTGAAATGCCCGATATAGATGGTTATACGGTCTGTTCATACGTGCGAAAAAAAGTTGGCAATGAACTTCCTATTATCATGGTCACAGGAATGGATGATGTGCAATCCATTACTCGCGCCTTTGAGGTTGGCGCGACAGATTTTATCCCCAAACCGATCAATTGGAATCTTCTTAGCTATCGCGTATTGTATTTAAAACGTGCTTACTTGAATCTACTCGCACTCAAAGCCGCTAACGCGCGCAATGCAGCAATTTTCAGTGCCATTCCCGATACAATGTTCATTATAAATGACCAAGGAAAAATTTTGAATATCTGCAGTGATGCAGATACTACACCCTGGTTGATTCGAAATTCAGCAGATCCATTGCATCAAAGCTTGCCTCAAGATATCGCCAACTTATATTTAGATGCCGCAGGACAAGCTCGCCACAACGGCACGGTTGAGCTTTTCGATTACCCGCTCAAGCTGGATAACGATGAAACTAGATACTATGAAAATCGTATTGTTGTGATTGATTCTGAGGAAACACTTTGCCTCGTCCGCGATATTACTGATCGTAAGGACTCTGAAAGTAAAATTTTCCACCTTGCCTATTATGACACTCTAACTGGACTGCCGAACCGTCAATCTTTTATGGAGCGTTTAAAGGGTGAAATTAAACGCTCCCGTTATACTGATAACAAATTAGCAATCCTTTTTCTGGACCTGGATGGATTCAAAAGTATCAACGACACTATGGGACATAATGCCGGAGACACCATTCTTAAGTGCGCAGCAGAACGCTTACAAAATAGCACACGTCTTTCTGACTTTGTGTCACGTACTGATAAGAATCATTTAGAAGTCAAATTAGCTCGCCTCGGAGGCGATGAATTTACCGTTATCATTCCTAATCTATTGCGCACGGAAGATGCGCTAATTTTAGCGCATCGAATTCGTGAAACTATGCGCCAGCCTTTTCACCTCGAAAGCCGTGATGTTGTACTCACTACAAGTATTGGTATTGCTCTCTATCCGGGTGATGGCAATGATGCCGAAACCCTGCTGAAACATGCAGACACAGCAATGTACCATGCCAAAAATGAAGGTAGGGATAATTGCCAATTCTACAATGCTGAGCTGACACTTCAGGCAGAAAAGCGCATGCACTTGGAAAACGATCTACGCAATGCATTGCAGCTCAATGAATTTTATCTTGTTTACCAACCACAGTTGGATATTGCAGAAGGCAACTTCCAATCAGTAGAAGCACTGATACGTTGGCAGCATCCAAAACAAGGACTTATTTCTCCAATTGATTTCATCCCGTTAGCAGAAGAAAATGGCTTAATCCTTCCAATCGGAGAGTGGGTACTGCGCACAGCATGCACTGAGGCTGCTCAATGGCATAAGAACGGAAAATGTTTGCAAGTTGCTGTCAATCTCTCTCCTCTGCAGATCAAGGATCCTGAGCTGGTGAATAAAGTACTCGGCATTCTTACCGAAACAGGCTTTCCTCCCAGCAAACTGATCCTGGAAATTACAGAAGGCGCTTTGATGGAGCATGATGAAAATACGTTGACTACGCTGCACGAGCTACGAAACCATCAGATTCAGATTGCCCTGGATGATTTCGGCACAGGCTATTCTTCTATGAATTATTTAAGGCGCTTACCCATAAATTATATAAAGGTAGACCAAAGCTTCGTTCGTGACATGTTGGAGAATAAAAACAATCTTGCAATCGTCCTGGCAATGATTTCATTATCAGCGAATCTCGGTTTTTCAGTGACTGCCGAAGGTATAGAAACCTTAGAACAAGCTCAAACTCTTAAATATTTCGGTTGTGATACTCTGCAAGGCTACTACTTTAGCAAACCAATCCCCGCAGAAAAAATTTGTTCTATCATTGAGCAGAAGTGGGTAATTCAGGCATCCAATCCCAGCACAATCGATCATGAAAATAGCTGACCTTAACCAACTAAAAATTAGCACATTATTGCCCAGCCCTAAAGGCGTGGCGCTGGCACTTCTGGAAGCTTGCCGTCAAGAAGATGTATCCATCAACGAAATCACTAAGCTCATTCAAACTGATCCTGCACTCGCAGGTCGCTTGATTCAGCGCGCCAATGCGACTAAACAAACCACGCGCGCGATCTCATCCATAGCAGAAGCCGTTTCTCGTGTCGGGCTAAACACCGTCAAGCAATTGGCCATGAGTTTCTCGCTCATCGATCAATATTCGAAAGGCTCAAGCAAAGGATTTAATTATCAGGAATTCTGGTCTCATTCGCTATTGATGGCCATTGCAATGCAAGAATTGAGTAAGTCAACTCAAGTTTCTTCATCTGAGGATCTATTTTCCTGCGGCTTAATGATGCGCATCGGCTGCCTGGCACTCGCTTCAATTTATCCCGACCAATATTCCGAGCTCATACAGAAACAATCACCAGACATCCCTTTGAACCAATTGGAGCAACAGTACTTAAAGACTGATCATAATGAGTTGACTGCTGCGATGTTAATTAATTTTGGCTTCCCAAAGATTTTTGTGGAACCGATTTACTATCATGAAGCGCCTGACGAATCTGGTTTTTCTGAAGGTTCTCGACCTTACCAAATTCTGCATCAGCTTTACTTGGCGAAACAGATTGCTGACTTTGCATTAACCAAGGAATCGGAGCGTAATCAGCGCATTTCAGGACTGTTACTACTGGGTGGTAAAATCGGTCTGGATACCGAAACATTTGGCAACTTTATCGACCAAATCATAGGGGAATGGCATACATGGGGGAAGATACTTAAAATAACAGCCCAGGAACAACTTCCATCCTTTCATAAAATGATGAGCGCAGCCGCGCCACGGCCGGAAGACGCAACCAACGCCGCTTCACTACGAATACTCCTGGTTGAAGATGACCCAACCAATCTTATTCTTTCCAAGGAATTACTCTCCAACGTTCTGGGTCACACTGTGTATACCGCCAATGATGGTCAACAGGCATTAGCACTTGCGATGGAGGTATTGCCGCACATAGTCATCACCGATTGGATGATGCCCATCATGAATGGTCTTGAATTAACCAAATCATTACGAGCAACTGAATGGGGACAAAACTTATACGTCATTATGCTCACTAGTATCGAAGATGAAGAAGAAGTTATTAAAGCATTTAATGCGGGCGTTGACGACTATGTGACCAAACCCATCAATATTAGGGCTTTCCGGGCCAGATTGCGAGCAGCCTGGCACTACCGGCAATTACAGGAAGCGTGGGAACAGGACCGCGAGCAACTCAAGCGCTTTGCCGCTGAATTAGCGGTTACCAATCGTAAATTAGAATACTATGCCCTGACCGATATGCTGACAGAATTACCCAACCGGCGCTCTGGTATGGAAACACTGTCTGAGACATGGAGTGTCGCCAACCGAACCGGTCAATTGATGGCGGTCATGCTCATCGACATTGATCATTTTAAAAAAATCAATGACAACTATGGTCACTCAATAGGCGATAAAGTACTTAAAGAAGTATCTGCCATTATTCGAAAAACCGCACGTAAAGGTGATACCTTTTGTCGCATGGGAGGAGAAGAATTTCTAGTTGTATGTCAGCTAGGAAATACGGATGTAAAATCATCTATCCTTTTTGCAGAAAGACTTCGTCATCAAATAAGTCAGCAACAAATCAACATCGGCGAAGTTCATATTCAAATCACGATAAGTATTGGCGTTGCTTTCAAGGAAGCCGGTATAAAAAACGAAGATCATCTCGTCAATGCGGCCGACAAAGCACTATATGCAGCCAAAAATGCAGGACGAAATCGAATCTATCTATCGCTAAAAGATAAACTTCTGGCTGCGCCTGCATCTACCGAGAAAAATCTGCCGGTCACAACTTAGCAAGCATTTTGGATAACCTTCCCAACGAACCGATACTGACACTGGCAGATACTCCAAATGCCACAACCAAGGGTGTCGCAATTAACATGAATCTGCTGAGCAGAGAAAATTGTGTTCGAAATTAATTTAGCGATCGCATGAAAATCCGGATTGGATTTCAGTTCCAAGCTAGTCCAGCTAGCCACCAAGGTCTATCAGTAACTGACTGTGTTCTTGTCAAATATCAGCGCCCTAAGCTGACACCTCCCACCACTGTATAGATTCATACAGTTTCTAGAAATATATGCTTTTTATTAGTCAGATCTCGTTTTAGGCCGCCTATATATTATGTAAAAATCTCATAGCTCTGAATAGCAGGCTTGGCTGACAGCGTCCATGAGAACACCCTCAAATCAATTTACTGTAATCAACTCGTTAGATGAATCAAAATATGTCCAAAACCCTGATTCTGAATTTATCAACCTTCATCCTTCTGGGTTGTTTTGCAAAACTTACCATTGCGGGAAATCCATCTGCTGATAATCAATTCCTGAACCTGAGTATCGACGAGCTGATGAATGTCAAGGTCACCACGGTCTCCAGGACCCCACAGAAGCTTTCCCAGGTAGCATCGGCTATTTTTGTAATTACACAGGATGATATACGCCGGTCTGGCGCCACGAGTATTCCCGACGCATTGCGGATGGCACCTGGGGTGCAAGTGGAACGTGTCGGCACCGATAAATGGGCAGTCAGTATCCGTGGTTTTAATGGTGTTTATGCTAACAAATTACAAGTTCTGATGGACGGGCGTAGCGTTTATTCTCCGATATTTTCCGGTGTGATTTGGGAACAGCAAGATACGCTGATAGAAGACATTGAACGTATCGAAGTGATCCGTGGCCCTGCGGCAACTTCCTGGGGATCCAATGCAATCAATGGCGTTATTAACATTATCACCAAAAGAGCCGCCGATACACAAGGTACGCTCATCACTGCCGGCGGAGGAAGTTTTGAACACGGTTTTATAGGTGCACGCTACGGCGGCATGGTGAATGAAGAAACGCCTTTCCGTGTCTATGCCAAAGGATTCACCAGAGACCAAACCCAAACGTTATCCGGAGAAAATGCTAACGATCAATGGCATTCGGCCAGAGGTGGATTCCGCTTTGACCATAACCGTGGCATGGATCAATTTACCTTACAGGGTGATTATTTCTCCAATTTCAGCGGAAGTACTTTAGATAAAGAGGCTACTTACCTCTCGACCAACCCAACAGGTCAGGTGCGTGGACGTAGCGAAGGTGGAAATGTACGCTTTCGCTGGGACCGAGCCATTTCTGAACAATCATCGTTCATGCTGCAGGTTTATTATGATCGTACTTCTGCAAATTTACAGCCCATAGGAAAATTTGATGCCGAGAGCTTTGACATCGACACTCAGTATCGTTTTCAGCTATTCGATCGGCATCAACTAACATGGGGAGCCAATTACCGGCTGTATCACAACACACTTGACGCTACCAATTTAGTGACATTTTCCCCTCGTATGCGCACGAATCATTTGCCCAGCACTTTCATCCGCGATGATATCACGCTGATACCGGATCGCTTGTTATTCACAATAGGCAGTCGATTCGAACATAACGATTTTACCGGCATGGAAATACAACCCAATGCGCGGCTAATGTGGATGCCTAATACTGAGAATTCAATTTGGATGGCAGTATCTCGTGCCGTACGAACGCCTTCTCGTGGCGAAATCGATGGCAAGATTGATGTAACATCCTCTCTATCAGCTGCCGGATTGGACTTACCTAACTTGCCTTTTCCGATCACAGCGACATTATTCGGCAATAATAAACTCAATTCAGAAAAACTGATCGCGTATGAACTAGGATACCGGTATCAGTTCTCTCCACAAGCTTCTATCGATATGACGGGGTTCATCAACGACTACAGTCAATTGCGTGATCTAAGCTTTGGTGCATTATCGCTCAGCACAGGATTGCCAATACAACTGTTACAGCCTCTTATGATTAATAATCAGGGATCTGCACTGACTTATGGTTATGAAACATCTATTGACTGGAAACCAAGAGATAATTGGCGCCTGCAAGGTAACTACAGTTTCATCAATATAGATTTTTCTTCGAATAGCCTTCTAAGTAGTACTAACCCAACCGCAGGCGGTTTAAAAAAAGCAAACCCCCAACATCTATTGTCGGTGCGTTCCAATTACGATCTGTCTGAAAAATTGCAATTCAATCTTTGGTTACGTTATACCAGTGGTGTCTCGATTTACAATATCCCTGGCTACGCTACCATGGATGCAAAACTGGTATACCGGCCAACAAAAAATACGGAGCTTTTCGTCGTCGGCCAAAATCTATTTAGTCAAAATCATAGGGAGTATGTATCTGACTTCATTCCTTTAGTGCCCGTGGTTATTCCACGTGGAGTATACGCAGGGGCGCAATGGCGCTTCTAACAGAAAACGTCGACATGCAATTTCTTTACCGACTCTTCAGGCTTCCATGCACATTGATCAGTCGATGTGTCTGCTACATTATTTTAGCTTTATGGTTAGGCTATGGCCTGCCTATTTCCCACTCCGTCGCCAAAGCTGACAACATCCTGGAATATCAAGTCAAAGCAGCTTTTATTTATAACTTTATTGCATTCACAGATTGGCCCAAAAGCACGAATAATATTATTCATCTCTGTATTTATGGCGAAGACTATTTCGGCAATGAAATCGATAAGTTACAAAATAGATCGGTTGATAAACGTACAATCAAGGTGTTGCGAATAAGCAATCCAGAGCGATTAGAAGATTGTCAGGCCATATTTTTTTCTAACTCGGGCAGCTACAATCTATCCAGTATTTTAAGCACGTTACAGAATAACCCTATTCTTACCTTAGCTGATAGTTCTAATGCCATATCCCACGGCGTCATCATCAACATGAACCTAGTCAATGAAAAAATTGTGTTCGAAATTAATTTAGCGATTGCACGGAAATCCGGACTCGATTTCAGTTCCAAACTACTCCAACTAGCTACCAAGGTGTATTAATAAAAACACTTTATTGGCAAGAATTACCCCCTCTTTTATAGCTATATCTCGCCTTCGACTGGGAAACATTACATATAAAATCGCCTTTCATCATTTCTTGCATTTTAATCAATTAACCCATTCATCCGAATAGTTATCTTATTATCAAAGCAACCGGAGATTATTAACATGAAACAGATTATTTTATTTACTTGCACCTTCGCTTTACTTGGGAACATTTATTCCGTTTTTGCTACGACTGCCAGTGACACCGAGAAACTGCTTAACTGGGCTGAAAATACACATCGGGAAACCTTTCCCAGTCACCAAGCAACACAAAACATTGAGCCCTGGTTATTCCGCTATTATCCGGAATCTAATGTCTACGCGGGTGTTAACAAAAATGACAACAACGTTTATGTGATGGGAGGTCCTTGGGGGAATAGTCCTACATTGATCAACACTTTATCCAGCCTGATTACTCAAATTAACAATTCGGGCGGTAATAGTGGCATCGCCGCCTGCGACATCACCAATGCGCTGGCTGGCGTCAGTTATAGTCAAAGTGGCAATGTAGTCACAATGACCACTAATGGTGCGTGTGTTCAAGCTCCAGATCTGACGAATACCAATCTTTGCAAAGTGCCGCAACAAACAACTGCCAGTGGCATTTCTTTGCTGGGCAGCAACACCATTACTTCATCAAGTATTGAGGGTTTGTCAACCAGCATTCCCGGATTACCTAACCCATTCCAAGCTATTGTCGATGCTGCAGCGAACGTGAAGCATTGCACTATCAATGCACCTGCCGAAATAGCTAATTTGGTCGTAAACTCTGATCTTTGTCTCGATATTACAACTCCTCTCACGAATACATTGGCTGGTCTGCCTGTCGATGGCATTGTGCTCACTCCTCCGGTTAAATATTTCACCAAGGGAACTTATAGAACAGAGGGTGTAACGGATTGTTTTGCAACGGACGCCATGACGATTAATGATGCTTACACCGGAGATGTCTGGATCAAGCAGAACGGCAATTTTATCAAAGTAAACAATTAAAAGTAGCTCCCAGGATAACTTCTCCGCTACAGAGGAGTTATCCCCATCACTCATATTGCACTTTTTGTGTATTAAATGTAAATCCCTAAAATCACCTGACGTTTCCGCAAATCATTCAATATTCCCAGTCCGCCGCGGATGACAATATCGGGTTGCGCATGTTTCAACTCAACAGCTATTTGTTGCAATAATGTCCGTGCAGATTTGTGATCATTGCGACTAATCAACTGCAGCAACCGAGCGGTTACTGCATTAATCTCAATAAAATGCACGTCAAAATCGGCATCTCGATAAACAATTAAATGTGTTTGCGTCGCTCCGGGTACTCTTGGCTGAAAATCCGGGCTGATTTTGTGTACCGGAAAACGATAGCTCAATGGCCAGGCTAACGGGGAAATCACCGGGATCCCATCAAGCAAGCCACCTTCTGGATTTATTCTCGCTTCTTCTACTTTTTCATCCAATATTGAAAGCGCTAGTTCAACCCACTCATAATGAGCCAGTTCCAGAATAAATGGCGGATCATCTGGTTGCGCTGTGCGCTCAAGTTCCAAATATTTCAGAAACTCGCGCGGCATTTCCGGAAATAATGGCGTACGTGACAAGTGCCTAGCAAAATAATCCCGAATCATTGCATGCCAGGGTTTATCCAACATAATTTGACGTAATACCGGAAAGCTATTGGCGATATAACCTTCCACGTTGTTATAGAACAGCTCGCGGTATATTTTCAAGCGCCGTTCTTCGAGTGCTTCAGGGCAGGGATTGTTTTCCGGATCGCGGATATGCGCCGCAAAAAAATATTGCTGCCGTACAAATTCGGGACGATCAGCCGTGTTGTAGGTAATCACCAGGTTGCGTCAACCATTTTGACTGTAGTGCATGAATAATATCCACTTCTTGCAGCATTTCTATCAGTGGCGGCAGATTGAAATCACGCTCCAGCAAAGTCGGAATGACGCCAAAATGCTGATAGGCTTTCTCGAGTAACCGCCAAACGGGATCTATGACATCCGCGCCATGCGTGTCAACAATGAGGTCTTCCGCTTCCTGATAATGCCCGGCAACATGAATGTAACGAATGCGTTCAGCCGGCAATTCGCGCAAAAATGCTTCGGCATCGTAGCGATGATTGATGCTATTGACATAAATATTATTGACATCAAGCAATAGATCGCAATCCGCTTCCTGCAACACAGCATTCAAAAAATCAATTTCTTCCATCTGCTGACCGGGAGTTGCATAGTAGGATACATTCTCCACTGCGATACGCCGCTCCAGAATGTCTTGCACATAACGAATACGGTTCGCTACATAATGCACCGCTTCCTCAGCGAAAGGTATCGGCATTAAATCATACAGATGCCCATCGTCACTGCAATAGCTGAGATGTTCGCTGTAATAGCAGATGCGGTGCTCTTTAAAAAATCTTTTCAAACGGTGCAGAAAAGCTTCATCCAATGGCGACGGCCCACCGATTGAAAGTGATAATCCATGACAAATAAAAGGAAATTGCTCGGTCAGTTCACGCAACCTCTTTCCGTAGCGTCCACCGACACCTAGCCAGTTTTCTGGCGCAACTTCCCAGAAATTCACCTGCTGCGGAATTTGATCTGCCAGCGAACCTATCATCGATCGCCGCAGACCAAGACCCACACCATGAACAGGATAATGATTTCTGCTCATAGATTAAAAAGATTACTTTTTAGAATCTCACTTACCTTCACCGGATTTACCTTCACCTTCAGCATTCTTACCGTCGTCTTTGCCTTCCATATTTTGCTTCATTTTATTCTTGCTGCCACATTTACCTTCACCACACTTGCCTTCCATATCCTTTTTCATTTCACTCTTGCCGTCAGCCTGCCCTTCTTGCCCGGCTTTTTTTGCACTGTCTCCATACGCCAGCATGTAACCACTGGAAAGCTCACTCATTGCAAACGGATTACTCTGTGTCTCAGCACTCAAGTTGGTTGCTGCTAAACTGGTAACTAATGCTGTGCCTAAAGCAATCGAAATAGGTTTAATGATTTTTTTCGACATGATTTTCTCTCCATAAAAAAGATGAATAAGATCGGATCATAATAATAACCCCAAATTGTTAAACAATTGTTGATTTCTTTGTTGCTTTTTTTGCTTGCGGCTCTCTGTTAAACTCAGCGCTGCAAAAAATACTATAAGAATATGCTTGATAATCTAAGGAGCTTTGAATGTTTAACAAACCCAACCAGCTGATTTTTTACATCAATGTCTTGATCATTGTCTTTGGTGCATTGGTTGCACTGCTTACCCCATTTTTCGTTGTTGGATTAATTTTTACGATTTGTGCAGCGCTGCTGATTCTTGATCAATTCAGACAAAACAAATCTGCTTACACCATTTCAGATTTAAAAAAATTATTAACCGTTCATGATAATGGCGGCAATAAAGCAACATTGACACAAACGCAGATGACAACCGCATGCCATGTCGATAATTCAGAATACTGGTTTAAAAATATTCGCGCGATTGGCAGTATCAGCAATTTCAGAATCAACCATGGACAACCAGATGATCAACAAAAAGAAAATGGGAACTATCACGTTTGCATGAGAATTCCGCCCGAATTAAAATTAATCGATGGCGCCGATCTGACATTAACCTACGAATATCAAGGCGCTTTTACACAAAGCCAAGGCACGCTTTCTCACGTGATCGATGATGACACACAACATCTGCATATGACAGTACAATTGCCTGAAGGCCGCGCCGTTTCTACTGCTCGTTTTTTCTGCAGGCATGGTGGTAAAGAACAAGATTTACTGCCGCCGATAGTAACTGGGCAAACAACCATTGCAGCTGATATCAAAAACCCGAAATTGGGTGCGGAATACTGCCTGCAATGGAATTGGTCCGAGTCAGGCTTGTTAGGAAAATTAGGTGGTCTTTTTAAATAATTATTTTTTCGTTAGCAAACACACTCACTAATAGAGTCTAGATAATATAAATTTAACAGCGCTGTTCAATCTTCTGCCCGCCGCCAGGAAAAGATAAATACCATTGAATTTACTTAAAGCGCTCGCTGCGATCAGCAGCATGACTTTCGTATCGCGCATTCTCGGTTTTGTGCGGGATATTATGATTGCTCGTATTTTTGGGGCAGGAATGGCAACAGATGCTTTTTTTGTCGCCTTCCGGATTCCCAATCTACTGCGGCGATTATTTGCCGAAGGCGCATTTTCCCAGGCATTCGTTCCGATCCTCGCAGAATACAAGAATACCCGAACACCCGAAGAAACGCGCGAGTTGATTGATCATATCACCATGCTTTTGGGCATCACGCTGTTTGTTGTCACGCTGGTGGGAATCGTGACAGCCCCATTCATCATCTATGCCAGCGCACCGGGGTTCTCTGCTGACCCGGAAAAATTCAATCTGACAGTTGAACTACTGCAGATTACATTTCCTTACATTTTATTCATTTCCTTGGTCGCATTAGCAGGTGGCATACTCAATACCTATGGCAGGTTTAATGTGCCTGCAATCACACCTGCATTATTAAATTTGTCATTTATCGGTTGTGCATTGTGGCTCACGCCACTTATCGACCCCCCGGTTCTTGCACTAGCTTGGGCAGTTTTTATCGGTGGCATACTACAACTTGTATTCCAGATACCATTCCTACTACGCCTCAAATTATTGCCACGCATTCGTTTCCGCAATCGAGATACGGGCGCCTGGCGAGTAATCAAACTAATGGGCCCAGCGGTTTTCGGTGTATCGGTCAGCCAAATCAGTCTGTTGATCAATACCATATTCGCTTCTTTACTGGTTACGGGCAGTGTATCCTGGCTCTACTATGCCGATCGCTTAATGGAATTCCCTGCTGGCCTGCTAGGCGTCGCATTAGGTACCATACTACTACCGTCCTTGGCGCGGCATTACAATAATAACAGCACTGAAGAATATTCCCGCCTGCTGGATTGGGGTCTAAGAATGACGATGTTGCTGACCTTACCCGCAGCACTCGCACTGGCACTATTGGCAACACCTTTGATCACAACACTTTTTTACCATGGCGCCTTTACTGAGCACGATGTATGGATGACGCGTGAAGCATTGATTGCATACAGCATTGGACTGCTCGGATTAATTCTGGTTAAGGTACTTGCACCGGGATTTTATGCACGACAGAACATCAAAACTCCCGTCAAAATCGCCGTGATCACGCTGATCGCTACACAACTTATGAATCTTGCCTTTATCATTCCATTCAAACACGCCGGGCTCGCGTTAGCCATTGGGCTAGGCGCCTGCTTGAATGCGGGGCTGTTGTACTATAAATTATGCAGCCACAAAATCTATCAACCGCAACCTGGATGGCTTAATTTCTTTGTCAAAATACTGATCGCTTTGGCAAGCATGGGAATTGTTTTATGGTTCACGACAGGGAGTGACACCTCCTGGTTGACCGATTCCACCATGACTCGCATCGGCCGATTAAGCTGGATAATAATCATGGGCGCTTCGAGCTATTTTGCCGCTTTGTGGTTGCTGGGATTCCGCATCAAAGATTTTACTAAGCAACAAGTCATATAACTCACACTTCTGCAAACACCCCATCAGTTTCTTAAAATCAGAATTCTTCTTTATCAGCCACTATACCGATATAGCACTTGTAATTGATGCCTTATTCGTTTAACGTTTGAATTCATCGTGATCAATAACGTAATTGGATGTTTATTAGTCAGTAAGGGTTAAGCGATATGTTTAATTTAGGTTCCATGCTCAACTTAGGCTCTACTGAACCGGTCGTAGGTAAGGCGCATACTATAGTAGAGCATTCAGCCTCCGCAGTATTCCAGTATCTCGCAGACGGTCTATTTGAGAATTATCCCCAATGGTCTCCCGAAGTTAAAGAGCTAGAAAAAATCACTCTCGGCCCGGTGCAGTTAGGAACTGAAGGACGACAAGTACGTATTGATCAAGGACGCCGCACAGAATCCAAATTCAAGATATCCGCTTACGAACCCGGTGCACGCCTAACACTTCTCGGAATATCTGATCCATTTCGCTGCACGTATGAATTACAAGCGATCAATCCTGAGCGCTCGACCAAACTGACGTTTTCTTTTGAACTGCTTGAAATTCTACCGATTATGCGACCTTTTGAAGGACTGGTTCGCGTTGCGATCAAGGATGGTGCCGAACGCACGGTGCAGAATATTAAGCGCTTGCTCGAAGCGGAGAAATCCAAGCAAGCTTCTTAACTAAAAATATCTTGAGTCACGCTGCATAGCAGTTCCAAGCGTCTAACAAATAAAAGGAGGATTGATGGTACAAAATACCTTTCCCAACAACCCAGTACCGAGAGTTGATGATCGTCCGCTATGGGATGTAGTCTTTGCAGTTTATGGTTATCCTGCATTATTACTAGCGCATCGGTTAAAAATATTTCCGTTACTGGCAGAGAGCCCGCGTACCTTAACTGATATTTGCAACGCACTAAATATCAAGCAACGCCCGGCAGAAGCAATTTTAACGGCAGCTACTGCCTTGGGTTTCCTGTCTTTGCAAGAAGGACATTATTTTCTGACTGCGGTGTCAGAGGAATACCTGCTAGAGAATAGTCCTAATTATTTCGGTTTTTTCTGGGATCTGATGATTGACAATTACCAGGTATCCTCCTTTGAAAGTCTGGAAAAAGCAGTTTTTACAGATTCTCCACAAGCTTACGGAGGCGGTGATATTTTCAAGACTCACGAAGAACAAATCGAATTGCTGCGTCGCTTTACTCGCGGCATGCATAGTACTAGTATTTCGTCAGCGTTCGTTTGGCCCGAAGTTTTGGATTTTTCTCAAAATCGTCTGATGCTTGACGTTGCAGGAGGTTCTGCGGCTCACTCGATTGGTGCAGCATCAAAGCTACCCAACTTGAAAGTAATCTTTATGGATTTTGCTCAGGTATGCGAAGTAGCTCAAGAATATATCAATCAGTATGGTTTACAGGAACGAATTAAGACACAAGAAACCAACATTTGGAGCGATCATTGGCCTTCCGCAGATTTACATTTTTTCTCAAATATTTATCACGATTGGCCCCCAGAAAAATGCCACTTTCTAACGGCAAAGAGTTTCAACAGCCTTGAAGTTGGCGGACGGATCGTGATCCATGAAATGCTCTATGATGATAAAAAAACAGGCCCTTTTGCCCCTGCAGCATTTAGTATGATGATGATGGGCTGGACCGAAGGAAAACAGTATTCTGGTCAAGAGTTGTATTCAATGTTAACGGAAATAGGATTTGAGGAAGTTCAAGTCCATCAAGCTTTCGGATACTATAGCATTGTAACGGGCCGCAAGCCTTAAATTGCATTTCCAGCACGCTAATCTCAAAATGTCATTCGGTTATTTGGAAGTTAAGTAGTCAATTTTTGTCAATCGTCATAAAAACATGAAGTGAATGCAAACAAGCTCCGGTGACTTGATCTTCTCTATTAAAATAGTGAAATCTCGCTGTTCTTGCCATTCGATAATCCAACCGGAAATGAGATCAATAGTCGCACACTTTCTACATTCTTATTTTCGCTACTTGTATTTTTGATTAGCACACCTGCATGCTCGCGCATAAGACCTTTAGCATTACAATTCGAGTTAAAGAAGACAAAATGAACTATCAACTTTTTTTGAATAGTTTCCTGTATCCCAGGAAACCCTAATTAACTCCTTTAAATCCCTGGGAAATGCGGTAATATACCCGACGCACAGGCTCACCATGGCGTTCGATTACACGATATTCAACCGCGCCGGGGTGATTAAGCATTCCTTTAACATCAATGTCTGGTCGTATTTTTTCTAAATGGCGACGTTTCATGCCAACCTGAATGATCGGTCGATCAGTGGGGTTTTGGAGAGGAAACCAGAATTCATACATGGCCCCACTATCGCCGAACATATTACGTGAACGGATATCCAACTTGGCATTACCGTGCGTATAAAAATATAGCGCACTGGCAACAGACCATTTGCTCATGCCCACAATGATGGGTTCCTGGTTCGTTTGATTTCTGACTTCAGCTGCAATTTTCTCGATCTCAGCGGCGGTTTCACGCCAGAAATAATGTTCTGTGAATAAATGATAGGGTATACCTGGTATTCCCAGCACCACAAAATGCAGCACAAAGGCGTAACCAAAGATGCAAGCAATAATGGTCGGTCGCCATGTTATTTGAATGCGCTTGAACAGAGTGCTCAGATGGTCGGCATGAACAATCATCCATGCAATGGTTGGTAATAGGGCAAGCCAGATCGGTGCGGTCCAATGAAATCGGGGTGCATCAAAAGTACTGAGCATGAAACAAACGAATACTGGAATACCGGCGAAAACTTGTACAAACAAATGGCGCCTGCGTTCGAGAAGCTGAGATTCTGGTCGCTTGATAAAAAATAAGGCGAATATTGCTGCAAGAAAACCAATAGGGGTTAATAAAATGATAATGTGGAGAATGAATAAATGGACTGCAAATTTATAGTCATCTGCCAATACCCGATTCGACTGGAATGCAAAAGACGCCCAATCATTTTGATAGTTCCAGATAATTACCGGCGAAAAGAGAAGCAATGCCAGTAGTGCTGCTAAATAAGGATGTGGACGTTTCATCCAACGGCGTGCTGCCGGATCTATAATTACAAACACCAATGCGGCTAACCCCAGTAACCCCAGCGAGTATTTCGATAGCAGCCCAAGACCGAACGCAACTCCCATTCCTAGCCAAGCCGTATTTTGGTGAGCGACTAGCGCGCGTTCCATGTAATAGAGGGTTGCTGCCCACGCTGCAAAAAGTGGCGCATCGGGTGTCATTAACAAGCCAGTGGAAAATCCGAGTGGCAAGATAACTAGCAGTAACAAAGTGCACATTGCAGTGGATTTATCGTACAAATTCTGGGCCAATGCATACAGATACCCCATTGTGATAAAACCACAGAGAAGTGCACCAATGCGGACACCGAATTCATTGTGTCCTAGAATTGATGTACCAAGCCAGATTAACCAAGCAACTGCGGGGGGATGATCATAAAAACTGAGATCCATGTGTTGCGCATATTGCCAATAATAAGCTTCATCTGGGATGAGTTGCGCCAAACCGAAATAAACCAGCCGCAACAATATGGCGAACAATACAATGCCAATTGCCGCTGTACGCCAGCGTATTTCCAGTGAGGGAAGGTTTTTTTTATTGGGGAACACATAAAAAGCCGAACCCAAGAAGTTTACCGCTGCTGTAGTAACTATAGCCGGGAAAATGGCTAATAGAGGCGGGACATGCCAAACATAAACCAGAAAAGCCAGCACGCCTCCGCGTAATAATAACGCGAGTGCGCCAACGGTTAAAAATCGACCAAATTGGTGCCAGCGTAAACAGCCTTCATGATGTTCACGAAATGACCACTTTGAGTTAAGGGCATAGTTGAAGGTTGCTGCAACAAAAAAACTGATGAAGTGGGACAGAGCAAGCCCAGCTTCACGGCTGATCATCCAATGAAAAACAAAAGCATCTATTAATACACCTAACAGTCCAACTGCTGCAAAACGTCCTGCCGTATTGATCGTGGCCGTTCCTCCGGCTAACGTGATCAAACGTTGTATATAAGCTTGCTGGTGAAATAATGATAGCTTTGAAGTGCCGTAGGTACGATCGCGAAAACAAATTGGTATCTCTGTTACACGAATTTTCCCTTGGTTAGCCATGAGTAGTTCGAGCAAAATCTTGTAACCATGTGCATGACTTGAAATGTTTTTGGCCAGATCCCTGCGAAATGAAAAAAAACCGGATGTGGCATCATTCACATCACAGATGGGTCGCGCTATCCATCCACCCACGCGAGATAAGAACTGTCGATACAATGGCCAATTTTCGGTACTGCCTCCCGCAATATACCGACTTCCAACGACCACATCATGAGAATCATTTAATATCGGGGCAACGATAGCTGGTAATTGCTCAGGCGGATGACTGAGATCGGCATCCATAACAACGATGACATCACTATTAGCCGCAGCAACGCCTGATAGTATCGAAGCAGTTAAGTCCGGTGTTTCTCGCCGTTCGATCAATCGAACATTTGATCGATTTGCCCAGTTAAGTACTTTATTCGGAGTACCATCGGTTGAGCCGTCGTCAACAATAATTACTTCAAAAGAATCTGGAACAAAATCCAATGCAAAGATGCGGGTTAAAAGTAAATCAATATTCTCGGATTCATTCAGCGTGGGCACTACGATGGAAAATTGTATCATGTAGCTCACAGGTCAAAAGTGACGCTTGATTAATGGCAGCATAATGTTATTTTTGTTGCTTCTGGTATTTATTTACTGCTTTATTATGATCTGTCAAATTGGTTGAAAACTGAGATTCTCCATTACCTTTTGCAACGAAATAGAGCGCATCCGTTTCGCTTGGATTAAGGGCTGCGCGGATCGAGGCAAGACCTGGCATGGCAATGGGAGTCGGCGGCAGGCCAGAACGCGTATAAGTATTATATTCCTGGTCGATTAACAAGTCCTTTTTGCGCAAATTACCGTCAAACTGTTCACCCAAACCATAAATAATGGTTGGGTCAGTTTGTAAACGCATGCCTTTGCGTAACCGGTTGATAAACACACCAGCTATTTCAGCGCGATCACTTTCCAAGCCGGTTTCTTTTTCTATAATGGAAGCCAGTATCAGCGCCTCATAAGGCGTGGTTAATGGTAATGATTCTGCACGAGCTATCCAACTACTCTCCAAGTGATTTTGCATATTCTGGTAGGCGCGTTGCAAAATTTCTATATCACTACTATCTCTAACAAAATAATAAGTATCAGGGAAAAACAAACCTTCAGCGGAGGTTTCAACTGCACCTATTACGCGTAGAATTTCCTGATCACTCAATCCAGTCGTAAAATTCCTAATTGTTGGATGCTCATTCAATACTTGCCTGATTTGAGCAAATGTCCACCCTTCAATGAATCTTATTTCATTTTGTATCACATCACCTTTGATCAGAGCCCTTAATAATGCAACCTGAGTAAGATTTTCCTTAAATCTATAATCACCCGCTTTGATTGCAGATTCCTGATTCTGATAGCGTGCCAATAGTATAAATGTCCATTTGTTCAGGATAACCCCGGCATCTTCTAGTTGCTGAGAAACTTGCTTCAGATTGGCACCAGCCGGAATAGACATATCATAAGGAATTGCAGGTAGGCTAACACTTGAATGAACATGAAGATAGAGCCATGAAACAAGCAAAATGGCTATCAATATCCCAGAAAAAAGTAGGCGTTTTAGCTTTTGCATGCGCCAATGGATAAAATTTATATACGGCGGAAAACGAGCGTTCCGTTGGTTCCTCCAAACCCGAAGGAGTTTGACAATGCAACTTTAATACTCATATTTCTAGCAGTGTTAGGGATATAATCAAGATCACATTGCGGATCTTGATTGACAAGATTAATGGTCGGCGGGGCAATTTGATGGTACGTCGCCAGTACTGAAAAAATAGCTTCTACACCACCAGCGGCACCCAATAAATGCCCTGTCATTGATTTTGTAGAATTAACAGCAAGTTTACTTGCATGGTTACCAAAACAGCGTTTGACCGCAATGGTCTCGGCAATGTCACCTAATGGTGTAGATGTGCCGTGTGCATTAACGTAATCCACTTCTGCGGTATTGATTTCGGCATTTTTCAATGCGTTAGACATACAACGTGCAGCACCTTCACCATCGTCGCAAGGTGCTGTCATATGAAATGCATCTGCGCTCATGCCAAAACCAGCTAATTCAGCATAAATTTTAGCGCCGCGGCGCTTGGCATGTTCTATTTCTTCCAATACTAAAACTCCGGCACCTTCACCCAGGACAAAACCATCACGATCGATGTCCCAAGGGCGGCTTGCAATTTCTGGTTCATCATTGTGAACTGACAAAGCTTTAGCGGCGGCAAACCCGCCAATAGCAAGGGGCGTTACACAAGATTCGGCACCACCACACACCATGATATCGGCATCACCATATTCAATCATGCGCGCTGAGTGACCTATACTGTGCGTAGCAGTAGTACATGCTGTCACGATGGCTAGGTTGGGGCCTTTATAGCCATACATGATGGATAAATTTCCCGCAATCATGTTAATGATAGTGCTGGGTATAAAAAAGGGGGATATTTTACGTGGCCCACCCGCATGATATGCGATGTCGGTACTCTCAATCATCGACAATCCGCCAATACCCGAACCGATATTTACACCGATCCTTTCCGCATCTAACTGAGAAATCTCATCGATACCCGCATCTTTAACTGCTTGTATAGCTGCAGCCATACCATAATGAATAAAAATATCCATGCGGCGTGCTTCTTTTGCTGAGAGATATTGGTGAATATCAAAATCTTTTACTTCGCCAGCAATCTGTGAAGTAAAACCAGACGCATCAAAGCGGGAAATCCTGGTAATACCAGATTTTCCCGCAATAATGCTCTCCCATGCACTTGAAATTGTGTTTCCAACAGGCGACACGATACCCAATCCGGTCACCACTATCTTACGTTTGGACAAAATTACTCCACTTCCATGTACATATAAAAAACCAGGAACTTAACCAGCACTCGTGTTGGCGGTAACGTAGTCAATCGCTTCCTGCACGGTATTTATTTTTTCAGCTTGTTCATCCGGAATCTCGCACTCGAACTCTTCTTCTAATGCCATAACCAATTCCACTGTGTCAAGCGAATCTGCGCCCAAATCATTGACAAAAGATGATTCATTCTTGACTTCTGCTTCATTAACGCCAAGTTGCTCAGCTACAATTTTTTTAATCCGCTGCTCAATATTTTCCATCTAGGTATTTCCTTCTCAGGTAAGAAAAACTTATTTATTCTAACAAATTTTACATGTCAACAAAATCGAAACATGGTACAGGATGTAACTATTGCTTAGTTTTATTCGGTGTTACATTATAAAATTTTTTTGAGATTAATTTACTTCCACAATTAATTGAATTAATTTCTATTTATCTATGTGCTAATCCATATACATTCCACCATTAACATGTAGCGTTGTGCCCGTAATATAGCCTGCTGCAAACGAGGCGAGGAATGCAACGGCTGAAGCAACTTCTTCAGGCCGCCCCAATCGCCCCAAGGGAACATGCTGAATCAAGTTTTGTTGAAACTCATCCGGCAGGGAACGCGTCATATCCGTATCGATGAAGCCTGGGGCAACACAGTTGACGGTAATATTGCGACTACCTACTTCACGCGCCAATGATTTACTAAACCCAAATATTCCTGCTTTAGCAGCTGCATAGTTCGTTTGCCCCGTATTCCCCATTGCACCGACAACAGAAGAAATATTAATGATACGACCATATCGAGCCTTCATCATTGCGCGAAGAACCGCGCGGCTTAACCGAAAAACTGATTTTAAATCAGTTTCCATAATTTCATCCCATTCTTCATCTTTCATACGAACCAGCAAATTATCACGTGTAATCCCGGCGTTATTCACTAATATATCCACTTCACCAAATTTTTCACGTATAGTTTGAATAGCATGGTTGATTTGCTCCGCATCATTCACGTTTAAAACGACACTGGAGCCTTTAATGCCCGCCTTATCCAAATATTGATTAATGGCAGTCATGCCACTTTCGCTAGTTGCTGTACCGATAACTACCGCACCAAGCTGTCCTAGTTTTAATGCAATAGCTTGCCCGATTCCCCGGCTAGCGCCAGTTACTAAAGCAATCTTATTTTCCAAGATCATACTCCTTACTTAGAGTCATGATGATTTGCTGCAAATAAACATTGTTCATAGAATCCTTACATCGTTAATCGCTCGCTTGATTGCTTCACTATCAGTCAGTGGCAATTGTTGTAAACTTTGATCGATTCGTTTATTCAATCCAGCCAATACCTTACCAGGGCCACATTCGATAACATGCGTGATTTCAGCGGCCGCAAAAGCCCGGACAGTGTCTACCCAATGTACCGGTCTTATGAGCTGTTGAGCAAGAATTTCTTTGATTGTCGCTGGATCTGAATGTGATTTCACATCAGTATTATGTAGAATTGGGATGTTGGGCGCTTGCAGCGTAACGTGTTGCAATTGCAACTGTAATCTTTCAGCTGCCGGTTTCATTAGAGAACAATGTGAAGGAATGCTCATGGGCAGCATAATTGCACGCTTTGCTCCTTTGGATTTGGCTAATTCTATTCCTTGCAAAATTGCATTTTTGTGTCCCGCGATAACAATCTGACCTGGTGAGTTGAAATTGGCTGGCTCAAGAGATTCTCCATTCCCCTGATTTGTGATGTCGCGACAAATCGCTTTCATGGCTTCATCATCCAGCCCAAGAATCGCAGCCATTCCACCAATACCCTCCGGCACAGCTTGCTGCATAACTTGTGCACGAAAATGCACTAATGATAGTGCATCGGCAAAACTCAGCGCTTCCGACGCAACCAGCGCGGTATACTCGCCCAGACTATGTCCAGCCAGAAATACTGGTTCTTTTCCACCCAGACTAATCCAAGCACGATATACAGCCACTCCTGCGGCAAGCATGAGTGGTTGGGTATTTAGTGTGAGATTGAGGTCTTCCGCAGGCCCGGAATTCACCATCGACCAGAAATCCTGTTTGAGGATATCGGAAGCTTCTTGAAAGGTCTCTTGAATAATGGGTAAATCTGTGTACCCATGCATCATTCCAACCGATTGCGACCCTTGGCCTGGAAATACAAATGCAAATTTCATGATCACCAACGCAGCAAAACTGCTCCCCATGTAAAACCACCGCCAACACCTTCCATCAGGATCAATTGATCAGGCTGAATGCGTCCGTCACGTACGGCAATATCAAGCGCGAGTGGAATGGAAGCTGCTGAAGTATTGCCGTGTTTATCCACTGCCACCACCACTTTTTTCATGGGCAACCCCAACTTCTTTGCCGTTGATTGAATAATCCGGATATTAGCCTGATGAGGAATCAACCAATCAATATCGGTAGACTGCAGATTATTTTCTGCGACTGCTTCGTGCACAACCTCTTCCAGAACTTTGACCGCGAATTTAAAAACGGCATTGCCTTCCATGCTGATGTAAGGCGTACCTTGCACTTTACCGCCACTGATGCATCCAGGGGCAGACAGAATATTACTATAGCTGCCGCTGGCATGCAGATGTGTTGATAAAATTCCGGGGCGATCACTGCGCGACAATACCACCGCCCCTGCACCATCGCCAAACAAAACACAGGTATTACGATCGCTCCAATCGAGTATTTTTGAGTAAATTTCAGTACCAACGACTAAGGCATTGCGGTATTTTCCTGAACTGACAAACATATCGGCTGTTGCCAGCGCATAAACGAAGCCACTGCAAACCGCTTGTACATCAAATGCCGGACAATTTTCGATACCCAATTTATTTTGCAGAATACAGGCAGTGCTTGGAAAAATCATGTCGGGTGTGGTAGTAGCAACAATGATGAGATCAATGTCTTTTCCGGTGACGCCGGCAGCCAGCATGGCATTCTGGCACGCATACAATGCTAGATCGCTGGCAACCTGATCCTCAGCGGCAATATGCCGCTGGGTAATGCCGGTTCGTGTTCGTATCCATTCATCGCTGGTATCGACGATACGCTCCAGATCGAGATTAGTAAGTATTTTTTCCGGTAAATAGCTACCTGTTCCAGTAATTCTTGAATACATTATCTTGTAACATCTTTAGAAGATATTTTTGGATGCTGAGAAAACTCAGCCACCCGCTCGCTAATCCGCCGCAACATTCCGCCACGAACTTCATCAGCAGCTCGCTTTATAGCAAAGCCAAAAGCATATTTATCTGCGGAACCATGACTTTTAATTACTATCCCGCGCAAACCCAAAAAACTAGCGCCATTATAGCAACGGTGATCAACGCGGCGTTTGAACGAATTAATGACAGGCATCGCAATGACGCCCGCCAGTTTTGTCAGCAAATTGCGTTTAAATTCTTCGCGCAAATAAGTTGCTAGCATTTGTGCCAGACCCTCCGATGCTTTTAAGGTGATATTGCCAACGAATCCATCGCAAACCACAACATCAGTCGTTCCCTTATAAATATCGGTGCCCTCGACATTACCATAAAAATTAAGCCCGCTAGCGCGCAATAATTCAGCTGCCTGTTTGACTATCTCGTTTCCTTTAATTTCTTCTTCACCAATGTTGAGTAACCCAACGCTTGGATATGCCTTGTCTTCCACCGAAGACACCAAGGATGCGCCCATGATTCCAAATTGAAATAAGTGCACTGCGGTACAGTCGACGTTTGCACCTAGGTCTAAAACATAAGTATGACCAATGCTAGTGGGCAAGATTACAGCCAGTGCTGGACGATCAACACCGGGAATGGTTTTTAACACGAAACGGGAAGTTGCCAATAGCGCACCTGTGTTTCCGGCACTGATACAAGCCTGTGCTTCGCCTGTTTTAACCAGATTGATGGAAACTCGCATGGAAGAGTCCTTCTTGCCACGTAGTGCTGCTGCCGGAGACTCATCCATGCCGATCACTTCACTTGCTGGATGTAAACGTATTCTAGTTCCGAGTTCAGAATTTGCGGCACGTAGTTCAGCCTCAATAGCATCGGGAATGCCAACAAGGATAATATTAGCATCAGGATCGCTGCGTAAATAATCGAGCGCGGACGGAACTGTGACATGTGGGCCATGATCACCGCCCATACAATCAATTGCTACCGTAATATCCAATTTTCAGTGCTCTTGTGGCTGCGAAAAACTTATATTCAGGTGTGTCGTAGCAATAGAAAAAAATTATTAATCGTTTTTTGTTTTGACGACTTTTTTGCCACGATAATATCCGTTTGGACTAATATGGTGACGCAAGTGAATTTCTCCAGTACTTGGTTCCACGGCTAATGGTGGGCTAGTCAGGAAATCATGCGAGCGATGCATGCCGCGCTTCGATGGTGACTTTTTGTTTTGTTGAACTGCCATTGCGATAACTCCTTAAGCTTAATTTGTCTTTTTTAATGCCGCCAATACTGCAAAGGGATGTGCTGGTTTTTTTTTGTCGATCAGATTATCTTCAATTGACTTTAGTGTTAGCGGGCTACACTCACCCTCTGCATGTCGCGATGAAATCGACAAACTAAGAATTACTTCATCTTCAATTAAATTGACCACATCCAAGTCAGGTGTTGCTAAAATAGCATCAATAGTATCGTCTTCGTCAACCTGTTGCAGCTCTGTTTCATTTTTTGCCAGCAACAAAAATGTCTTTAGATCAATTTCGCAAGCCAGTTTCTCAAGACAGCGCTGACAATTCAGATGAATTCTGCCTTTTACTTCCAGCTGCAGGCCAGGCTTTGCATTCTTGTCGAGCTGACCACTAATTTGATAGATTAGCTCTCCTGTTTTGTCAAACAGCAAATCATGCAGACGCACAAGATCAGCCATCGGGATTCTACCATGACGTATACCCGCATTTTGAACAAAATCTAGAGGGTCTATCATTAACCTAACAAACATAAGGCGCGCATGTTATATTTTTTACTCATAAGTGTCAAAAAATAAAGAAGGAAATTTTGAAAACACAAAACGACTTTACGCAGCAAATTATACTGGGATCCGGTTCAGTCTATCGCAAAGAATTGCTTCAACGATTGCAAATTTCTTTTGAAACGAGCAATCCCCAAATTAACGAAGCGCCGCTAATCAATGAATTACCCGAGCAAACGGCTGCACGTTTAGCTGAGGCAAAAGCCCGCGCGGTAGCCAAAACTTATCCACAAGCGCTTATCATTGGCTCAGATCAAGTGGCAGCATTAGGGGATATTCGTCTTGGCAAGCCGATGAATCATGCTAATGCCGTGGAGCAATTACGACAGACACGAGGAAAGGAAATTGTTTTTCATACTGCCGTATGCGTCCTGAATAGTTTCACGGATAAACTACAAATACGTGTTATTCCATACCATGTGAAATTCCGCCAGTTGAGCGATCAACAAATCGAGAATTACTTGTTAAAAGAGCTACCTTATCAATGCGCCGGCAGCGCGAAATCTGAAGGACTCGGCATTGCGCTTATTGAACGAATGACGGGAGATGATCCTAGCGGATTGATCGGATTGCCTCTCATCACTTTAATCGACATGCTGACTCTTGAAGGAGTCAAGATAATTTAAAGTACTCAGAACTTGAATTTATTGATAAAATTTTCTAATCGAAAATAGCAGGATAATGTAAAATGACTGCGACGGTTCGGGACTTAAATTATTTATAAATTGACACGCCGATGCGGAAATATCATGTTTATCCAGTTATTCTTGTGCTGATTATCAGCATACTGACGAATGGATTGAGCTTGTCTTTTCGAGGAGAAGTTTTTGCCCATGAACTGGATCATATTCGTCAATCATTATCTGCGGATCCTGCAACACATCTGGAATTGCATCGAAATAATGTAGCCTGGGATGGTGTTGATCTTGATGCAGCCACTCATTTATGTTTGCACTCCGTGGGACAGTACCAACCATTTTTCTATAATTCTTTTCCACACCTTCCCGATCTGATCGTTACAGAAACTATAACTGTATTCATTTCCTCATTTATTCCTGAAACAATTCCGGATTTACCCCTGCGCCCTCCTCGAAGCACTTTTTAAGCTAGATCAAAAAAATTTAGTATTTGTGGATTACATTTATTAATCTACAGCCGTGGCGCAGATCAATTCAAATTTCATGATGATCAGTTTTATACATGCGTGAGCAGATGCCGGGAGAACTATGAAACCAATCAGTCTGTCTAGGCCTTGCAGTTGGGTGGCAACAGAATTATGGATCATGCTACTGGGTTGTATTCTATTACTGTTTTTTTCACCTCAGATAAAAGCCAGTGCTGATACCTTTAGTGACGCAGCACATCGGATAAATGATCATTCAGCTGAATCTTCAATCAATGAGGCGAGTAATCTTACGTTACACGATGCGGTCAATCTTGCATTACTTCGTAATCCAGAGCTGGCGGCTTTTTCCAAAGAAATGCGCGCATTAGAAGGCGCGACTCTACAAGCTGGGTTGCTAAGAAATCCGGAATTGTCAGTAAATGTTGAGAATGTTGGAAATATCCAGAAGATCCGCGGTGACATTAATGCACCCGATTCGATAGTGCAAGAGGTTGTACAGCAGGTCACGACCATACGCATTGGTCAATTAATCGAGTTAGGCGGAAAGCGCACCGCCAGAGTGAACGCAGC
>NZ_JALHQJ010000007.1 GCF_022842015.1 Nitrosomonas sp. | reverse complement strand
GCCCATAAAAAGATTGGGGCGATTCGCGGATTGCCTGATCTGCGTTAAGCGCAAGGACATAGCTATCCCCTGCCCTCACTTGTGTTACTTTCTGGCGTAATCAATTCGTCAGTCGATTCCGGCGTGAGTTGTAATACCTCACCGTTTGATGAAATGACAGCACCGCCAAACAGATTAGTCATGATGTTTTGTGCGCCGATCAATAGCGCCATGACCAGAACAATAAAAATCAAAGTTCTGAAAAATGCGTTTAGTTCGCCACCAAAGATCAAAATACCACCGGCAACAACAATGCCGACAATGGAGAGCGTAAAAGCAACGGGGCCAGTGACTGAATTTCTCAAACTCACCAGCCAAGTTTCATACGGTAATGCACCTCCGCCACCCACTGATGCAAGCGCTAGCTCCGGAATAAATAGTAGAAACAGAATTAATAGGATTAATGAGTTTTTGAGAACAGAAGCTTTCGAGTCTTCCAGTGCCATGGCATATTTCATTGAATACCTCTTTTTTGATTTAGAATTTTTTGATGCGGAAACTACCCCGCCTGTGACCATCTACTTCTATGATTTCCTGAATACGACGTCCCGTTGGTGTGCGCAATATATGCACGACCAAATGCACAACTTCTCCGATTAGTGCATCAATATCCGCCGGTGCTGATTTGTTACGTGTAATTAATGAATTTAATCTGGTTAGTCCTGAAAGTGCATCATTGGCGTGTAGTGTGGCCGCTCCACCTTCATGGCCTGTATTCCAGGCATCGAGTAAATCCAGTGCTTCCTCACCCCTCACCTCCCCTACCAGTATTCGATCTGGACGCATGCGCAGCGTTGTTTTGAGTAGTTGGGTCATCGAAACATCTAATGACGTGTGGTATTGAACAAAATTCTCTGCAGCACATTGAATCTCCCCGGTATCTTCAATGATGAAAATCCGCTCAGTCGGATCATGGTTGACCATTTCATTGATGATTGCATTAACCAGTGTGGTTTTACCGGAGCCGGTGCCACCCACAACAAGGATGTTGCGATGTTCTGCAACGGCAGATTTGATTTTCTGGCATTGCTTAACCGTCATCATTCTTTGCTCAACATATTGTTCTAGCGTGAATATCGCAACCGCTTTTTTGCGGATAGCGAATGTTGGGGATGACACTACGGGAGGAAGTTGTCCGGCGAAACGAGAACCATCGAGTGGAAACTCGCCTTCAATAATGGGTTTTAGCTTGGTGACTTCTTTGCTGTGGTATCCGGCGACTGTTTTGATAATGGCTTCGGCCTGGGCTGGCCGCAGATCACCGATACACGCCATTGTCTCACCCAGTTTTTCAAGCCAGACGCGACCATCCGCGTTGACCATTAATTCAACCGTTTGGGGATCATTCAGCGCATTGATTAGTAATGGTCCCATGTCTCGATCCAGCTTTCGCTTGGCTCTGTCTTTCAGCGTCGCGCAACTATCTTCAGAATCTAACATGGATATATCCCGTTTATTTGTTAAACTTAATTAACAATATAACGAGATACTAATTAATGCAACTACTATTTTACTTTTCTTTTTTTACGGGTTAATACCTGTTTCTTATTCTCTTCATTCCAAAGAGATACTTGATATGCCTGAAAATCAGTAAGTAGCGCACTAACGTGAACATACCCTTCTGGCAATCTTGATTGGGGCTTGCCTTTCATGAGTTCATCCACGACTTCTTTATCAATATTTGTCAGCTCCAGAAGTGCTGGAAGTGGTGTTTCCAAAGCATCGGCAATGGATTCCATGATCCTAAGTGATGGATTGGCTTTATCATGCGTCAGATCAGACATAAAAGATGTTGAAACACCTGATCTTTCAGACAGTTCTTTTTTATTGATGCCCAGTTCTTCGATTAGACGTAATATGTTTGTTAGAAGAATTTTATTGTACAAGTTATCGATCCATTTAATAAATGTAGTCTGTTTCTTTATCTGGTAAAGTCAACCCATTGTTTGAGAACAACTTTAAACTTAAAAATATGACCAGGTGCGACAATATGTCGCACATAAACATTAACTTACACCATGAGCCCGCCACTGTATACCAAAAAAAACTGATAATAAAGAATGTTAAATTACCGAACTGGTTATGTATAAATAAAATTACGTAATATAAATTACTTACAAAAGTCATGAAGAAAACAGCTGGAACATTAAAAACAACTCAAAAAGATAAAATCAGCACAGTAGCCTCACTAGAACTGGCCTTGGATTTAATTGAAGAAGACCCTAATCAGCCTCGTAATGAATTTGACCCCGTTACCTTACAGGAGCTTGCAGATACTATTCGTCTGCGTGGAGTAAAAACACCCATTTCTGTGCATCCCAATTTACAAAAGGATGGGTATTTCATCATTAATCATGGGGCACGTCGTTTTCGTGCCTCTATTCTTGCCGGGAAAGAATCAATCCCTGCATTCATTGATTCAGATTATACGCAATCAGATCAATTGATTGAGAACCTGCAACGAGACAATTTAACGCCAAGAGAAATAGCCGATTTTATCGGTCGGCAGGTATCCAAAGGGTTAAAGAGCGTGGAAGTTGCCAACGAAATTGGAAAATCGGAAGCGTTTGTGTCACAACATCTCAATTTACTGAATTTACCTGATCCAATCGCGAAATTATTCAATTCGGGTGAAATTCGTGATGTGATCGTTATTAACGATCTCTTAAGAGCTTACAAGCAGGATCAAGCAAGATTAACTAAATGGTTAAATAATCCAGATCAAGAGATAACTCGCAGTTCAATTAGACTTTTCCGCGAATTTATAAAAAATAAAGATACACATTATCAAGAATCAAATGATATTACTCATGAAGATGTAACTGCTGTATCCGTGAATTCTAATCCGGTGACTAAATCCATTCCTCCAATGGCTACAATGGTAAAATTGATCGATGAGTTTTATGTAATTATAAATAATAAAAACAGTGTTCTGGATAAAACACTGACGCTGTTAAGTAAAGAAGAAAAAAATCAATTAGCCTATTTACTCAACAAGCTCGTTACGTTTGGAAAAACAATTAAAGGTGATTAATTTAAGAAACAGGCACAAAAACAACCGAAATAATGGTTGTATTATTTAGCTAATATTCTTTATACTGGAATTTGGCAAAGAAGGGTTTAAGTAAAAAAACCTTCTAATCCATTTTTAGGGTTTATAAAGGGAGTTTGCTTTTAATGAAAAATGTGCCAGTTTTAATAAACACGGTCAAACAAATGAAAAAGCCACCCAAAGATCCTATAAAAAGCTTACAGCTTGATTTATTTTCTCAATTTGTAACCAATGATCAAAGTCAGGTTTCTAACACGATTGAGCTTTGGGAGCGAATACCAAAGTATTTCTTTACAGCTAAACAAGTTGAAAAGCTACGTACTATTGATGGACTAGCAAAACCGTACGAATGGTCCTATACAGAAAATGGAAACGAATTCACAGTTTCAATTCAACCGGCATTGATTAAACAAAAAGATGGAAAATACAAAGCTTTTTTCCCTGGCGTTACAGAAGAACTTATAGAAGAAGCGCTGAAAAAGATATTTAGTGATCAGCAATATGCTATTCATGACCCTGAAAAAACAGAAAGTTGGATTAGATTCACATTAGGAATGATACAAAAAGCGCTTAAAACAAAAGGACGATCCAGAAGCATTGATGAAATTAAGCAAGGCATCAATGTCATGAGTTCTTGCCTTCTAACATTTAGCAAAGGAGGTAAAGAGCTCTGGAGAGGCGCTATTTTACAAGACCTTGTTACCGTTGGTCGTGAAGAATACCTCGCCTCCACTGATAATCATCACATAGCAAGACTTCCCCTATTCATTAGCCACAGTATAAACAATCTTGATTATCGACAATTTAACTATGACCGTCTAATGAGTTGTAACGAACAATTAACACGATGGTTATATAAACGACTAATCAACCGCTTTACTCAAGCCAGTCCCATAACAGAATATTCATGTATGTACTCAGATATAAAACAATCGAGTGGGTTATTGCAACAAGCACGGGAAATTGATAACCGAAGAAAAATTGGATTAGCCTTTAGTGAATTAAAACAAAAAGGCATTATTCTTTGCTATGAAATGGACGAACGCAAAACTGGACGCGCCATAACAGATGTCAAATATACGATTAAAGCAACACCACAATTCATTAAAGAACAAATAGCTTCTAACAAACGAACAACTGATATAAGAACAATAGCGCAAAAATCAGGCATTAGACTCTTTAAAACAACATAGTCATGAGTTTAAACCACACTTTCGTATTTATTGGTTATAGGTTTAGATCACACATGTTATAGGTTTACCTCACATACGAAACCAGAACCCAAGATCCGAAATTCAAGAATCTTGACGTAAAAGAATGCCCCGTCTCATAAGTGGTTTGGTAGAATCAAGACCATCGTAACATTCACCCCCTGGAGGACAAGAGGAAGCAAGGCAATGGGAACTTTGGTGCAAAGCGTGCTTCCGTTCAGAGTGGAAGATACGGATAAATTATTAACGGCAAACACTGAATTGACATTGTTTGGAAAATTTGTCTATGGGCTGGAGCGGTTGAAAAATCTCATACGTAAAATGCCAATAATCATGCATTTATCGCAAACTACGCTGAGCGCTATCGCCCGGGCGACCGAATCAGTTTAGCTTTCATTGAATCAACCGTAAACTATGTCGTTACCAAATTCTTAGCCAAGCGACAACAAATGCAATAGAGCCAGAAAAGGTTGCACATTTACTTATACAGATTCGAGCCAGGGTGCTCAACGACGAATTGGAGCAAACATTTAAATAATGATATCCCTGCTTCCAGGTGGAGAACAATGAGATGCTCAAAAAGGCGGCTTAGCTTCCCGGTTTTGCATGCTCTCCATATAGTTAATAAATTTTCAACAAATAATTATACGACATAGCCTATTGATAACAGCAAAATAATGCTGTTATGCTCGCACTCACCATCAAATTCACTGTTTCCTACCTATTTCCGCTACCATTAATTTACTTCGGTACCCTAAAGGAAGAGAATAAGAATCCAATCGCGGAATTTGGGCAGAAGTTATAGGTGTAACTCACACATGTTATAGGTATAACTCACATTCGGAACCAGAAGTTATAGGTCTAATCCACAGTTAGTTATAGGTATAACTCACAATTAATATCAATGTTATAGGTTTGACCCACAGAGAAGCTTCGATGATATAGGTTTAACTCACACATCTATAGCTTAAACACACAGATCATATAGGTTTAACTCACACATCTTAGAGGTATAACTCACAATTAGACCCTTTAGTTATAGGTATAACTCACAGTTAAATCCCATGTTATTGGTATAGCTCACAGTTAAAATATAATTTTGTTCGCAATATATTGATATAATTGATTTATCATCCTGTGGATAACTTCCTATTCTTTTCTTCTTTTAATCATATAAATAAGCAATCACAAGAATATTATTTAAAATGTATAATAATCCCTAAAGAATATATTTAAAAGTTACAGCATAACTAAAGTATTAAAACCCCTCCTACAAGTCATTATAAATCTACTACAAGACAATCTAATAACAACATACAACGGGATGGTACCATAACCTATTTTAACCTCGTTAAACCCTCATTAAATCCATTTAAATATAAATTGGCCTCGATTATTAAAAACCTAGTACAAATAATTTACGCCAAGAAAAAACGGTGATTACGAGATTCGTGTTTAAAATTATTGAAACTTAGATATGAAAAAACGATTACTTGTTATGAATGGCCAAAAATTAGTACAAAACGATTTTGTCGGCGAATGGAAAACAGAGAAAGTATGCAAAGCTGAAGGCATAAAGCCTGGCGTATATAACTTATACAACGCTATTGATGCAGACCAATCAAAAGACAATATTGGAGAAGTTATCCATATCGACAAAAAAGAAAATGTGCTTTATCAAAAGAATGGATCTCAATATATTAAGCATGATTTAAGCTGTTTCGACCAAATCCCCGAAACAGGCCATATGATGAATATTAAGTACGAAAACAACAAAACAAGTACAACTGAAGTTACTAAGAAACTCCGTCAAAGAATTAAATTGTGAATATAAATCATTTTGTAATTTCTCTAAAACGCTTTTCTAAATCTTCTAAAGCTTCTTTTTCGAGTAATGCCAATATGGCTTTTTCTAAGGTTTCAGTATCATAACAACCCAAATGCTCACCTATATCCTGAAATAAAGTTTTCATACCCTCTCGACACTTTCCCCCAAACTGTGCTGTATAAGGAGAAACCCTTCGACGTTTTTTTGGTTGACGACTAACAAAACCAAGTTTCGCCCCTTCTCTTTCCATAGTCTTCTGTTGATCTAAGGTTAGCTTATGGGGTTGTTGCCCTTTAATTACAAGTTCTTCAAGATCTATTTGTTCCTCATTTAAACCCAATGATGCGCGGTCATTAGACATTTGTAATGCTCCTTTCAAAATGCTGTTTAATACCTTTTTTTAATAACCTTTTAATCTCTTCAGCATAATTTTCAGAGTTTTTAGCGGCTTTATCTATACTTAATTGTTCTTTTCTATTTTCAGTTTTCAGGGTATTAACTGAACCACCAAAAGAAAAAATAGATTTAAATGCCTCCCTATCAATTAAAGAACATTTAAGTATATCTATACCAGCCTCATCAAATGACTGTGTAAGATACTTACCTGTCTTAGTAATAATTGCTGCACTTAACCGAGTAAACATAACAGAGAAAGGAATTTCGCGGCGAGCAATATTCGCCCCATACTTAATAGTTTTAATGGTTTTAACAGCTTCCTTAGCATCATTCTGTGAAGCTTGACAAGGGACTATTACAAGATCGGCACGACTTATTGCACCAACTACTGCACTACTTGCAACTCCTTCTAGGTCAACCAGAACAAATGGTGTTTGTTCCTGTGCCTGATCAATAACATCTAGAATATTTTCTTCTGTAACATTTTCATATAATCGTATATTACTGGGTTTACCATCCAGCTTTGCCCATGCTGCGCTATGCTGGTTCGGGTCTGCATCAATTAAAGAAACCTCTATATTCTTATCATAACCTTGTCTGGCAAGCTCACAAGCAAGAACAACACAAGCTGTTGTCTTCCCTGCCCCTCCCTTACTTGATGCAAAAACTATAACAGGCATATATCCCCACTCCTCTATCAGTAGTTACCAAAGAGATAACTATATCTAATAGTTATACACTATAGAACTAAAAGATAACAATATATCTTTTTATCGCAGTAAAACAGTTATCAACTAGATAACTAAATGATAACTATAACATAACACTGGTATCTCATTAACCATCACTTAAAAAAACTATCTTTTCCCTATTTAATAAGCAGATAAGAATAATGTTATCAACAAATAATTTCATTTTAACTACAAAATTTTGAGGTTTGTTTTATGAAATGTGGAATCTTTGCGATCTCATATTGTTATAGTCAATTGTAATTTATGAATTAATTTCCTATGTTGTAAGTATACGTTAACGGAACACTAATGATAACATAAAGTTATTTTGTTGTTACCTATTAGGTATTTATTGAAATACATAGTTACCTATTAGATAACTGTAGTAAAGTTTTAAATTATCTTTTCATCACAGAAAATAGTTATTGTGTCAGTAACTGTTTGGTAATCGTTTGATAACTATTATATAACTATAATATATAGTTATATAATAGTTAACTATGTATGAACCATAACTTTTGGTTTTCTTTTAGGTAACTGTGGTATGGTTTTAAGTTAAATTACTTCCAGCAGAGCCGGGGGGCTGATCATAACGTTAATTTTCCTTTTCCTGGTCTCGAATATACGCTCTGACAGAGGGCATCAATAGCGCGGAGGAGGCACGGTAAGTGGTGCGCGCTATTACGAGAGCTGCGCTGGTGCATTGAAAACTATCACAAGGCGTGTAAGAGTGGTGTTGGTATGGAGCGACAACGGTTTCAAACGGTGGAAAATCTGGAACGGATGCTGGTCATCACGGCATTTTTACCGTGTTTACTGCAACTAAGAGAACGTCTGGATGCACACATCGACGTACCTGAAATGGCGTGTGAAACGGTGCTAAGCAAAGACGAATGGAAAGTGTTGTGGTTATCGATAGAGCACAGCCATCCCTTGCCAAAGATTCCGCCGTCTGCGCATTGGGCGTTTTACGCCATTTCATAACTGGGTGGATTTGCTGATACCAAGTGCACGGGACGCCCCAGATGGGACACTGTTTGGCACGGTTGTGTTCGCTGAGTTGTGATCAAAAGACAGGGCTCTGCCGGGGGCTTACCTATTATTAATTATCTTTTTCATCACCGTAAGTAGTTATTGTATAGGTATCTGTTTGTTATATTATCAATAACTAATAGATAACTTTATGTTATAGTTATCTATTAGTTAACTATTGAAAATAAGCAGCAGAGCTGATGATCTGTCCGGATTATCTTTAGCGCAAAGAGGGGTTGTATAAGCACTATAGGAAAAATAAGCGTAGAGAAATCGGCACAACGCAGGCGCAGAAAGGAATTTGTTGTTTAATATAGGGGTAGTTATTACATATTAAAACGTCTCTCGCACAGTAAGGTGGTTAAATGGCACCATGCGTTTATGCAATACGCCGAATACAACCAATTGTTGCTCATACACAACGTAGTAAATGACATGACTTGAGCAGGGAAAACTTAATACTTTCGGTCCAACATCTGGCCTTGATTTACTGAGAGAAGGTGTTTCAGCCAGCAATCGAATCGTTTGCTGAAGTTCTGATAAATATTTTTGCGACTGCGCTTTGCTCCATTGTCTGATCGTAAAACGGCGTATTTCAATAAGGTCGGTCTGAGCATCTGGGGTTAAACGAAAACCAGGCATTAGTCGTACTGATCAGTTTCTAATGTACCAAAAAAAGAATCGCCATCAACGATGTTGCCCGCCTTGATATCCATTTGGGCTTGGACGGCTCTCGATTGCAAAAATCGAAGCTTGAGCGCCTCAATGCTTTCGTATTCATCCATCGAGATGACTACAGCAACTGGTTTCCCGTTTTTGTTAATTTGAATTGGGGCACGCTGCGCTTTTAACAGCATGTCACCAAATTGAGTTTTTGCTTCATTTGCTGAAAGTGCATCCATTATTGTGACCTTATTAATATCGTTCGAATCGTTCATTATAATCGAATCGTGCCAATTAGGTAAAAATCTAGTCTCTTCCAATATGAAATTAGTCTGAAGGGGTTTGCGTATTTCCAAGGAAAAAATAGTCAAAGCAAATCGGTCATTATGTGAGGCATGGTGATCGACATGGATGAGTAATCGTTTTATATGAGTGCCAGCTTCTTTTTGCCTTGTAATCGATCTAGCCAGAACAATGCAGCTTGTCCTCGATTTCTGGTGCTCAAGGTCAGCATGCCGTCCTTTCTTACGGTGATGTCTGTCTTCATACAACGTCCGCGTAAGTAATCGGATGAAAATCGTAATTCTCCGCTGACAAAGCGTAGGCACTCGAACAAATCGCTTACTGTAAATTCGTCGCCATCGACCAAATCTTGATCTGATAAGCCCCGTGGTCGAGCATCTGCAAAAGACAAAACAGCCAGAGCGAAAATGAGTCCAAAAGACGCCCATTCAGCGATATCGGCGGGTTCTTCCTCGTCAGCGACTCCCAACATCAAATCAATCTGGAGGAAGATATTTTCCCCGTCAGTACAGGTTTGAATAAGTGGTTTACCGATTCTGAATTCGACCAGCGAGGCTGATTCCAGGAGTTGGTAACCGG
Source organism: Nitrosomonas sp. (assembly GCF_022842015.1). Classification (GTDB taxonomy): domain Bacteria; phylum Pseudomonadota; class Gammaproteobacteria; order Burkholderiales; family Nitrosomonadaceae; genus Nitrosomonas. Next base: position 51,263 of record NZ_JALHQJ010000007.1, on the reverse strand, counting down.
CGCTGCGGTCATGATGCTTCATGATATTTCTTCAGCTTGCGATAGGGTAGAGTAGCTTCTTCTGGTGTTACCTTTTATTTCGTTAGAAAAATAGTCAAAATAATTCCAGCAGAAATTAAAGTAATAAATGAAGCAATAATATTCAATATTGCAGTTTGTCTTGAAGTTGTCATTGTTTTGCAGGCTTCATTAAATTCAGCATGCAAATCAGCTTTCCAGCGCTCAATAATAATATTGGATTGTTCTTCCATCACTCGCGCCATTTCATTTTTGCTTGTCGTTATTGTTGTATTGAGAATTCGGTCAGAATGGTTTTTAGCTTGAAGTGACAATTCAGAAACAGTCACTTCAAGTTCACTTCTGAAATTATCCAACAATTCCTTTTGTGCAGCCTTGCTATCCGAAATGAGGCGATCATTCATGGTATGCAGTATCATGATTGGATCATCTTTTGATACTGCTATGCCATGATTGGATGCGATTTGCTGAATTGCTTCATCAATCTTTTCATCGATCGTACTCATGCTAATACGGCTTGTGCACCTTCTAATTGCTCAAAGAGTTGGCTTTTAACTATTTTAAGCCGTTGGCGCATCATAATTGTTAATTCTGGTTTATCTATCGCATCGTCAAAAGTTAATTTAGCTTGTAACATTTCACTTAAATCACGACCGAAAGTTTCAGCCTTATAGTCTGGTATTTTGATAATAGCTGATACGCGACTTTTGTTATCCAAATAAACTTTCATTGACTCGAAACTCTTTCCATTGGATTCTATCTTTCCCCAGAAAGGGTTAAGCCACACGACAAAAGTAATATCACTCGAGAACTGTTTAATCATTAAGTCAAACCCATTTAATGTATCTGATAGTGCCTGACCGCCAGTAATTACGGTATGCACGATCAACTCATGTCCCATTTCTTTAAGCAGGGCAGGTATGTGGTTACTAATTAAATAATGGGATAAGGCCACGAAGGTGCTGGCGCCGTTATCAATCACTACATCTGATTTACTTTTGGAGATTAATTCAACCAAATTATCAAATTTACGAGGATCAATTTCATCGCCTTCCATTAAATCCAGTTTTTTAACATTTAATTTCTTAAACCCAAGGAAAGTGGCATTCACCGGATCGGTATCAATACAAAGCGTATCTTTTTTCTTGGCGTAACAATGTTGTGCAATGATTGATGCGATGAAAGATTTACCAACGCCTCCTTTGCCTTGCAATACCATATGTATTTTAGCCATTATGAATAATCCTTTGAGTTAAATTATGGAGAAATAATACTTCTGACATCATTGGATGAATCTAAAACAATTTTATAGTCATCCAACAAGATCATCTAGATTGGATTCATTATTCCATTCAAAACCTTCTGCTTTGCCTGCATCCTTAGCTAATTTCTGTGTTTCTTTTGTTTCAGTTTTTGGTTCTAATTCATTTTCTTTACTTATTCTTTTACTACTTCCTTTTCTTTTAAAAGCCGTGTATTCGGTGTGTTTTTTAACCAGCCTCAAGAACACTTGATAGCTAATAACAATCTTTTTTTCTTCGTGCAATAACTGCCAGATATCCTTAACCGACCACCCAGTATTGATTGCTGAATTTATTTCATCGCGCAAAACAAAGAAAATCGCAAGATTTCGTTTGGCATGTTGTGAATCACTATGAGCTAACTTTTCAGCAAGACGTGCAGAAAGATCCTTTTTCATAGCACTTATAGAACCCAGTACATTATTAGTAATAATTGTTGACTATAAGTTGTATTGAATGAACACACAAGCATTACCATTAAATCAGGAGCATTAAGAGGTAATTTAGAAGTAATTAAGAATAATTACCAGCATACATACTATGCGCATAATTCATTAAAATATACTACACTTAAGTAAGTTACAACAATAATGTTATACTCATTCAAGAACAATTACTACAAAATAGGGCAGGATATGTGATGTTAGCTAACAAGTAAACTTGTCATCCAACATCACAAGCTCTTATTCGCACGGTGTGCTCAACGATAATCCTGCTCTGCGAGGCAAGGGTAAAAGCAGAAGCAAAAGCAGACGCAAAGCAAATTCAAAGTCCGAGGTAGAGGCAACGCCAAATAAATGAAATAAGAAACACAAAAGCAATCGAGAAAACCAAGAACCAACAAAAGCAATGAGTGAGACAAACCCAAAGAATAAAAGAAAATACAAACTTCATCTCAGGGTTCCAGTGGAACCGGAAGAAGGAAAAATCATCAGGGAGCAAGCCGAAAAATGCGGCCTGAGTATTTCAGAATATTTAAAAAAACTAGGATTAGGTTATGAGCCAACCAGCATCATCGATAACCAAAAAGTAAACGAACTGGCAAAAATAAACGGTGATCTAGGCAGGCTAGGGGGGCTTTTAAAATTATGGTTAAGCGATGACCGGCGTGCAGCGCATTTTGACAAGAAAACAATTAATGGTCTGTTAAAAGACATTGAAGAAACCCGCACACAAATGACGGCCATCATGATGAAAATCATCAACTCAAAAAAATAATCATGATAGCCAAACACATCCCAATCAATTCAGTTAAGAAAAGCAACTTTGCCGGATTGGTGAATTATATTGTTGACCCACAAAATAAGACTGAGCGCATCGGTTTAATCCGAGCAGTTAATTGTTACTCGGATCGTCCGGATTGTGTGGTTGCAGAAGTGCTTAATACGCAGCAGATGAATCAGCGCGCGACTTCTGACAAAACCTATCATCTGGTGGTTAGTTTTCGTGATGATGAACTATCCGAAGCTACTTTGCAGCAAATAGAGGATCAACTCTGCGATGGCCTAGGCTTTGGTGAACACCAACGACTCAGTGTGGTGCATCATGACACTGATCATCTGCATATGCATATTGCGATCAACAAAATACATCCGGAAAGGCTTACGATCCATAACCCGCATTATGACTATAAAGTCATTGGTGAACTTTGTGAAAAGTTGGAACAAGAGTATGGATTAACACCAGATAATCACGAAACAAAAAAGCGTGGCGCGCAGGGTAGGGCGTCCAATATTGAGTTCAAGGCTGGATCTGAGAGTCTTATAGGTTGGATGCAACAAGAATGCCTGGCGCAGATTCAAGCTGCGACAAGCTGGACTGAATTACACCAAGTATTAAAGGATCATGGCCTTGAATTGCGTGAACGCGGTAATGGTTTTGTATTTGTTTCCAGTAATGGGATTGGTGTTAAAGCCAGTTCTATTGACAGAGCCTTATCAAAGGCCAATTTGGTTAAGAGGCTTGGTGATTATGTCGGGTTTGATGATGATACAACAACAAAAAAGCAATATTCAAAGCAATATGAACCCAGGCCACTGCGTAACAAAATTGATACATCAAAACTTTATGCGCAATACACAAAAGAGCAGAATAAGGCGGCAATACTTGGAAAAAACCAATGGAATAAACTGCGTGATAAAAAGAATCAAGCCATAGAAGCTGTCAAAACCAAAGCCAAGCTAAAACGACTGCTGATCAAAAATGTTACTGCGGGTAGGCTGTCCAAAAAAATAATGGCTGCGTCTGTTTATAGTGAATTGAAAACCAGCATTGGAGCGATTAATAAAGACTTTAAGGAAGGATATCAAGCCTCAAAAGCAAGGCATAAAAGAATGGACTGGTTGAGTTGGCTGGTTAAGGAATCCCGGCAGGGAAATCAGGAAGCGCTGGACATATTGCGAGCCAGAAAAGATTATAGCGCGCAGACAAATAATGTCTCGGGTACACAGACTAATGACGATTCTCTAAAGAATAAGGATTTTATAGAGACGATTACTAGAACGGGCACGATTATTTGTAATATCGGATCAATCGCCATTCGTGATGGCGGCAATCGGTTGGTCATTATGGCTGGTGCGGCCAAAGAGAAAATTTCAGGAATATTACAAGAGGCTAAGATTAAGTACGGTAAGAAATTGACTATCAATGGGTCGGATGATTTCCGTGAAAAAGTTGTTCAAGTCGCTGTAGATACAAATCTTGATGTTACATTTGCTGACGAAGCATTAGAACAACGCCGATTAGATTTAATCAATACCAGAACGGGTCAAGGATTAGAGGGCCGCGATGCGAATGGTTTAGATAAGCAAGATAATCCATTGCAGCAGAAAGTGTCCAGAAGCAGTATCAAATCACCTCGGAAAGGACGGTCAAAATGAACCATTCAAACCAAAATGCGGGAAATCCACTAGTAAAGAACGAAGGATTGGTTAAAACCAGGCTTACTCAAATGATGGCGATTTTCTTTATGTTGGGTGGGGTTCAGGTTGCAACGCAATATTTTGCCTATAGATTCCAATATCAACCGCAGCTTGGTGTTCACTTTAACCAGTTATACCCGCCTTGGTCGATTTTTGAGTGGGCTAATAAATGGTATGGCCAGCATCCGGATATTATTGAGCTATCCGGAAGTATGGGTGTTTTATTTGCAGGAGCGGGGCTGATTCTGACACTGATTGTAAAAATGGTTGCGGATAATTCATCGCGTCCGAACTCAAGTTTACATGGGTCAGCGCGCTGGGCGGATGAAATAGACATCCAAGCGGCAAGGCTGCTTCCTTTAAGACAATCCTTCTTCAAAAGATTAACCTCGAAAAAGATTCCACAAAATGATTATGTATATGTAGGTGCCTGGCAGGATAAAAAAGGCAAAACCCATTACCTTAAACATAACGGCCTCGAACATGTTTTATGTTATGCGCCGACTCGCTCGGGTAAAGGTGTTGGTTTGGTTATTCCAACCTTGCTTTCATGGGGGCATAGTGCGGTTATTACTGATCTGAAAGGCGAACTATGGTCTGTAACAGCCGGTTGGCGGAAGGTTCATGCCGGTAATAAAGTCATTCGCTTTGATCCTGCCTCACCAAAAGGGAGTGCTTGTTGGAATCCGTTGGATGAAATCAGGATGCATGATGGGCTTGAAGTCGGTGATGTGCAAAATCTCGCTACTTTAATTGTTGATCCAGATGGAAAGGGACTAAGAGACCACTGGCAGAAAACCAGTCAGGCGCTTCTTGTTGGTGTGATTTTGCATGTTTTATATAAATCGGGAAATGAAGGCGCTGAAGGGACTGAGGCCACATTGCCTCTTGTTGATTCAATGCTATCCGATCCTGAGCGGGATATTGGTGAACTATGGATGGAAATGGCTACCTATCCGCATGTTAATGGACAAAACCATCCGGTGGTAGGCGCCAGCGCACGAGATATGCTGGATCGTCCCTCTGAGGAAGCAGGGTCAGTTTTATCTACAGCTAAATCCTATCTATCCTTATACCGTGATCCACTTGTTGCAAAGAATATTAGCCGCTCGGATTTTGCAATTCGTGATTTGATGCACAACGCTAACCCTGTCAGTTTATACATTGTGACGCAGCCTAACGATAAGACTCGTTTACGGCCACTGGTTCGCATCATGATGAATATGATTGTGCGGACATTGGCAGACAGGCTTGATTTTAAGGATGGTCAGCCGGTGGCGAACTATAAGCACCGGCTTTTGTTGATGCTCGATGAATTTCCCAGTCTGGGTAAACTGGAAATCTTTCAGGAATCCTTGGCGTTTATTGCTGGCTACGGTATTAAAGCCTATTTGATCTGCCAAGATATCAACCAACTTAAAAGCCGCGAGACGGGATACGGCCACGATGAAGCGATCACGTCCAATTGCCATATTCAAAATGCCTTTCCACCCAACCGGATTGAGACAGCCGAGCATTTATCCAAGCTGACCGGACAAACCACGGTCATCAAGGAGCAGATTACGACCAGTGGTAGGCGGGTAGGGGTGATGCATGGTAACGTGACGCGAACCATGCAGGAAACACAGCGTCCTTTACTAACACCTGACGAGTGTTTACGCATGACTTCACCAGAAAAAGATGCTGAAGGCAAGATTACCAAGCCGGGTGACATGATCATTTATGTGGCGGGTTATCCTGCTATATATGGCAAGCAGCCTTTGTACTTTCAAGATTTTGTGTTTTCTGCGCGGGCTGCTGTTCCTGCACCTGCTTACAGCGACAAAATAATCCAAGCATCATGAGAAAAACACGCAATATTCTGGCAGGCATTGTTTTGTCTGTCAGTGCCGGTATATTTCTGTTGAGTATTGTTTTTCGACTCACTGGTATTTATTACAATAATACGCCGAGTTTTCCGGTGGGGTTTTACAAGATCATCGATGCGCCGGTAGGGAAGGGTGCGTATGTTTCCTTTTGTCCGCCGCAAAACGAAGTTTTTGATATGGCTATGGCACGGCATTACATTAGCACGGGTAATTGTCCGGGCGGTTATGGGATGTTGCTGAAACGTGTTTTTGCGGTAGCCGGGGACAGTGTTTCTATTGGTGAGGCAGGGATTAGAGTTAATAATGAACTACTGCCAAATAGTGCGCAGATCAGCGCGGATATTGATGGTCATGAAATGCCGCAATATCGTTTGGAGGAGAAAATTTTGGATGATTCTGAATATCTGCTTATGTCTGATGTAAACCCAAATTCTTTTGATGCACGGTATTTTGGACTGATTGCGGGTTTGCAGATTCAGCATGTTGTTGAACCGTTTTTTACTTGGGGTTATTAAGTGGGGTTCTTCTGCAATACCCGTATAAAGGGCCATATTCGTTGGATTTAGATCGAGTGGCTGGAAGACCGTTTTTCTTTGTAGAATACCAATAATCAGTAAGAGATTTTTTCCACAAAATCTGTGGATGAGGTTGTAGATGAATGTGCTAAGTATAGGGGCAAATAGACTCCTGATTGTTGCCTTAAATGTAGGCAAAGAGATTGACCGGCAATGTCTATCAGACCAGAGAATCTGCTATAACCGATATACAAATACATGGCTTACTATATCAGGGGTAAGCACGTTCTCAGGCTGGGGCGGGATTTTGGTAGATGACGGCAAAGGTACCTTTGTTTCTTCCACACTGGCGATACCTGCACCACTAATACCCAAACCCAGCGCAGAGGCTGCCGCCAATTTCAGGAATAAACGTTTTCGTGAATCATGCTGAAGGTATTCGTTCTTTTTGTCACATACCTGACACATAAAAGCTCCGGTATTTAAAATCATTCACATCAGAGTAAATGAGCAGGTATTTAGTTACTGATCTTTGCATGTCGCCTCGTGCGATTATAATATACTTTGATATACTCAAAAATAAGCCATTTAACATTTTCTCTCGTTTTAAATCAATAATGATGCAAGTTTTCAGTTTTTAGCGTGTCAAAGAAACAATTACCCTTACAACTCATGGAAGTTTGTATGCCACAGCTGGCTTGTAATGCACGGTAAACAGCACTGCAATATTCGTTGCCACGTTCAGCTTGATGTTCAAGCCAGGGAACAGACTTTTTCTTCCAATACTGTTGGCGTTGTTTCCAAGTTTGATGCTGAAAAGGGTTTGTTTGTTTCGTGATTAGTGCCTGAGAGTCGGTTTGATATGATACTGCAGAAAAGTTTTTCATGAATATATTCATTCTCTATGAATAGTATTGCCATACTTATGGCTATTAAAAATTAGACCTTATGCTTTATTACGCACTCAAAATAATTATTTCGGCCATTGTAATAGTAGCGATTGCAGAGATTGCCAAGCGAAATACAGGACTTGCTGCACTTGTAGCGTCTCTGCCGCTTACATCGTTATTAGCTTTTATCTGGCTCCATATTGAGGGAGCTGCAGTATCGCAAATCGCAGATCTGTCAAAGCAAATATTTTGGTTCGTATTGCCATCGCTTCTGTTTTTCGTATTGCTGCCCATATTTCTTAAACATGGCTTGGGTTTTTGGCTTAGCCTTAGCTTATCCGGTGTGGCTACCATTAGCTGTTATTTTAGTTTCATGTTTTTTTTACCCAGGATCGGGGTTCAACTATAAAAAAAGACCGCTGCCATAGCGGTCAAGAATTGGTGCGCAAAGTGTTATCTCTAAGTGTGAATGTGCTTAATTGCCGGTAAAGTTTGCGGCAATAAAATTGCCTGTGGATGTGAAAAATAAATAAAGTTTCTCTTTCGTCTTATCATCAACAGCAGGATTAGTAAATGTGACTAGCCATTCTTTGCCTTTTTTCCCATCTACCATCTCGATCTTATCTTGTTCAATCATTTTCCATGATGGATCGATCTTACCTTGCTTAATCAATATTTCTTTTCGCTCAGTCGCGCAGTTTATTACAGTCTCTTCCGTAGCAACCTTGCTGCCGTGAAAATGGCAACTACTGCTTTCCGCTGCCATTGCCCCGCCAGCCCCAAATATTCCAGCAACCAAAATCGTTATCATCAATAGTTTCTTCATTAAATTACTCCTCGGTAGTTAGTAAATTAAAGGCTTTCACGCCCCGTATCAATGCTCTGCTCAACTTCTAGATCCTCATGCGCATGTTTGTGTTCTTGGCTGGGAAAGCGGAAACTATCAGGATCAGAATCATGCTGATACCCGTGTAATTGCATCAACAGCAAGAGTACTCCGGCATAAATAAGAGATTGGTTAGATGCAAAGCTAAATCGTTGAAAAGATGGTTTATGTCTCCATAAAGAAAGCAAAGCCACCATGACCACCAAAGCAACGATCTGCCCTATTTCTACACCCAGATTAAAACTCAATATTCGTAATAGAATGTCAGTGCTATCGTCGCCGAGTGGCAACTGCTGAAGGCGAGTTGAAAGGCCAAAGCCGTGTAGTAAACCAAATAAAAAAACCGCGCCTAACAGGTTGGGTGATTTCATATCCAGATACTTCTGGAAGCCGCCGTTATTGTCAAAACCCTTATAGATAACACTAAGTGCAATAATCGCGTCAATCAAAAAATAATTCCAGGTAATCTGGTAGAAGGTTGCAAAAATCAGTGTAATACAGTGTCCGACCGTGAAGGCTGTTACAAACTTTGCTATATCCTTGAAACTGGTCAGGAAAAACACTACCCCAAATAGGAACAGTAAATGATCATATCCAGTCAGCATGTGGGTAGCACCAAGCCCTATGTATTGGAGGTATCCACCACTCAACATTCGCAGCTTATCTTCCTCAGAAATACCGTGTGCTAACGCTGAAACTGGTATTAATAAAAATAATAATATTATAAATTTGTATCTGGTAAAGAAGCGCATATCCGGAGTTGGCACTATATTTTTCTAAAAAATGGTTTTGATGGCTATTTGCTAGACTGGATACGCGTGACTATATAGTCACTGCCTGATTGAATGAATGTAAAGGTCACAACATTATCCACCTTGATTTCTTGCAATAATGCTCTATCCTTAATCTTGAAATTCATGGTCATAGACGGCCATTTGAGGGATGCAATCGGGCCATGGGCTAGCTTCACGATGCCTTGGTTCATATCAATCGCTTTGACAGTTGCTATACCCTCATGAGAGACGACCATTTCTTCCTGTGCTGCGATTGCTATATCGGCAAGTTGCATGGCCAACACTCCAGACAATATTATTAGCACGAACATACTGCAAATATTGGTAAAAACATTACTAATGTTTCTTTTCAAGATTATCACTCCGATATAAATATAGTTTTGCACACATATTGGTAAGCAATAATCTGCTTAACATTCGATTTGAACAATCTTTGCAGGTTCAATTCCCCACTCCTTGGAACAGAGAAGCTAGTTGAAACTAGTACATTGAAATGCGTAGTTTATACCTTGCCGCAAGCAGCGGAGTGCTTTATTAAGAATTTGTTTAACTTAAAAATTAGTAGCGTTCAAGATGATATAGATATTTAATGTACGCATTTATATTAACTTATCAAATTGAGTGCCTTTTAAGTTAAGTCTAAACAGGTTTATTGCAACCTTGACAGAATTCCAATAAGGACTAGAAACCACGATAACGTTTAGCACTTGGTAATTCAAGAATCTGTACAACCAGAAGAATTGCTAGCGGACAGTTGAATCGGTGGACACGGCACATTGCCATAAGAACAGTAAACACAGCAGTCTCCCGCTTTAGCCTTCAATAAATGATGGCAAGATCCACATTCATAAAAGAATTGACAAGCATTGGTCGGCATCGTCTCCAGTTTTTGAGTTCCACAATTCGGGCAAGTAATAGTCGATTGCAACTGTATCGTATTCATTTGTGTATATTTGTCACGTAATTATTAATTTTACAAAACCTGCGGAGCTCTCGAATAATTATTTATTGTGATGATAAAACAAAAGTTACTCATTTCTACTTTAAACCACTTCTGCTGGTGCTTGCTTACAGGGATGGGATGTATCTCCACGTTCAAATTGAACAGTAGTATGCTGAATTCCAAACAGCTCACGCAATTCATTATTAATTTGAACCAATAGCAAATCATCAATGACTGCATCTGGCTTGATTAAATGCACGGTTAGCGCAATTTCCGTCGTGCTCATTGCCCAGATATGCAAGTCGTGAACTGCTTCTATTCCTGGAAGACTAGCGAGGTAAGCTTCAACTTTGGCCGGGTGGATATTTGCTGGCACAGCATCAAGAGCAAGACTTAGCGATTCACGGAGCAAGCCCCAAGTGCCAATACCAATAATTACGGCGACCACAAGGCTCATGAATGGGTCCAACCACAACCAGTCCGTAAATTTTATGGCAATAGCTGCCAAAACAACACCAAGAGAAACTGCTGCGTCAGCCATCATGTGCAAATATGCACCGCGAATATTCATATCTTGCTTTTGGCCGGACATGAATAACCATGCCGTGAATCCATTAATGACTATGCCAACTGACGCCACCCAAATGACTGTGTCACTTGCCACTGACTCGGGATGGCCAAATCTGAGAATGGCTTCCCAGGCGATGGCGCCGACAGCAACAAGCAAAACTAGCGCATTAATCAATGCAGCCAATATCGAAGTACGGCGCAAACCATAAGTGTGCCGCTGTGTTGGTAACTTGCGTACTAAGACGCTTGCGCCCCACGCGAATAATAAACTCAAAACATCGCTGAGGTTATGGCCTGCATCTGCCAATAGCGCGAGAGAATTTGCAAATAAACCAAAAATAACTTCAACCACAACGAAACCTACATTTAGCGCAATCCCAATTGCGAATGCGCGATCAAAGTTTTTTGGGATATGGCCATGATCATGATCGTGGGAGTGGTTATGTGCCATAAATAGATTCTCTTTCCGGCATGTGAATTTCTAAATTCAGCGGATTTATTAAAATTATATGGAACTGATCGAAGATTCGTAGACTGAACTACAATGGTTATACCAAAATGATCAGAAACATTGAAATAAAACGCTGCGCCAAATTATGGCACAAATTTTTCACTGTACCATGACGGTATGTATTTTAAGGAAACACAATGCGAAGAGAACGACTAGAAGAAAATCAGATATGGTTATATGCTGTGGCCTTGGCTGTCGGGATGGGGCTTGGGTTGTGGAATTCTAGCTTTGGCGCAAGCCTGGAGTATTTGATTTCTCCCGTGCTTGCGCTGTTGCTTTATAGCATGTTTGCGCAAATCCCTTTTCTTCAACTGCGCGAGGCGTTCGCGAATAAGCGGTTTACAGCTGCGCTATTGCTAGTTAATTTTATCATCGTGCCCATCGTGGTTTGGTTATTGTCGCTTCTTTTACCGGAACACCCGCCGCTGTTACTAGGGGTATATCTGGTTCTGTTAACACCTTGTATTGATTATGTTGTAGTTTTTACTCACCTTGGTCGTGGCAATGCCCGGCTTGTACTTGCTTCCACGCCTTTGCTGCTACTTACCCAGATGCTTCTTTTGCCCGTGTATCTATGGCTTTTCATGGGAGAACAAGCTGCACAAGTCATGAGTGCTGAGCCATTCCTTGAGGCTTTTCTTATACTCATTGCTTTTCCACTGGGGCTTGCCTTACTAACGGAGTTTTGGGCAAAGCGCCAGCGTAGCGGTGCAACCTGGCTTGAGGTCACGGCGTGGTTTCCGGTGCCATTTATGGCGGTTACATTACTTCTCGTTGTGGCATCTCAAATTGGCAGAATAGAAGAATACCTCCCTGTTGTGGAACAAGTCGTGCCAGTTTATATTGCCTTTATGGCTATCATGCCCTTTCTTGCTCGCTTGATAGCATATGCATTTCGCCTGGACACACAGGCAGGAAGAGCGCTCGTTTTTAGCGCAGGAACGCGGAATTCATTGGTGGTTCTGCCTTTAGCGCTAGCTTTGCCGGACGGTTGGATTCTGGCATCTGTCGTAATCGTTACTCAAACGCTGGTGGAGTTGGTCGGTGAGTTGATTTACATACGCTTGGTGCCTTCGATTATCTTTCAAGAGTCTAAAAGTTTAGAAATCTCAAAAGCGCTTAGCAAAAAGAAGTAATCAGGATAAATAAGTTGTGCTTCTATGCGGGAAAGATTATGCAGTTACTAAAAATATTCGGAGAATTAGCTATTACCTCTTGCGGCAATAGCAATACACAAACTGCTGAACGGTGCCAAACGGAGTGTGATGTGCCTCTTTCTCATGTTCGACCAGCTGGAAAGTATCTCCAAATACCGCATGTAGGGCTTCAGGTTGGTATCGCATCACGGGTAGACCACTACATTTTTCTGGTCCATCTTCGGCAAAAGTGGCAACAATCACATGTCCACCTGGCCGAACCGAACTTAAGACACGCTCGACATAAGCATGGCGATCTGCCGGATCAGTCAAAAAATGGAACACTGCACGGTCATGCCAAATGTCGAATCGGTTCATGGGAAACTTTGCACGGGTAATATCGCCTTCTATCCAGTGAACAATATCCGCATGTTTCCCCAAACGCTGCCTTGCAACAGCAAGCGCAGTTGATGACAGATCAAATACTGTCAAATCAGTATAGCCTTCTGCCACAAGGTCATCTACTAGTCTGGAAGTTCCCCCTCCCACATCAATAATGGCCGCATCTTTACCGAGTCTTGTATTATGGATTAGTCGCAGAGACTGGTCAGCGTGTTCCTGAAACCAACTAACTGAGTCAGATGCCTTAGTGGTATATACCTGTTCCCAATGCTGCTTATTATCCATGGGGTAATTTCTCTAAAAGCTCAATACCTTATCTGAATCGTGAATCAGCGTATATAAATCCTGCATCGTGGATATCGGGCAGATTCCTAACTCTTCAGACTGGCGAAGTTTAAGACAGGTTCCACAAGCTAGAATTGCACCACCTATATCCAAAAAACTGTGAATCTGTCCGGTAATATCAAACTTGTCTCTATCAAGAGATTCTACTTCCACACCTTTTCCAAGCAAAAAGACTGAAACAACATCCCCTTGCTTGCGGGAGAAAATTCCAAGCCGGAAGGCGTTCCATACAGTTTCAGGGTCATTCGAATAAATGATAATTACAAGCTTCATTTAATCTCCTTCAGTTCCAATAGTCGTTCGTTAGACTCTCAAATGTCATGTTGACAACGGTTTGATGATCGATAAGCGCCATTGCGTTATACTATACCTCAGAATTTACAATTCAATTACCAAAGGAGCCAAGCATGAATCAGGAAATCCCTCCGTTAGATCCACATCCACTGAGTGAGTATGTTGCTTGGGCGGGTGGGCGTAATCGTGAACCAATTTTAGGTGTGTTGAAAGACAAATTACCAAAAGATCCTGAGCGTATTTTGGAAATGGCCAGCGGTAGCGGTATGCATATTAATTATTTTGCACCGCATTTTGAACATCTGCATTTTCAGCCATCGGATAAAGATGTCGAAGTTTTTGATAACATCAAAGAATTAAGCGGCAATCTCGGCAATAATAATATTGCAGATCCGGTTCATCTGGATTTGACGGATCCGCAGACTTGGTTTAATCCAGGGCCAGAAAAATCATTTGCCGCTATTTTCTGCATTAATATTTTTCAGGTAGCACCGATTTCAATTGCCGATGGCATGATGAAATGTGCTGCACATCTGCTGAAAGATGATGGTTTTTTGCTGATCTATGGACCATTCCAGATTGAAGGCCAGTTTTCTACCGATTCCAATAAAGCTTTCCATGAAACCTTAAGTTCTGTCGGAGTACCCGAATGGGGTTTGAAGGATGTCGCCGATTTGAAGAAGGCAGCCGCCAATTATGGTTTGGAACTCAAGGAACGAATTAATATGCCCAGCAATAACTTTTCATTGATCTTCGGGAAGATTTAACGATGGACCAGCCGGGTTCAGCAATTGTTGTCGGTGTCGGGCCTGAGCGCGGTTTGGGTGCAGCGCTGGCCACGTATTTTGCTGAAAAAGGCTTGCATGTTTTTATTGTAGGCCGTAGTGAAGAAAAATTAAATCATGTCGTACAGCTCATACAAAAAGTAGGGGGGACAGCAACATCCATTATTGCTGATGTGACTGTTGAGCAGGATGTTGCGCAGTGTTTTGGTGTGCTGCGGGAACGCGGCGATGTCATTCGGGTTGCTGCCTACAATGTGGACAGCAATATCCCTGCACCATTTCTGCAGACTGACGTGAAAACATTCACCACTCTGTGGCAACAGAACTGTTTGGGTGCATTCCTGTTTGCCAAAGAAATCATGGCAATCATGCAAGCGCAACAGCAAGGCACAGTATTTTTTACTGGGGCAACCGGTTCATTAAGAGCCAAGCCCCCTTTTACTGCATTTGCATCAGCTAAGGCTGGATTGAGGGCACTGGCACAAGGATTGGCGAGAGAATTTTCACCGCGAGGTGTGCATGTGGTGCATACGGTGATTGACGGTGTGATTGATGGTGACCGTGCACGCAGTCAGTTTCCAGAGTATGTTGAGGCCAAAGGTCAGGAAGGGCTGCTGCAATTGGAAGATATTGTGCAAACGTACTGGGCCATTCATCAGCAACCACGCAGCGCATGGACTCATGAACTGGATTTGCGGCCCTTCAAGGAGCCGTTCTAAATTATTAGGAAATATTATGAATACAACAACTAATTGGAACTTGCAGGGCAGTTATTTTGAAGCCTGTAATTGTGAAACCGCCTGCCCATGTGTCTGGCTGCAACCGCCCTCTGAAGGGAACTGCAAACTGCTGGTCGCGTGGCATATTGATTCCGGCTATTTGAATAGTGAAAAACTGGATGGTCTGAATGTTGCATTAGCCTGCTATTCGCCGGGTCATATGAAAGAGGGTAACTGGCAAGCCGCGTTGTATGTGGATGAACGCGCCACGGACGCGCAGTTTGATGCGATCACACAAATCTTTGCAGGAAAACTTGGTGGTCATCCGGCTATTTTGATGGGTTTCGTCACTGAAGTATGGGGTGTCAAGAAGGTTAAAATTGATTATCAGGAACAAGGTAGCAAGCGGCAATTAATTATTCCTGATATCGCACAGGCAACAATTGAGAGTATCCAGGGAATCAAAGGCGGAGATGCAACCATTGATAACCCACCCTTATGTGTTGTACCCAGCCACCCGGCTGTGGTGGCAAAATCCAGTCAATATGAATACCACGATTATGATAAGGCCTGGAAATTTACCGAACGTAATGGTTATTACTCGCCATTTACGTATCAACCTTGAAGCATTAAACAACATTTTTGAAATATTTTACGCATGGACAATCTCTACCAAAATGATTGCCTATAACTATTTAATGCCTAAAAATCAACTGGCTACTTGGATAGCCATGCTGGCAGTTATTGTAGCTGCCTGGTTTTATCTGTTTTATCAGAACTGGCAAATGACATCCCTGCCCATGTCTGAAATGTGGATGCCGCCATCTGAAACATTTGCCTGGAAATGGATAGATTTTGGCCTAGTTTATCTGATGTGGGCGGTAATGATGGCAGCCATGATGTTGCCTTCCGCCATTCCGATGATTTTGGTATATGCCAGAATCTGTCAGCAGCACACGCAGACAATTCATCCGTTTGTTTCATTATTTTCATTGGCATATTTACTGGTATGGTTAGTGTTTAGTATCGCGCTAACAGTATTGCAATGGCAAATGCATGGGCTGCATTTTTTATCGCCGATGATGGATAATCAGAATGAAACAATGGCTGCAATTATTTTTATTTTGGCGGGTATCTATCAATTTACGCCGTTAAAAAATAGTTTTCTGCAAAATTGTCGATCTCCCATGGGATTTTTGTTAACCGAATGGCGTGATGGCGCAAGAGGATCTTTTCAAATGGGGCTGAAGCATGGCAGCATGTGCCTAGGTTGCTGCTGGGCGCAGATGATGATCATGTTCGCTGTAGGCGTAATGAATCTGCTGGCGATGGCATTGATCACGGTGCTTGTTTTAATTGAAAAGGTCTTGCCGATACATCAGCAATATTTCTCAAAAACGGTCGGTGTTCTGTTTCTTGGTTGGGGAGTTTGGCTTTTGTGGCTTTGATCAAAACGAATTCTATCGTACGAAAAAGTATTACTTAGCCCTAATAAAAATTAGTATGCTGCAAACAATTCAGTGATTCACTTCATCACTGAACCAAGATCAAACGTGAATCCAGTTAATGATTTATGTGAACTTTTGACGCGATACTGAAAAGCCATACATAATCCACAATCAATTCAAACCTAAACTTACTCAGATTATCCAGAATAAATCCTATGCTATGTTGTTTGACACAAACAATTAAGCAATCAATAAGCAACCTTAAACGTTGGACTATCCTCTGGTCGGGTTTTACGATGATCATAAATTCTTGTGGTAGCAATATTGGCATGACCCAACCATTCTTGCACTTTCGCAATATCTGCTTGATGATCCAGTGCATTAGTGGCTGCCGTTGCGCGTAACGAATGTGCGCCGATCTTGAAACCCAATTTTTCAGAGTATTTCTGTACCAACTTGTATACGCCGTCTGGCGTAATTGGTTTTTGTGATTCCTTATCTCGGTTATTACTGGCTGAACGGAATAATGCCCCAGTATCTTCCAGACTATGTCCTGCAGCATCCAAATAATCATGGATTAAACCGCTTGCAGCAGGATGCAGTGGTACATAACGAGTTTTTCCTCCTTTGCCGGAAATCTTTATATGGGGTACACCACGGCGCTCCTGCTTAAAATCCTTAACCTTCAATTTGCACAATTCATGACGCCGCAGTGCGTGATAGAGTAGGGTGGCCAGTATTGCACGATCGCGCTTGCCCTTAAGTGAGCTACCATCTGGCGCATTAAGCAACTCGCGTGCCTGATGATCGCCGATTGCCGGAGTTTTCCCCTCATAACTTTCTACCGCTGGTCGCTTCACACCCTTGACTGGATTATGCGTAACTGTATTTTTCTCACACAAGTACTCAAATAAAGAAGATATTGCCGCCAAACGGTGGCGAATGCTCATACTACTTAATGTTCGACTCAACAAATCATCGCGCCAGGCAATAATATGGGCACGAGTTACAATCCTGAATTCTTCCGGATTCTGAATACCTGTGAAATTCATAAAATCCTTTAAGGCATTTTCATAAGCGCGCCGAGTCTCGGCGTTACCTAAATTGGCAAACCATTCAACTTCAGGTGGAACATCAGCAAGACCCTGAAATTCTTTTGCAGTGAGTGCACGATTGACTGTAGTTATAAGATCTGTCATGTTATCTATCTAGCCCATCATTTATATGCGGTGTTTCACTACCCATAATCGCTTCATAATCTCGGCCACCATAAAAAATATTAAGAATAGTGACGATTTGTTTATCCTCAATAACCTCAAAAGCTGCAATCGCGTTTTTATCAATGGCAACGATTCTGAGATTCTTGCGCAAATCATCGCGCTGTTGTCCAATCAAAGGTATTGTTTTAAGGTCATGACACTTTTGGCGTAATTTCTCTATATATGCCCACGCGACTTCAGGAAGTCCGCTCTTTGCAGCTATATATCCATAAATATCAGTGAGGTCTTGTATGGCATCGGGTGTTAGATACACCTCATAGCTTTTCATGACCTAGTGCGCTTATCCGTTGTTGATGAAGTTGTTCTAGCTTTTCAAAGGCCGTATCCAGCAAAACAGGTTCGCCACTGTGTGCCGATTGCTCCAGACGCGCTCGAATGGAAGCAATTCTCGCAAGATGTTCTTCTTCCTGTCTTTGCCATAAACGCATCGCTTCACGAATAACCTCACTTGTGGAAGCGTAAGCGCCATCCTTCACTTTTTCCCTAATAATATTCAGCATATCCGGTGGAAGTGTAATGCTGATTTTTTCTGCTTTATCGGTGCGCTTCATTTTTTGTTTCCTATGTATGTTTCTAACACCTTCCAATGGTAGGATAATATCCTACTCAAGGAAATTTAATAAAGCAAAAAATATTTCAACCTTCCTAAATTGTAGCATCACTCTACTATTGATAACATATTTTATCAATAGTAGAGTAGAGACTTATCAAAAAGTATTTTTACATGAAATATTAGATGGAGTATTTATATATCATACTATATAGTATGATATATATTTTTTATAAATAGTGTGAGAATTATATGACACATAGAACGACCATTACTCTGGATGATGAAAGTTTTGCATTTCTGAATAATATTGCAGGTGATAATCGTAGTGCTTATATCAACGAGCTTTTGAACCAGGAACGCAAAAACTATCTCAAGCAAGCTTTACTCAAGGCAAATCAGGAGGAAGCTCAGGATTCTGACTATCAGAAAGAACTAAAAGAATGGGATACAACTCTGTCCGATGGTCTCTCAAATGACTGAGTTTAAGCGACTAGATATTTATTGGGTTGACCTGGAGCCAACCAAGGGTACGGAAACTAAAAAGCTAAGACCGTGCGTGATTGTTCAAAGCGACCTTGTGAATATCCAATCAAAAACCCTGGTTGTGGCACCGATGCTACCTAACCATAAATCCTGGCCATTTGCAGTAAATCTAACGCCAACCAGTAATAACGGATTGGATAAAGATCGTCATATAAATCTCAAGCAATTACGTGCAGTTGATATCTCTCGAATTGGCAAAAAGCAAGGTAGGCTTGAGAGTGAATATTTGCAATCGATCAAACAAGCTTTCACACTTGTATTTGATTTGTAGTTATTCTTAATTGTATGTCGCCTTACGTACCTTTATAGGATTTAGCCCAAGATTGGGATTTAATGAGGCAGCAACAGATTATCTGGATTCCAAATGCGCTCAGCAATCTCTCTATAGAGAACACCACGCTCCTCAATGTCGGTCTTCTTAAATTGCGAATGTGGTTTGAACAATAGATTGCTTTCCTGCATGAAGTGGCGGAAGCCAGGATTATGTTCGTAACACTGCGGATGTAACGAACGGCTCAATAGATTCTGTGTGTTGTAGTGCGGGAGCTTTTCTTCGTAAGTTAGGTCGCCGTAGCTCGCGTTGAAGCTTTTCGGCAAAAGTAACAGCCCACCGATACGATTGCGATGTTCTGCGAAATCAGCTGGGTGTCCGAATTCATCCATATGGCGTTTTGGATGATCTGCCCAAATGTGTTCTACTTCGTAGCGCCCCTTGCCTTCACTTATATAGTCAAGATAGCGTGAAGGCAATCCTGATTGCGTCTCCACATAATCTGTAAGTCTGGCAAGAATCCGATGTAATGAGTAACGATTCTGCTGATGGGCTCTTAGCCGGTCGTTACTAGCGAATGTCTCTGTTTCCTTGGCAAGCACGTCATGCAACTTGTGGGCAAGCGGTTCAAGTGCAAGTCCGCGAATGTCGCGCATAACGATGAACATGGCATACTGCATGGTCGAATAAGCAATGCTACGGAAATTCCACAACCGCCAAGTAAGCAAAATGTCGATGAAGCGGCCAACGAGGCGGAGTTTCTGATTCACTACTGGAGTTGCCCCCTTTGAACGGACACATTATGTTCTGTTTAAAGGAGAAGAAATATGACACAAAACTACAAACCTGCTTACCCACCTGAGTTTCGTCAGCAGATGGTGGAATTGGTAGCATTAGGCAAATGCCCCAAGCAATTATCCAAGGAATTTGGATGCCACTACACTTCGATACAAACCTGGTGTCGAGCAGCAGGTGTACCAATTAGATCAAGCCAGGCAATTGCTTTCGCTGCGACATCGAGTGTTGCTTCCTTGAGTGCCAACGAACGGCAGGAACTGCTGGAATTGCGTAAGAAGCTCAAGCGTGTGGAGATGGAGCGTGACATATTGGCAAAGGCTACGGCCTGGTTTGCAAACAACAAGGATTGATGGGGAAGGTGTACCAATTAATCAAGGCAAACCGGGCCCAATTTCCGGCTCGTGTTCTATGCGAGACACTCGGTGTATCGCACAGCGGTTACTATGACTGGGCAAAACGCACACCCAGCCGACGGGCCATTACCAACTGTCGATTGATCGAGCAGATCATGGCCATATACCGTACAAGCGATTGTACGTATGGCCGCCCCCGCATTACCGTTGAGCTAGCCGATCGTGGAGTCAGGGTCAATCATAAGCGCGTAGGCAGGTTGATGCGTGAAGCTGGAATTAAAGGGGTGAGTCGCAGGCGAGGCTTTGTGATCACGACTCATCGGAATAAGCGTGACCGCCCTGCACCGGATTTAGTGCAACGCCATTTCAAGGCAACTAGCATCAACCAACTATGGGTTGCGGACATGACTTACATTCCTACCTGGGCAGGGTTCCTGTACCTGGCCGTGGTCATCGATGTATTCAGCCGTAAGGTAGTGGGTTGGTCTTTCGGTGAAACCATGACAGCAAGCCTGGTGATCAGTGCGTTGAACATGGCGTTAATCACTCGTAAACCGGGCAAAGTGATTCACCACAGCGATCAGGGCAGTCAATACACCAGTGTTGAATTCGGCAAGCGATGCAGGGAAATGGGTGTGCATCCCTCCATGGGCAGTGTGGGTGATGCTTACGACAATGCAATGGCTGAAAGCTTTTTTGCCAGCCTGGAATGTGAATTGATCGATAGGCGCTCCTGGAAAAATAAAACTGAAGCAAGGTTAGCCATATTCACCTGGATCGAGTCATGGTACAACCCAACTCGCAGGCATTCCAGGCTGGGATACTTATCACCAAACAATTTTGAGAGAAAACTGAATGAGAAAAATCAAATCGCGATAAACTGCAATCCGCTTTCACAGGTCGAGACTCTCTCGACTCCATGAAAAAAATGTCCGCCAAAAGGGGACAACTCCACTACTGCTTCGCTGTCGTCAGGCTTAAGAGGCGCGAGCAGCAGCATGTATTGCAGCGTGAAGCCGTGTTGGGCGTTGTAGAGCACATGCTCCAGTCCATCGACTTTCGTCTGTGAGGCTTTAGTTAATCGCAGATATTGGCGGCTGTAGAAATTGAAGTCGCGGTCGATGAAGCGATAAAAGTCGGCGCTATGCTTAAGGCCGACGGAATTACTTGCGTCGCGTAGCCAGCGATGGAATTCCGTACCAATCCGGTCGAAGTCCTCGGCTTTCGCGTTTTTTTTCCGTTCGCGAATTTTAGTAGCATACTGACTGCGCAACCATGCCTTAAAGCAATCTGGTTCCACCTCTTTTCCGGTTTCATTCAGTTCGCGGATACGTTCCCGCCAAAGATTGTTAGCGACAGTGCGTTTGGAGCCGTCGTCAATATTAGCCAACAAGTAACCTTTGAGCATGTCTGTAGGGCTGAGCGATAACCCCCGATCATTCATTGTCTCGAAAATCGTGTAGGCGTCGTCATCCGAATATGCGGTAATCTCGACCAGGTGGACATTTTCCAGTAGCCAGTCGATGAAGTAAGGCAGCGCCTCGCCGCGCAGTTCTTCAGGGAAAGACTGGTTCAAGTCTTGATAGCGTTGGTAGAGGTTCTGCACTGACTCTGTTCGATCGGTCAGATCGAATTGATCCCCGTTAAAGAGAGCATCCATGCATGGTGCACGTTCATCAACGTGCAGATTGAATGACTTCTGACCATACTTTTCCGACACAATCAGCTCATCAATGTTCACTTCTTCTGGGCGATCCTGCTGAAGCTGACGAAGTAGGATTAGTATTAAGCTAAGGCTGGTGAGCCGCTGTTGGCCGTCAACGATATAGCTTGCACTCTCCTTCTTGCTGATGATGATCGAACCGAGAAAGTAATGAGGATATTCCGCGACCATATTCCGCGCATGGCTGGGATCGTATTCTTCAAGAAATTTGCCGGTGAGATCATCGACCAACTCGCGGATTTGCTTGTCCTGCCACTTGTATTCCCGCTGATAGTAGTCAATCGAATACTTAACACCCTTGAGCAGTTCGCGGACGGTTTTTGCTTTGCCGAGAATTTCCCTCATTGCGTGATATCCCTTATGATTTCGCTTAGCACGGCAATATAGTCATCTACTTCTTCGGGAAGATTGCGTAGGTGTTTTTCTTCAACCTCACCAATCGTTCTATATTTGCTCATAGCTTGAGTTACTCCTTTCACTGTTCAGAAAAGCTTATACCGTAATTCTGAACAAATATGCATAGCACACACCCTTATTACAATTACATATCATTCATGCCTTTTATCCATAACTGTTTAACTAAAGAAGTTAATTTCCATTTCTCA
The DNA here is from genome assembly GCF_022842015.1 of Nitrosomonas sp. GTDB lineage: Bacteria > Pseudomonadota > Gammaproteobacteria > Burkholderiales > Nitrosomonadaceae > Nitrosomonas. The sequence goes on along the minus strand of NZ_JALHQJ010000007.1, from coordinate 28,791 downwards.
AGAATACTTTCTTTTTCAATTGCAGCAACCCTCTCAATGGGAGTTGATTTCATCAAATCATCGATTAAAGCAATTACCTGTCCCCTTAAGACTATCATCGCTTCTATGGGACAAAGTCCCATCATTGAAGACGGGTTTGCATTATCATCTACAGTCCCATTTGGGCCAACATATAAAAGACCTAAATGAATATGATCAACGTATTGCTGCTCAATCCAACTAAGATGATCATGTCCTTGCCCAATATCTTTGATCTTATGATATCTTGCAGGAGCATTTTTATCTGTTTTTAGTTCGAAGCCAATAGTAATATGACTTTCATCATCAACCCATAAGACATCTGGCCCAGTACCTTGGTCATTATCAGGTCTTGTAGAGCTGAAACCAAGAATCTCCCCTAATTTTCGTACGGACACCTCTGCTTGCTTAGATGTTCCCTTATCTATAAAACTCAATTCACTCTTAAGCTTCATAATTTCAGAATTGGCTTTTCCACCACTAGAAAATCCAAGATATCCTCTTAAGCTTGAAGCAAAAGAATTTGATTGTTCATTTGCTACTGTTGGTCTCTGATTACTTGATTGAGGCAAAGCGATAGCAGTCCCTATTCTTGATTTAGCTATACCATAAGAACGTTCCGCACTATTGACATCCCCTTCAAGATCAAATGCTGCCCCAAGCCACACACTATGCCATCCTCCTAGCGGAGTATCTGCGCTCGCTACCCTATCAATAGAATTCTCCATGACTTGTCTTGCTTTAGTATAATCCCCATTCCAAATAAATGCGGCATACTCAGATTCTGCCAGAGTAGCTTCTATCATAATTGGTTCAGCAACTTCGGCTCGTTCTATTTGACTCTGATCAAGCTCTCCGAGCTTAACTTCACGTTCATAATAATTAAGCCATGTTTCATCACGGTTTAGCACAGAATTTATTGCATCAGATACTTTACTTGTATTGTCTAATGACATGCCTTCTTGGACAGATCTTCCTAACATAACTTGTTTTTGCAATAACGGCGGAAGCAGTGAAACATTCCGATCTTTTGCTAACCAGATATTGAGATCTTTACCTTCCATAAAAAAAACCCCGTAGTCATTTCTTCCACGGTTTATACGACCAAATAATTGAGCCAACCTATTTGCAACGCGGGCCGCATGTACATTATTCATTTTTAAGAATTCCCACTGATATCTCTCAATAAGAGACGTACCACTGGGTAAGCCCTCCATAAGCATTAATCGGCATGCATCATGCGGTAGATCAATGCCATCAACTCTAGAAACCAAGGTAAAAGCACCATTGCTTGCTTTGCGAAACTCATTCAAAGCTTCAGAAAAATTTTCTGTCGCTGGAGGCGTTGATATTTCTTTCCATTTCTCAGACGCTAAATAACTTGGGACAGCTATAACTATCTTTCTTTCCTGAGCAATTTTTTTAATGTATTCAGCAGAGAATCCACCTTGAATATTACGTCCGTCAATTATTAGACGCTCGCCATTACCAGCGTCATTGGAAGGCATAACCGTCTCTGAAGGCTTCCGTCCGAAGGCTCTTATGAATTCAGTTTGAGATTGCAATGTCGCTGATAAATAAACTCTTCGAATAGGTCTCTCAAAAATATCTAGTGCCAATGATGGTAAAAAAGGTGGCGCAAGCTCAAAAATTCCACGAGTAAAAATTGCAGCACATGCTTCAATGTGATCTTTTATATGTTCAAAGGCATAAGTTAAATTACTATCATCTTTCAGATTGTATTTTTCAAAAAGTTGCAAAAGTTGTGCTGTGCGCTGATGCACCCCTCTCGGGGCTGCAAACGCTGTTGCCTGCTCACCTAAACTCAAGCTGTCTTTAAACCTTGATAGTGCTTTTAATTCCTTAAAATGTGGCTCAAATAATTGAGCTATTTCATTAAAAAGATCCGCATAATCTTTGCTGGCAATTCTTACCGTAAAAGCATCTCTTAAAACGCTTTCTGCCACATGGGCATCATCAAATATGACAGCTCCAGGAAAAAATTTACGACGAAGAACACTATGTCCATTGAATAATGCCTGATACGTTGTAATACAGAATGATTTTGCAGTTTCAAATAAATCATTGCTAAAATTTGTTTTGATACGAATTGTATGAGGTATGCCGATACGTCTGGCTTCAGCTGCCGTTTGGTTTACCAAATCAATGGTAGAGCAAACATAAATTACATTTTCAGTACCTTCGTTAACCAAGCTTTGAGCTATAAGCAATCCTACAATTGTTTTTCCAGCACCAGTATTAAGTGACACCAGAACATCTTTACTATTTCGAACTGTGTGCCAATTCGTCAAAGCCTCAGCTTGCCCGCGCCACAGATCATTTGGGGTATTTTCTAGACTAGGCAGGCTTTCAAATAATTTTATAGGTTCAACGGGTGCTGCTTTCTTAGCTGTCGTTCCTAATTGAGAAAAATCCATTATTCTGCACCTTGTTGGTTTTTAGGTATGAATAAAGCACAATCTGTCGTTTTTTGTGGGCGCATGAATAGGAAGTTAAGGGTAACTGCCTGACACCTGCGTTAAACATGGAGTTCCGTAAGGATTCCTGCGTAAATGAGTAACATCCCGGATCTGTTGAGTACGCTATATCGCCTGGTCAATTTAAACCCCGCGCTAACAACATAATCAGGTATATCAGATGGGAGGGGATAAGCGTTGGCCAATATTATTTTTTGCAACAGAGCCCACAATCCCTATTACGAACGGGCAAATCCGATAATCTGTTCCTTATTTTCGTAAGGTTCAATTTCTACACCGGTACCTTTCAGTCTGTCTATGCTATCTATATAAGCGTGGTATCGATTGTTGTCGATATCTTCCGGACCCCTGACAGTAAATAATACCTTTCCAGGCAGCCGCTTACGTCGTTTGAGTTCTTCGATTCGAGAACGCCATAGATTTCCATGATCAATTATCTTGCTCGGTTTTTCTTGAGCAAGATTTAACGGTTTGATAATCTTTACTGGTCTATTATCAATTTGCTCGACAAAAGGAAATATCGCCTCATACTCATCGTCACCTACAGCTAATCGCTGGAAACGCTCGCCAATGCTGGCTTGAGATAACCACTTTCGGATACCTTTTTCAAGACGTGTTTCAATATACTCTTTGGTCACAAAATTTCGCTCAACATAGAACGAAAAAAGTTCATTGAGTTTTTCTTTAGGATTTTCCACCAAGATAATGCGGGGTTCACTAAAACGGACAATATTCTCCCGTGGGCGAATGAGCTCAACAAAGAGTTGCTGTGCGAAATTCACATCATTAACCTTAAACCGTCGATCGAAGCCATGCGCCTTCAGTACCTGATGTAGACGTTCAAGTTCAATTTTGAGTATATGGATTGCTTGGGTATAGAGTTTTTTATCCAGCTCTTCAAAAAATCGAGTGATACGACCATAGCGCTGTGTTTCTAGTTTAGAGGCGAAATAGCGCTGACTGGGAGCCATCAATACGATTCCCACATTGGCAAATTCCCCCGTTTCAATGAAAGGGGAAAAACGAACAATGGTATATTGGCAGGCGATTTTATTCATGGGACAGTCCAGAAGCCGTCTTTTTTGTACTCTTCTAACAATTTATAGGCGTCGCCTAATGAAAAATTCACAGGCACCGTCATTTCTGCGTCCGCAAAGAACCATTCTTTTGGTAGGCCATTGCATATTTCTGGCCAATTATTCAAGGCCAAAGTGAACCGCCGATTATAGTCTTGATGGCAAAGCATGTCACCAAAAACCCGATGTCTCTGAGAACGAAATATATGAAGCTCATTGAAAACGTCGGGATTAAATGCAGCATCAAAAGCTTGATTGTGATCGATGACTATCAATTCCTGATCTCTAGGATTCCAGAATAAATTGGGATTTCCGCCTTTTTCCGTCAAAAGACGATCACTGTTTCGTATCCACCAATCGAATGCAAAGACATCCTGTTGAAGTAATTCAGATACCTCATCTACGGCAGAAACGTTGAGTTCCATTACTTCTTGTCGTTGGGAGCCAAAAGCAGGCCCTGATCCTAGGTCAGAGAGATTGAGGGTGAAGTTCAATTCCATCAATTCTTCTGGTACTTCTACGATATCAAATGGTGCAATCGGCAAACCAAGGGCCAATCCTAAATTACCGGCAATCCATTCGCAGAGTTGACTGCGCCGGCCGGCGCCAATTCCTTTGACGAAATAAACTTTATCGTTGTCCCCCCGACAAATATAGGGCTGTGTGATGCCCTGCTCGGAACGGCGGATAACTTCGACAATTTGTACTGTCATATGTGAAAAACCTTAAATTGTTTATTCACAATTCTCCTTTGAACGCTTTATTCAATAAAGAAGGAAGTAAAGCATCAAGCTCGACTTGGTTATCGGCTTGGATCTGCTGAATGGCCATGACCTGGGTTTGGAGGCGGTTAAACCAGAGTTGTTTATCGGAGGGTGGAATGGGAACTTCGATTTTTTCCAATTTATTTAAGCCAAGCGTGCGATTCCGCCCTGCACCCCCCGGTGACGCTGCACGCACTTTTTCAATTCCTTCATCCGTCAGCAAATAGAAACAGAGAAATTCCGGTGTAGTGATACCTTTTTTGGCCACACAAGTAATAAACCGGTGCGAACCGACTCGATCAGCATCTTCTGGCTGCACGACGGCGATAGCACCCTCCCATGCAAAAACGTTGCTGAACACCAAATCTCCAGGGCAAATGCGGTAGAGTTTCTTCGTGCCAACATCAACCCCGTTGAGCACCGGCTTGTGGAAGGTGCCTTTGCCAAATGATCGTACACCCAATTCCTGATATTCGCTCTCTATTTCGACTACTACTGGGCGACGGACAATGGGAGCAACTTCAGCCATGGAGCGATATCCCGCTCCTTCGATAGCTTGCTGGAAAGCGCTTTGCAGCAGGGCCCGAGCATCAGCCTGGATCGCTTGTCGCAGTTGTCTGGTCTCATCAATCTTGGACACAAGGGATTCAATCTTATTGACGATGCGGCGTTGTTCGTCGAGAGGAGGTAACGGTATGCCAATTTCAAGAAACTTGTGTGGCTTAATCCTGTTCTTTCCACTTGTGCCGCGTGATTTTTCATCACAACTGTTCCAGAACCAGCGCGCCTTGGTAATCCAATAAAACCACTTGGGATAAAGTGCGTCTGGGATTGGACGATAAAGCGGAAATTCATTGGAACAGTAGCAACCTGCTAAAGTCCTGTTTACGACGCTTACGCTACCATTCCTTGCCCATATTTTATTGACGATGATGTCGTCTGGTTCGACACAATTAAGCGTTTGATACTGCGTATCAGCGCCGTCCATCGATTCGCGTTCGTATGCACCTTCCCCCCATAGACGAACACCAATCTGCCGATAGATTATTCCAGGTTGCGGAGATTCTTGTCTATCAACCAGTGTAACAACTTCACCAATCGGAACAGTTACCCAACCAAACGTCATGGCTGCACACCCAACGTCACTTGAATTTCTTCCATAATCCCCATTACTCGCCGTTCCTTCTCCAACATGTCGACAATCAACTCATCCGGTGGCCGATGTTCCAGCGCTTCCAGGCTGTTGGGATTCTTGATGTCGAGATTGACCGAAATTAACTTGTTCTCCGTGTCATATTTCAATACATCGGCAGCGTGGATCTTCCAGGCATGAGCGCTCTCATTGCGTTCGATGCACCAGGTCAGACAGACATCGAACTCTGCATACTCCATAGGTTTGGTTTTAGTGTATTTCTTGCGACCTTGTGGCGGTGGTATCTGATAAAACCAAATATCGCTGGTCGAACCGGAACGATCAAAGAAAATCAGATTGGCGGGAATATCTGTATAGGGAGCAAAAACACCCTCAGGCAAGCGCACGATGGTGTGCAGATTGTAGTTCTTAAGCAATTCCTCTTTGATGCGAGCGGCGACGCCATCTGCAAACAAGGTACCGTTGGGTACCACCACGGCAGCACGCCCGCCACGATCACTGCCTTTCCCAGGTCGCCTCAACTTGCGCATAATAAGCTGCAGAAACAATAGTGTAGTTTCGGTAGCTTGCATGTCATCGGGAAAGTTACCGAGTATGCCCTTCTCCTCTTCTCCTCCAAAAGGCGGATTGGTCAAGATTATATCTACCCGATCCTTGTCGCCGATTTCGCGTAGTGGGAAACGAAGACTGTTGTCTGGATCAATACGCGGGTATTCCAATCCATGGAGCAATAGATTCATTTGTACCAGCAAATAGGGCAAGGGCTTGGCTTCGCCACCATAGAGACTGTTGTTTTGCAGGATTTCGCGATCTTCGACAGTGTGGCACTGTTTCTCCAAATGACTCATAGCCTCGGCTAGGAATCCCCCGGTGCCGCAGGCTGGATCGAGAATGGATTCACTTAATCTGGGATTAATCACTTCCACCATAAAACGTACTACCGGCCGAGGTGTATAGAATTCACCGGAATCACCTGCCGCATCGCGCATCTCGCGTAGCATGGTTTCATACAGGCGACTGAGGATGTGCATTTCATCAGAGGAGTTGAAATGAATGCCATTGATCTTATCGATTACATCTCGCAACAAATAACCATTAAGCATGCGGTTTTGCAGACCTTTGAAGACGGTTGCGATCACGTCGCGCCGATCGCCGCCATTGGTACCCTGGAGATTGCGCAGATAGGTGAACAGACCGGGGCCTTCGTTGCCGTTAGGTAATATTGCCTGCTCCTGATTAATGAAGGCAATCAGTTCATCACCGGTGATACCCCCTTCCACTGCTGCCCAGTCGCGCCAACGGTAGGGCAGTTTGATTGCGGGTTGAAACGTTTCACCTTTCAGCACAGCCTCGGTCTCGCGGAGCTGCTCCAGGTCATCGAGAAATTTCAGAAACATTACCCATGTCAGAATAGGCAAGCGATCTAGGTCACCGGAAAGGCCCTTATCCTTACGCATAATCTGGCGGGCGGATTTAATGATACTGCCCAATTGTTGGGCAGTTGTCATAGGTTGTTCTATTTTTTTCTTATTTGTCATTCTGTTTTTTGTACACGGTTATTGGGTGTAGATCATTTCCTGAAGGCGATCCACCGCTTGTTTCATCTGTGCTGCACCACCGAATAGGCTGGCGATTTCCATTACATTACCGTGTTCGGATATGGGCGGTACTTGCAAAGTATCGGGAATGTTGAATTGGCTGGGACCGAAATCGGTGTACTTATCGAGAAGCGCGGCGAGTATCTCTCGTGCCTCCAGTCCATATTGGTCGAATAGATCAGGCTGATTCTTGCGCAGATAGTCGGCGCGTTCTTTTCTTGTCCGTAGCGGAGTATTGAAAGCGAGGTGACAAAGTAAGTCGAGTGGATCGATGGCAAACTTTCCCGTTGCCTCCGATAGTTCCTTTAATGCTATACCTCGCTCTTCCAGCTCCAGAATCACTTTTTCACGTTTGAGTGGATCAGCCCAGCTATCTTGTAGTTCGTTGGCAGAGGTAAACAGAGTGCGAACCTTTTCGCCTGCATAGTCGGTAAACTGCACAACACGAAGTTGATTGCCTTCCGCATCCAATTCGTAGACTAAATGAGCTACGATCTCGACACGACCACCGTCCGCATAGAACTTGCGGGGCTCACCTTTTCCGCCACCTTCACCCGGACCAGCGGTTATCTCAATTCCGTATTCACTTCGATCCTCGGCTTGGAATTCTCCTTCTGTTTCTTGAATTAACACTTCCGCTTTGGTCTCATAGCCTTTTTCGTCGATAGTAATCTCCTCTTCGATCTCTGGGAAACCATCGAAATCGGGGTCAGCAAAGTTCTGAGTGGCCGATCCTGTATAGTCGATGATGTTGAACCAGGTTTTGCCGTAATCTTCACGCATGCGAGTACCACGCCCGATGATTTGCTTGAACTCGGTCATGGAATTAACAACGCGAGCCAGTACCACATTCTTACAGGTAGGTGCATCAACACCCGTGGTCAGTAACTGTGAGGTAGTGAGAATGACCGGATTGATGGTCTCCAGTTCCTGAAAACGGCTCAGGTGCCCCTTGCCGACCTTGCCTTCTTCAGAAGTAACACGAGCAACGTAGTCTGGGTATTTTTTCACCAAGTCGGTGTTGAAATTGTTTAGGGCACGCCGCATCTCGTCGGCATGTTCCTGATCAACACAAAAAACGATGGTCTTGGCGAAACGATCCGTGCGCTCCATGAACTTAGCAAGATGGCGAGCTATAGCCTCTGTGCGGGCGCGCAAAGCAATAATGCGCTCAAAGTCTCGAGTATGATATTCCCCGTCGGGAATCTCCCGACCATAACGATCGACTTCACCTTTGCTGGGTCTCCATCCGGTAGCATCGACCTGTGTGATTACCCTGTGAACTTGGTAAGGAGCAAGAAAGCCGTCTTCGATCCCTTGCCTTAGGCTGTAAGTATAAAGTGGATTGCCGAAGTATTCGTAAGTATCGCGATTGTCCTCGCGTAGTGGGGTGGCAGTCATGCCTAATTGATAGGCTGGCTCAAAATATTCAAGAATTTCTCGCCAATTACTATCGTCTCGGGCACTGCCACGGTGACACTCATCCACGATAATGAGATCGAAGAAGTCTTTTTGATACTCGCGATAGAGACCGGGGCGACGGGAATCTTTGGCAATGGCTTGGTAGATGGCAAAGTACATCTCCCGACTTTTGATTGCTTCACCCTCGATTTTATGACGAGCATCGCCGAAGGGAGCAAAAGTTTTATCTTTTGGATCATCAATTAGGACATTCCGATCTGCCAAAAACAGGATACGGGGTTTACGGTGCGCACCTTCACGGTTCCATCGAGCATTCCATAGCTTCCAGCTGATCTGAAATGCCACCACAGTTTTACCTGTACCGGTCGCCATAGTTAGTAGATTGCGCTTCTTGCCTTGCAAAATAGCCTGTACGGCCCGATTGATAGCAATCTCTTGGTAATAGCGCGGTATATGTCCAGGAATGTGGTAATAGGGCGTCAACAATTTATTCGCTATTTCGTCTTCTATCCCATGATTAGCCTTTAGTCGAGAGAAGAGTTCTGCAGGTGACGGGTAGGCCGTAAGCTCTGATTCTTGCCCAGTCAAGTAATCAAATTCAATGATCTGGGGACCGTTTGTGGCATAGGCAAACTTCAATCCAAGAATCTCGGCATATTCTTTTGCTTGCTGCATGCCTTTGCCAGGCGAATCGGATTCAGGTTTTGCCTCAACTACGGCTAGTGGAAAATCTCGAGTGTAGCGGAGAAGGTAATCGGCTCTTTTCTGTTCTCGGCGGCGAACAACATTACCCCGTACCTCCACACGCCCATCGGTAAAAGTTTTTTGTTCAGTGATAGAATGTGGATGCTGCTCCCAGCCCGCCTCCCTAATTCTGCGGGTTACATAGACACGACAAGTATCCGCCTCATTCAATGGCACTCATTATTCCTCATGAATTATTATTGCCCGCTGTTTGTGGTTCAAAAATCGCCACATCATTTAGTTCATAGCAGTCGGCTTAACGACTCACTATATTAATATACGGATTCTCACCAAGATGAATCTTTTATTTTAATATCTCTATCCAGTTTGTAAATGTACCGTAATATCTAACATAATCCAATTTGATCGGTTATTTACTGATGAAAGAGGTAATCAATGATAATTGATAATAATCGTGAACAATTGCTAGAAAGTATTACCGTAAAAGATCGGGTTTAGATCAATTCTATAAAAAACAAATAGGATCGCTTTAATCAAGTTTTTTTGATCTTGGCGGCATTAATAGGTGTTGTAAGCCGAAACCCTCAGAATTTCTGAAGTTAGCTTTTTCAACGAATGCGAAGTACGCTAAAGCTAAATAGAGTCAGAAATCCATCGAGATAGAGTTGGCACTGACACCCCAAGATTCTTGGCTACATCCCAAGGTGGTACCACATTAGCCAAAAGTCTCTTGGCAGATTCGATCTTGCTGTCGGTCATCTAGCGTTTGCGTTCTTCTACGACCAAGTTGTCTGGCGATTTTCAATCTTGCGCGGTTATGCTCGATTGTAAGCTCTCGTTCAATTTCAGCCAGATCTTAAATCAGTTTTCGGAAAGAGGGATGATCAATTGATGATGCTATTTTCATATTTGCAACGGTAGCTTAGCCTTAACAGTAGTTATATTGATCGGTGATGAGGCAAACAGAATAATTGTAACGACAAAACTTGGTCACATAATCCCACCTATATGGAAATACAATGCATTCCATCAAGATTAAAATCCTACTTTGTCTTATATTTTGCGAATATAGTATTTTTCAGGCGATAAATACATAAAGCTATTGATTTATGGTTATATCCTGCTAGATTACCATTTACTTCTTAAACTACTAATAGAGCGTTCCCATGAACAAGACTGAACTGATTGATGCTGTTGCTACTCGCTCCCAAACGACCAAAACCCAAACAACTGCCATGCTGAATGGATTACTTGAAGTTATTCAAGAAACTATAGCAAACGGCAACGATGTTCAGTTAGTGGGTTTTGGCACTTTTTCAGTGACAGAGCGTGCAGGTCGTGAAGGCCGCAATCCATCGACTGGTGAAACCATCAAAATTTCTGCCAAAAAGGTTGTTAAATTCAAGCCAGGTAAGGTTCTATCTGATGCTGCAGCTTGTGTAAAGTAAGCCATGAAGCTATTGAGCAGGGGCTAAACAGACTGCAAAAAAGAAATAATACGATCAGGCATGTTTTGATTGGAAGAACCAGAGAATCATCAAGGTATAACAATTCCATGGAAAAGGTTATATGAAGAAAATCCTACTGTAGGTTCTGTTAGTGCCTACAATTATTTTATCGACCATTCAAAATAAAAATTAAACGACTATTGATCTATAGTAGCTCAAACTTGAGTTTACAGCTCCAAATATTGGTCTGTATTCAATTGACATTGATTGACTGGTTTGTGTCGCATTGCACGCCATTACAAGAGAAGTTAATAGAAGCTGAAAAACATTTCTGAGCTTATTTGACTGGAATTTGGTTAGTTGGAAGAAGCAGTCTCTTTTTGGTTTCCGGCTGAATGTCATATTTATCAACCCCACCTGGGGCATTGAATTAAGAGACAAACATAAAATCAATTACTTAAACATAAACAACTGGAGTTACACGACAAATCCATCGGATTATTGGACAACTGATGCCGTATACATTATGTTAGTGACTATCAGCACAAACCATGTCATTTGAAAATTTCATAAACTTAGACAACTCTGAACTCGATGTGCCCATTTATCGAATCATGCCCATCGACAGGCTTCTTCAGTGTTTTGAAGAAAAAAGCATCGTCCTGGTGCCGCCGAAGAAATGGGATGATCCATTCGAAAATCTACTACTTTCATCGCAAGTGGTTGTTTCAGAAAGCGGTGAAATTGGAGGAATAGAGCCCATTCGGAATCAAGTTTTTGGCCAATGCTGGACCCTGCATCGTGAGACCGATGCTATGTGGAGGATTTATTCTCCCGATAAAGGTGGAGCAAAAGTAAAGACTACTCCGAGGAAATTGCTAGGGGCATTAAATTCATGTGATAGCAATTTTGCTGATATACATTGCTTCATCGGCAGAGTTGCTTACTTGACACAAACAGATTTAGTAACAACTTTGTCAGGTTTAGACCTATTCAATCCCAACGGATCGGGAATAGCCAGATCATTACTCTATAAGCGAAAGGAATTTAGTCATGAAAAGGAAGTGCGTTTAATTTATACGAATGGAAAAGGAAGTTTGCATAAATTTTCTATCGATCCTTGTGATTTGTTTGATGAAATCGTTTTTGATCCAAGGTCTAACGAACATCTGCTTAAGGCATATAAGACATCAATTCAAAACTATGGTTATAAGAATAGGATAGAAAAATCAGTGCTGTATCAGCTCCCGAAAGGGCTAGTTTTAAAGTTGATTCAGCGCTAACAACGTGCTCCAAGCTGGTTGAGCAACGGCGTACACATTAGGGAGTTAGGGTGAAAATTGACCGTGAGTATTTGAAGGGTTTTGCTTGAGGCATTTATGCTCAAAAATCCTATTGGTAGTTTCGTACCTTCATGGGATTTAACCCAATGTTTATCGGTGACTGCCGACCACCTGTTTCGCAGGCCATGTATTCTTCACTGAGCATTCCCCAGTGTTTTGGGCCTTCGATGCCCAAATAGTCCCAGTGAGCCCTCCTGGGTTCGTCCTCGGGGGTGGTTGTGAGTTTTCTATGCAACTCCTCGGTCTTTTCGTTGGCCTGTGCTACAAAGGATAAGACCGGTATGGAGAAAAGGAGGGTCCATGAGAAAACCATGGCGACGAAGGAACGCTGGTCAAATGATTGATGAGTCCTTGCAGTTCTGTCCCAAACGCTAATCCTGAATTTCATTATTGATCTCCTTTCCCATTTGAAAGCATTCAGTTTAAAAAGTTTTGATTCCGTGCACTTATGTATCAAGAAGAGCGAGCTCAACAAGAGAAGTGATGGACATGCTTAATCTCTTCAATACATGTGACAGTTGTGAAGTAACAAAGTAAAGAGCCGCTTCCCAAGAATTACCTGTCAATATCCGAGTAAAAATGGCTTGAAACATCCCTGCTATTATTTAGTAACGCTAGCTTGTTTTGCAGCTTTGGCCTTATTAAGTCGCTTAATTATTTCCTCAGCAGTTACAACCTCATGCGCGAGGAACTCATAGTTAGTGTGCGCCGCCTCAATGAATCAGTCCCAGCTGCTGCAGTTGCATCCGCAACAATAATTACATCAAAACCATTTTCAATGGCATCTCTGGCATGCGATTCAACACACATGTTAGCTGCCATACCCGCCATGATTAACGTTGTTACGCCATATTGCCTGAGTTGCAGCGCTGCATCACCGGTCCAGAAGTTACTAAGACCCTTATGTGGATTCAAAACAACTGTATTATCATCAGGTTTTATGTCCGGATGAAAATCATGACCCCATGTGCCTTGGATAAAAAAATTGTTATCAAACATGATCTTGTCGATTCTGTTAAAGCTGGTCCAATTGGCGTAGTCCTTCCTGGTATACATATGTGTCGAATAAAATACCGGGATTCCTACCTTCTTAGCTGTATTTCTTAATTGAACCAAGCGCTCGACAACTTTGCCCGACACTACGCCTTCGCCGACCAAAGGCCAACCAGCTCCTCCTTCAGATAAAAAATCATTTTGTGGGTCAGTAATAAAAATCGCCGTTTTGCTCAAATCAATTTCAACTATTTGTCTGGGTATAAATTCTTGTTGATAAACATATTTAGACGCAGCGGTGTTATGTCCATGATTTTGATCAGACATTGCAACAGAGTCATCCTGACTTGTGACCAATACGGTTAAAGCAGCCATAAAAGTTTTTGCACATTTCATAACCGCCATCCTTATTATTCAGTTTACAAATTACAAATTACAAAGCGACAACACCCTGAGGCCGAGCCAGCAGATCGTCTCGAACGGGTAGTATTTGGGGTGATGAAGCAACTTCCTCGAGTGTGCCATCAGGCTTTATCTTAAGCACATTCAGTTCGCTGCCTTTACCTATAGGTGTTTCAGAAAAAGTCCTGTGTTTGACGATGTGTAAAAATTCTTCCGAAGAATCCAAATCCATTTGATAAGGGTGACCATTGCCCTTGAGTTTCAGCGTTTGAATCTCTATGGGATTGGTTGGGTCGGCAAGGTCATAAACAGAAACAGTATTATCTCCATTATTGGTGGTATAAGCGCGCGTGCCAGCTTGGTTAATTTTGATCCAGCAAATCAGTTGACCCTTATTGGGCACTAAACGCAAAAACGATAGCTGGCCGTCATTGTTATATTTAAAGACTGCAAGACGGGCGCTTGAAACCATGCTGACATACACCAGTGGTTCTTTAGGGTGTGCTTGCAATCCAAACATCAGAGGATCAGGTTCGCCATCATTATCCACATCAAGCCCGCCTTCAAATGCACCTGGCGGTGCAGGTGTGGGTGCATGCTGTGTCAATGTTCCATTGGGATTGATTTTGAACGACCTGATCATGCTCGGGGTATCCTTTTTGATATCTTCACCCCACATGGCGACACGACTGGCCAAGGGGAAGCGACCAAAGTCACCGTCAAAAATGAATTTATCTCTGACAAGCAATGCCTGAGTGGGTGATCGACTCGCAGTCGATAATTCAATCGTTGAATTTGGAATCGGCGTGAGTTTCCCGTTTTTGTCGACTCTGAAGCCCGTGTAGTTAGGCTTGGTTTTTGTCATATCACGCTCAGGGTCTTCATTTTTATTGACGACATATAATTTATCTCCCGCCAAAGCTAGACTGACAGGATTTTTACCACCCGACGGGAAAGGTGACCCCTTAATAGACACTAATCCGCCATCAGGTTGAATATCAAAAACCGCAATAGTATCCGAGCCTCCATTGGTGGCGAAAAGGCGTGTGTGTTCAGAATTGACAATAATATTCTGATCAAGATCAAAAGGCCCGAAATGGGGCAACCCAAATTCTTTTTCTTTAGTGGCATAACCCTTGCCTCCTGTATGAAATGGTGAGCCTGGCAATGGGGTTAGATTACCTCGATGATCTCGCCGATATCCGAGTATTGCATTGCCATTATCAACCGGATCGTTGCTCACTACATAGACCACGCCCTCCAAATCGGATACCGGCTCTTTGGGTGCAGCATTACTCACTTGAAATCCTAGACCGAATATTATCAGCGATAAAAATCCTAGAATTATTTTTAGCTTATCGGAACCAGAATGGCTTTTATTGCACCTTTCCTCAGTAAGCTCACAGGTTTTTTGAATATTCATAAATACAATCTCCATGACTATTTATTAGCGGGTAGTGCCCAGGAAAGCACTGTATAAAATCACAAGCAGTGGATTATTGCGTTGAACGGCACAAAGAAACTTGCATGTGGCTCTACCGAAACTCAAGATATCCGTTTTCCAATTTTCATGCACTAGAAATAAAGTACCCCGCCGCAAGCAGCGGGGTGCTAACTGCGCTTTTCTATCAGTTGGTTTACCCCAAAGGGACGGGGAATCAAACCAATAGATCTTACTTGGGCGTAGTCAAAGTAGGATAACCTTCAACATAGATCCAATCGTTTTGCTTAGCTGGCATATGGCAGCCTAAGCAATCTGCTTTATAATCATTGGATGCATTTTTACTGGTGTCGTCGGTTTTGAACAATGCCCAACCCCAGCCATCACCCCATATAGGATTGTTTTTAAAACGTCCTTTAGTATCCTTTACCATTACGAACCACTGTTTAATATCGCCTGTTGCATAACTAACGTTTTTTCCAGTTGTGTAATCTCCGGCTTTTGATGGGCGTAATTCTTTAACCAGAGTAGCGCCATCTGGAAACTTTCCATGTTTCCGATAGTAGAGCGCGGTTTCTGCTTCTGTATATACATCATGGAATCCACTTGCGTCACCTTCTGGCACGAACCAGGAACCCAGATGTATCATTGAAATACGAAAATCTTCAGGTAGACTGATATTTCCTGATTTATCAACATAAGGTGAAAAACCTGTGTCATCGGCTATCGCCTCGCTCGTTTGTAGCAACATTGTTACCATCGACAAAATAATTAAAGTTGAACCTATAGAGGATAAGCTCAACTTTCTTGTTAGCATAAAGTTTTCCATTATCACCATTCCCCCCCGACAGCCTTCTTAGGATTCGCTTTAGCGGCTTCTAAGACTGGATAATATTGTGTAAATACGAAGTCGTCTTTTGCTGACGCATCATGACAAGCGTTACAACTTGCTGTTGGCTCAGCCTTTGTTGTCTTTTTCAGAGACTTATGATCTTCTGTTGAGAAGCTGAAGTAAGCCCAATTACCAGGCTCATTTGGAAATTCACGTTTACTTTTTATAGTTGCCTCAAGACCCATGAATCTACCCATAAAGTAGCCCTGTCCACTTGGAGCAGATTTAGTGCCAACACTATTCATTTCCTTGACAAGAATGGTGCCATCACGAAACTTTCCTGTTTGCTTCCAGTGTTCCCAGCTCTCTGGATCAATGTAAACACTGTGAAATTCTGGAAAGCTAGCTTTTCCGTTATTCATGTCATTGGGTGTAACTGGAGCGCCCACATAAATCCACTCACGATATCCGGTAGGGCGTTCCAATTCGCCATTTTTGATAGTGAAGTACTCTTTTGCAGAAACACTGCTAGACATCAAAAAAAACATGACGACAGTGCTTGCAATGAATAAACTGGTTAGATATATTTTGCTTTTCATTTGTTTATTCCTTTTCAATAATTTAATTATGTCAAAATCGTACGCTTAAATTCACTACAGAAGTGGTTCTCCGCTATGATGAGCCTTCATTTTCTCCTTTAAACTGATTGAATTGTGGATTAGGAACCAAAAAGATAGCGATTTGATTATATGTGTGGCAAACTTTATTTGCCAATACCTGTTTCCTATTGGCTAATAGGAATAACTTATGCAATTACACCAACTGAAGTATTTTGTATCTGTAGTCAACACCGGCAGCATAACTAAAGCCGCGGAACATTGCTTTATTTCACAGCCTTCAATTAGTCAGCAAATAGCAAAATTGGAAGAAAATGTTGGAAAAAAATTATTTACCAGAGTAAATGGCAGGCTTGTTCTGACCGATCCAGGCCATATTCTGTATGAACAGGCAAGCAAAATTCTGAAAAGCGTGGATGACGCCAAGCGTTGCGTCAGCGATTTTGATAGTACCAGTGGCGGTTCTGTTAACATAGGTATTTTGCCAACATTGGGTCCGTTTATACTACCAAGTACGCTGAGGGCTTTATCAGAAAAATTTCCTAAAGCAGTTGTTACGCTACGGGAGGAGATATCCGAATCTTTGGTCATAGCCGCTAAACGTGGTGAACTTGATATTCTTATCGAATCATTACCTTTTGACGAAAACAATCTGAATGTCGAACCTTTATTTTTAGATCCTTTTTATCTAGCTGTTCACCGGGATAGTCATCTGGCTGAAATGGATGAGATTCATATCGACGCACTGGATGGCATGTCATTTATCTTGTTGGAAGACACACATTGTCTAACACGACAAATTGAGCAATTCTGCTTTAATGCACACTTTATCCCCAAAATAACCTTCCAAGCCTCGCAGCTAAGTACAATTAAGCTGCTTATAGAATCACAGTATGGAATTTCAATCCTGCCTTCCATTTCGATAGAGGAAAATGCTAATTCCAAGATTCGATATATCAAGCTCGTTAGCAATGATCAAACGCCTGCAAGAGAAATTGTATTAGCCACCTCAAGAGATAGATACTTTAGTCCTGCAGCGGAGCTATTCATTGAGACTGTAAAAAAGCAATACCAAAAGAAATAGGGTGATCGTAAGGATTCCGGCTCTGCTGCAAAAAATGAGCAGATTGGCGCATTATTGTATTTTCAGGTTAGGTTTCAACTTGCGATTCCCCGTGGTCTTGCCGCGGGGATAGGTGCAGGGCGCGAGGAGCAATTTATTGCCAGATTTAGGGTGCTGTGGGCTCTGTTACAAAAATCAAAAAACAAGCTTTCTGATTTCTTTAAGTCGCGGTTTCTCCACTATTTTTTGAAATCACTTTTCGTCAAAAATCAATTTTTGCAACAGAGCCAAAACAGGACAATTTTAGGACTGACCGACAAGGATCTGTGTTAACACCAAGCGACTTTGTCGTATCTTAATTACCAAGCGATTCTGTCGTAATCGCTAATTACCAAGGGAAACTGTCGGTCTCTTTTTTACATGTTTGTTAGTGTTCTTTTTTTGAATACTGGAGGCATGTTGAGGATGATTGTGATGGATTCTAAAGCTCAACTCACCGTTGATATAATTGCTAAAATTGTTGAAGGCAGAATAACAATTGCCAATGGTGCTAAATTACTCAGTAAGTGTCGACGCACCATTGAACGCTATGTGACGCGATATCAGCAAGTCGGTATTCAGTTTGTCGTGCATGGTAACAGTGGCAAGTCACCGCCAAATAAAACGCCAACGTCGATTAAAAAAACGGTGCAAGCCTTAATTAAAGACAAGTATTTTGATTTGAATTTGCTGCACCTTGCTGAAAAGCTTGAGACCGATGAACACATTGTGGTGAAACGAGAAACGCTGAGAGGTTGGGCGCATGATATCCATCATGTAAAGCGAGCCAAACGTAGACGAGGTAAAGCCCGTAAATGCAGAGAGCGTATGGAAGCCGCAGGCTTAATGATGCAAATGGATGGCAGTCCGCATCGTTGGTTTGGTGATAAGAAACACTGCCTGATTGCCATGATTGATGATGCGACCAGTGAAGTGCATGCTGAGTTCTTCCCGTCTGAAACCACAGCTGGTTGCTTGAAAGTCATGCGAGATTGCATTGAAACGAAAGGACTCTTTAAAACACTTTACGTGGACAGAGCAGGCATCTTCGGTGGACCTAAACGGTGTAACTTCTCGCAAATGCAGCGTGCCTGTAACGAACTGGGCATCGAAATCATATTTGCTAACTCACCCCAAGGTAAAGGCCGCATTGAACGCGCGTTTGATACCTTCCAAGACCGTTTAGTGCCTGAGTTGCGATTGAATAATATCAACGCTATTGCTGCTGCCAACGCGTACCTTAAGCATGTGTTTATCCCGCAGTTCTGGCAATCTCAAATCCAGGTAAAATCTAAACACACGGCTGCTGAATTTACGCCACTACCTGGATATGCAAACCTTGATAATATATGCGTCATCAAAGATCACCGCAAAATACGCAACGACCATACCTTCAGCTATGGCAACAAGTTCTACTTAATTGATTCACCGCTTAAGTATTCGATTGCTAACCAAAAGATAGAAATCAGAAATACCAGCAAGAAAGGTTTCACGGCGCACTTCGCGGGGCGCAAACTCGCAGTAACTGAAGTCACCGAGCCTGGCAAACTGGTGGCAGAAGACTTAGCGGTTCAAAAGAAATTAGAGGTGCTGGCCTTGGTTGAAAAACTGGGTAACGTCTCTATGGCTTCGCGTCAAAGTGGTGTATCGCGTGACACTATTTACCGTCACTTAAAACTGGTTAAGCAAGGTGGTGCTGATGCACTAAAGCGGCAAGAAACACCTAACTTACGGCATAAAAACTGTGTGGATATGGCAATCGAGAAAGCGGTTGTCCAGTTCTCAATAGAGCATCCGCACCTTGGACAGCAAAAAGTGGCACTGAAGATGACGGAGGCTCTCGGCGTTGATGTAAGTACTAGCGGTGTACGTAGTATGTGGCTAAGAAATAATATGAATACCACTGCGCTGAGAGTTGAAAGGTCACAGGCCTTGCAAGAATCGGCATAAAACATAGCCACTTTAGCAACTGGCTTAAATGCTCATTAGCGACAATAATATTGTGGTATGAGGCGCGACTTGCTAAAGTGATTATGACAAAGTCGCTCGGTAATTAGACCGACAGTTTCCCTTGGTAATCACACTAATACAAACTAATTCAGAAATATATCTTTGGGGTCTTCGGTCTGCAATCTCATTTCAATTAAATCATATTTTTGAACAGCCATAATTAGGGTTAAATCCCATAAAGGTACGTAACTACCAATGGGATTTTTCCGGAAGCGTTTTGGGCCGTTTATTTCAATGATTTTGACGGCTGTCTTTATTCGTGTTGATTATGTTGCAATTTTTGGGAGTCGGATTCCGGCAGTATCTTTAAGTTTCTCATCTGAAAAATCATATTCACCAAGCAGATTGGTATGTGCCCATGACATAGGGGAATGCGACGAAATCGCGGACAGGAGCTTATCTTTTTGTTCTGGATTGTCTATCCGTTCCAGTTTTTGTGATAAATACAGATAATTCCAGCAGATAATGGAATTTTTAATCAGTCGGTTGCAGCTCTCGGCAATTTCCTGCTCTTCTTTGTCTCCTTGCGTAAATTCTCGCGGATTTCCGACGGCGATAGCTCGTGTGAACCTGTTGGCCAGTTCGACTTTGTTGAGCTGTCTTTCAATAGCCTGCCGTAATTCAACATCATCAATATAACGAAGGATAAAATCGGATTTTATGATCTGTCCGAAGGATTTAAGGGCTTGATATAATTTGTGCTGTTTCGAATATGAATTGAGTCGCCTGAAAATATCCGAAGCACTTATTTCCTTGAGTTTTATTGTGGTAACAAGCCTCAGAATATCATCCCAATATTCTTCGATAACCGTTTCATTCACATATTTTGTTGACTGAACATTCCAATCTGATTGGACATTATTTTTTCCGTTTTTAAAAATATAAAGCGTTTGTTTCTTCAAGTTTTTGATGCGTGGCGCATAAGAAAAGCCAAGCAAGTGCGTGGTGGCAAAGATGGCTTCGCTGTAACCATGCGTATCTGTAGAATGAATGTCGCTTTTGATGACATCGTTGTGCATGAGGCCATCAATTACATAGGCACTTTCACGTTCTGATGCGCTAAAAACAAGGGAATGCCAGAGCAAATTACGCTCATCAATGAACGTATTGGCTGTCACGCCTTGCCCTTTGCCAAAATATTTGAAGGAGTAATTGGCGTTCAGGGAATCTGTCCTGACCTCGAATTTCTGTCCATCACTGGCCGTATGCAGGGTTTCCTGATTTTTACGGTAGATATTGGGCAGTTCCATCCGATCCATAAACCGAACAATACAATCATTGGCCGCGCGGATGTTATCAAGCGAAAAATACCAGTTGACGGCATGTTGCAGAGCGCTCTCATTTATCAGTTTTGATATGCGTGACATTTTCGGAATGCCGATTGCACAGCCCATACCTACAATTCCGGCATATAGAACTTTGTCATCTGTACGGCCTTTGGCGTATCTTTGCTGCCAATGCTGGAATTCCTGCAAAAATTCTGTGTGAGCGTTTACGGTTGATAATATTTCCGGTAGCGGTACAAAATGACGATCTGGGAAATACGGTTTGAGTAGGTCGACTGCTTCATCTTCCTGTTTCGGTGTTGCAATCGCGAAATTATTATTGGCTCCGACCTTGAAATGTGGATTGTTGTTATCACAGATATTGTTGTTAGTTTTCTGATACTGCACGGACAAAGCTTGATCCAGTTGTTTGAGCACGTTTGTGCAATTTTCAAAGGGCTCTAACGCTGCTCTACGCAACAACTTTTTTCTTTCTTCACTCCATCTATCCTTGGAAATTAAATATTCGTCCAAAGAGCGGTATTTGTAGGAGTTTTCTAAGTTTAGCTGGCCTGATTTGATAGCGTTTGCCACATGCATGAATAAAAGGGCTTTGTAAAGAGACGGTCGAAACGTCCCGTTTCCGGCAACGGCCTGTTGTTGGGCGCTTTCCAAAAAGCCCATCGGGGCATTATGCCTGATCACGCCATTGGTTTTCTTAAAGTGGTCTATGGCATCAGCAATATCTTTTGCGCTTATTTCACCATGAAATTCCAAAGCTTTGAGAATGGGACTGACCCGGTTTTGCAATCGCAAAGAGCGCTCTTCCAGAATATCGTAATAACTTGGATCATCGGCATCAAATCCGCTTCTAAAATCCTGCCATTGTTGTTCAATATCCGGAAAATAGGTCTGGTGCGTTTCCAATAAACCCTTAATCAGAGCCAGTTTTCTAGAATCGGCTTCATCATTGTCTATGATGTCCTGGATCTGGTGCACAAAACCGAACACTTTTTCATCAATTGAAAAGGCAAGCGTTTTAAGAGATTGATGCTGCGTTTTATGCTGCTCGTAGCACCATTCTTTATGATCCCGTTTGGCACTATTTTCAAAGGTTTTCACAGAAGCTAAAAGTGTATCGACCAGATTATCCTGAAGCCGATAATATTGATGAGTGATGAAAGCAACAACATGTACGTAGCGGTCTTCTTCGGTGCGCTGATTGAGCTGGAAAATATCAGATTTGATAACGGAATTGGCAAAATACCGGATACCTTCATATCCAAGATCAAGAACAGGAAGGAGAGGTTTCAGACTATCGTAAAGTTCAGCAATATACAGAAGATCGGCAGCCCGTTCCTTGATCTGTGTCGGTTTTGTCGATTGCGATAGCTTCTTGAGCAGGGTCAATTTATATCTGGCATGCGAGCTTTCTGTTTCCTGGGCAAACATACCATCCAGTAAGGATTTCACCTCAACACTTAATTCTTGGCGAATCACGGCTGCGAGTTCTTTTTTTCTTTGGTTTACGGCTTTCAAAATTAGTTCCGAAAGCTGAAAATATGCCGGAATTTGTACACGCTCCCGGATCAAAACATCAATACACCTCCAGAAAATCAATCTGGGTTTGAGTTGTGAGCGCATCATGGAGATAATTTCTTCACTGATGGCATCGAGACTTTGTTGATCGAAGCGCCTGTAGCCGTAAAATTCCAGAATAATATCCTGGTGCCAGTGCCGCGTGCTTTGTACATATTGCTCTGGAGCAAATTGATCCGGTAAAAGATTTAAAATACGGGCGACATAGGCAGTGTCATTTTGATGATAATCTTCGGGTTTAAAAAACCTTTTGGTGGCTTTGAAATACCCGCAAGACAAGAGGAAGCCAATTTTGGTTGATGGTTTGCGCAACGTCTCTGTTTTTTCTTTTAAGGAATTCGGGAAATTGCAAAACCGTTTACGCTCAGCGCTACTAAAAACAGGAGGTGCATCAAACATCTCTTGTTCGCTTTTGTTCAAAATATTCATTCTTGGCATGGCGTAACCCCGAGATGTTCTGAAAAGGATGGTTTTGAGAGCTAAAAATATGCTTATCGGATATGCAAGGGTATCAACACTGATCAAAATCTGCAGCACCAGATCGATGCCCTTAATGAAGCCGGATGCAAAAGATATTTAAGGAAAAATATTCGGCGCCAACAAGAAACGAAAACAGTTACAGGAAGCCCTCGATTATATGCGTGAAGGTGATATGCTTGTCGTTTGGAAATTATCGCGCCTGACGCGATAATTGACTCAGGTGATTAGCACGGTTAAAGATTTAGAGGAATGGCAAATTGGCCTGAAAGTCATCACTCAGAATATCGACACATCAACACCGGAAGGCGGGCTCTTCTTCTACATGAATGCTGCTTTCGATCAGTTTCAGCGCAAAATCATCGTTGAAAACACACAGGCCGGGTTGAAATCGGCCCGCAAAAATGGCCGGATTCGTAGTCGACCAACCCTCATGACAGATGAAAGAATCCGGGCCGCTCAATCTATGCTCAAAAATCCTATTGGTAGTTTCGTACCTTTATGGGATTTAACCCGATTTGGTACTTTTTCAGTGACAGAACGCGCAGGTCGTGAAGGCCGCAATCCAGCGACTGGTGTAACCATGACAATTCCTGCCAAAAAGGTCGTTAAATTCAAGCCAGGTAAAACTTTATCTGATGCTGCGGCCTCTGTTAAGAAAACCAATGCAGCCAAATCAACAAAGCCAAAACAAACAGATAAAAAGAAATAATACGATTGGGTGTGTTTTGATTGGAGGAACCCAGGGAATCATTAGGGGAGAACAATTCTCTGGGAAAAGTTTCTGAATAAAATCATACGGTAAGATTTATTAATGCCTACAATTATTTCATCGACCAGATAAAATAAAACGTGAATGACTATTGATCCTTCAGTCGAACCAATCTTGGCCAGCGGTCATGTATCCAGGCATATTCAGGTGGCGTGTTGATAGTCACCACATAAACCCGCATTTCATCATCTCTTTCTGCCAATAGTCCTTGAATCGCCATTCTTGTATCCAAGGATACCCAGTGAGATTGATTGTCATGGTCCTTTTCCATGAACTGGCCAGCGGCAATTAAAACCGGCCTTGGATGCCAGGGCTTCCATTTACCGTTTTTTATGGAATTCAATCGTGCCCAGCCGCCATTCGGAAATTTACCGGTAGCTTCATCCTTGCGCCTGCCCCACGTTATCCAGGTAACATGGCCATCTCGTAGCCGCACAGGCAAGCGTGCATCCGGTTGCGGGAAATAAATCTTCTGATCCTGGTATTCAATACCGCCACACATAACTATCCCGCCCGTTACCTACTGCGCCCTCTACCCCTTGTGTATTTGCCCAATCCGCCATCTTCCTTCACAAAGGCTCTGGGCTTCCTAAAAATGGCGCTTATTTCACCGGGCATGGACGCAAATAACCCTTCTTTCCGCAATGAACGATAATCAGAGCCCTCTACGGTTAGCACATCTTTTAGTATGCCAACTTCACAGGCTTTAGATAATACCGGGTGTCTGTAATCATTGGCATTCGCGATGGCAAATACCGTATTGACGCCAGAATTACGTGCAAAATTTTGTAGTCGCGCCAAAAGCAGATTTTGAGGGCGATTCAGTACAGATAGGGGTAACTCACTTAACGATAATACATAACCTGTTGCACTGATGCCTATCAAGTTAAAAAACTGGTCTCGCTTTTTTAAAGCATGGCCTATCTTTGCCAGATCCTCCGGTGAGGCTATTTTCTCCAAAAGCAGCTCATGACTTTTAGAATGATTATTCTGATAACCCCCTGCCTGATCGCCCATCCAATCCACAAAATCGACCTGACCGTCTTTATCAATGACACTGTATTGACTGGTATTGATAACCACATGGCCTTTGAAACTCGGAACAAATGATGCGATTATTTCTGTGAGCCTGACATCCTGACTTGATGGCTTAGCATTACCCGATGGATGGTTATGCAATAACCAGTAACCATCTGCTTTAACATGTCGCCTAGTCTTTTCTACCAAAACACCCAGATCATGTTTGGCATGTCCAATCTTCTCCAGATAGACTGCACCCGGCAATCTGGAACTCACAGCCGTATGATGAACGATACGATTCATACGGGTATAGAAGATTCTCAGCGTCTCATAGCGCGGATCGCGCAGTATTTGCGCCATTATTGCCAGATCTTGGCCTGACTTGATAGGCTGATTCAGGAATGTGCTTCCTCCTTTTTCTCGGAAATCTTTTGGGAAATCACAACCCAGTAAGGTGCCACCTGCCCATCGAGCATGAGCTTCGAGCAGTTCTGTGTAGGCACCTCGCCCCGCTTCTTTTTGCTTTTCGGTAGTACCGGGACGAGTCTCAATGTTTTCATAAAGATCACCTTCATCAGAATTGGATGGGGTTCCTGGAATCTTCAGCATATTATCGCGCATCTTGCGGCCTCCTTATGAGATTACCTGACCAATGCCCGTTTTTGCTTGATTTCCTGCTGTTTAGGTTCAATAGGGACTTGTAACTTCAATAAGCTGTCCTGTTTAGCCTGCTGAGATACTTTTTCAACAACCGACCCGACCTGACGTTTGACTGCTTCAATACCCAACACGCTTTTATTAGCCAGATCATTAAAGTCACTTAATTGTTGTGACATTTGCTCACCGGGTGCAAAAATGGGAAGAACTACAGCACCATTCACCAGCTGTGCGGCTTCCATTGCTTTTTCCTTACCTGGATTTTTGCCATTTATTGATTCCTGTGTTAAATCATCATCACCGGCGATAACAATAGGTTTCTGCGGGTATTTATTTTGCAAAACTTGAGCGACTTTAAGCAGATTGCCCGAATCAAATGCAGCCACAACCGGACAACTTAAGGCTTGCGATAAGGTATCTGCGGTCGCGTAACCTTCTGCGATCACAATCGCCGTCACAGCATCGAGTGCAGCCAACCCCCGATATTCACTATCAACCACATGAAAATTGCTTTCTTTTTTGCTACCTGTTACAAAAAACTTGGCACCACCCGGTTGTATCGTTTGCACTGTCCAGGTTTGTCCATTGATGTCTTCTGCCGGTAGCAACAAATCACCGGCTGTTAAAACGATGCTGCCTGGGTTTTCTTCACGTAATGCCTTGGCTTCCTTCCAGTCTTTACCAATTTTAATCATAGAATCAGCGGGCAAAGCATCTGCATTCTCAGGTACTATTCTCAAATCACCTGGCCGTGCATTCTTATCCAATAGGTAAGGATGTTCAGAATCCGCAAGTGGTGCAATTGCCAGTAATTCCTTGATAGCTTCCGCAACTTTCAATTGCTGCTGGTGTTGCTCGGTTTTTCTACTTTGCTGCTTGATGGCGGCCTTTGTCACAAGTGCCGTTTTTTGCTCGTCAGTTAAGGAATATCCTTTGGCCTTCCAGCGTGTCTCAAGCCCTGACCGATTATTCTTGAAATATCCGGCAGGATGCCCATCCAGATGTGCCACATAAAACCCGGATTTTTCACCGGGCTTGTCACCGATAACCTTGACCCTGTGTTTGCTGCCATCCAGTAGCGGATGATTGTCGTCAATAACGCAACCGTGAGAGCGCAGTAAGTCGGCAAATTCAGCTTCAGGCGACATAGCGGGATCCTGCTGTCCGGAAACATTCTCAGGCAGCCAACGCTGCAAGGTGCGAATATCCGCTTCTGGCCCTACATACCAGGCTTTGGCCGTGTTATCCCAGCAAGCACCGGCAGCTTTCGCCAGATCTTTTTCTGCATAAGGAACAAATAGGTATTTACGTGAGCCTGCATCATTATTCTGCTGACTGGTCTGATCCATCGTGATTTCCTCCTGATCAACAATTTCCTGTTGCTGTGAGAATGATAGTACAAAATCCTTGATTTTTTCAGCATCGGCCGCCGCTCTAAAGATCTCTTTCGGGTCTTCTTCCAATACCTTGATCCATGAACTCACATAAGCAGCATGTTGTTCTGGATCATGACCAATGCCCAATTCTCCCCCTAGCAACATACTGGCAATCTCAGCGCGCAATTCTTCTTTTGCATAACCTTCACTACCGAATGGATGTGAGAGATCACGATTCAGACGTGTCTCTGATCCACTCCAATGTCCCAATTCATGTAGCGCCGTTGCGTAATAGTGTTCCGGTGCTGAAAACTGGTGCTTATGCGGCAAATGAATGCTGTCCGTTGATGGCCGGTAAAATGCGCGGTCATTTTCACCATGATGGATGACGGCATTGGATTGTTGCAATATTTGTTCGGCACGATCCAGCGGCTCCCAATCGGGGGCTTTAATTTCAAGCTTGGGCAAGTTATCAATCTGTTCAGCATTGAATACGGATGCATAAAACACCCTCGGACGCTCAAGTTTTACTTGTTCTTTTATTTGCTTACCCTCACTATCCAAAACAGGATTACCGTTGTCATCTTTTTTGATGCGCTCATCCGCAAATTTCCAATGCTGCACCAGTGTGCTTTTTTCACCTTTACGAACCTGTGCGCCAAAGTTTACTGCCTGTTTGTACGTCAGCCAGCGCGGATCAGTGCGCCCCTGACACATCAATTGCAACACATTAATGCCCTTGTAGTTTTTACCCGTTGTTGGGTTATTCGGTAATGTTAGAAGTGGATCTCCTGGCTGCCACGGCTTTTGCCAAGGTGCTGTGCCCTTCTTTAGTTGCTCAATCAAATTTTCGGCTATTTGCTCATGAAAAGTCTTTTTGATTTTTTCCATCACGCATTAACCCCTATGCTTGTTGATCTATCACGCTATCCAGTGCATCTTGTTCGCTCAGAGCATCTTCCTCAAAGGCCCCAATCCTTTCAGCTTCCATTGGATCAAATTCAGCTTGAAAGCCTGGTATTTCAGCGTCCTGAAGCTTCGCATCTATGATCTCGTCCATGATCTTCAGGTCTTCCACCGACATCCCATTTATCCCATTTTTTGTCTTATTCATGTCACTTACTCCTGTAAGAAATCTATAGGCAATGATTTTCTAAGGTTAGATTTAATTGGTTATTGTCGTACCGAATAGAAACATTCTTGCCAATGGTTGGTTTAGTTTTAAATGGTTTCAGTTTGTGTGTGATAAATTCTTTATCTACCTTTTGAAAAACAATTTCTTTTTCTTTATCTATATAAAGAATGATTCCTTCATAAACGGTATTGTTTGCTTCAGCTACTTTTGACAAAAATAGGTTATAAACACCCGCCACAATACCCTTTTCAACCTTCTTTATTGTGCCCACAGTTTCCCATCCCTGACCATTGTGGCTTTGCAAAATTCGAAACCCATTCATTACGATCATTCTCTGTTTCATTCCTGGTCTATTCCCACAAAGGATTCATAGGATTTTGCCTGTCATTTAGGCACGGCTAAATAACATTATCGTTGCGTGACATAGGCCGGTTATTCACAGCTCTATCCACGGAATTTGTTAGTAACTTATTTTTTCTGGTTGTCCGCTGTCATGAAACGATTTTCCAGCCAATCCGCCCATTTAGCGGCTTTAGCCATCAAGTCAGCCCGATACTTTGCATTAACTTTTGGAGTACGCGAATGATAATTGGCCGCTTTTGTCCACAAATCGCCTTTATCTTGCTTGATATGCAGACGTATTCGCCAAGCTGCTAGATCATAGGGATAGCAACCGGGTTGTGCGACATCATTGGATGTGATCCCGTATCGGGCTAAATCGCCCAGGTAGGCCGTATTGAATTGCATTGAACCCACATCATGCGTTCCATTGCGGTTACTCACCCATTGCCCCGGTTTTCCCCCTTCTTTTTCCGCAACGGCCAAAAGTATATTGGCCGGTATTTCATACTTTATGGCCGCCGTGATTGAGCAAACGATTCTTTCTTGCTGATCGGGTGGCAAATCCATTATGGATTAATAGGCCGGTTGTTGAATATATTGTTGCTGATCTTGGTGCTGCGGCAGTTCTTGTTGTCGCTGTTGTTGTGGTTGCGGCTCTTTCACGAAAATCTCTACACGACGATTTTTTGCTCTATTTTCAGGAGAAGTGTTGGCTGCCACCGGTTC
>NZ_JALHQJ010000006.1 GCF_022842015.1 Nitrosomonas sp. | reverse complement strand
GTGACAAAAAAGAGCATGCACAGAGAAATTCCGTTTGCGCGTGCCTGCCAATTCATCTCAAACCAGAATTTCTACTTGGCAGCGCATAACTGATCGCTGAATTTCTGAGTAAGCTCTAATTAATGTAAGCCTCCGGTTCATTTGCAGGTAATTTAACTTCTTTCATTGTCTTCCGACAATCTAAGAATTTGTAAAGTAACTAATACAAATTGTTTGAATTGTTTGTCCTAGCTTGGTATATTTTGTTTGCAACATTTGGCGCATATAGAGTTAGAGTATTTCAGAAGTACATTTTTAAACTATCTTAACAAGGAAATATATGAAAAAAATAGAGGCGGTTGTTCTTGCATCCAGAGAAAAAAACATTTTAGATGCTTTGCAAAAATTAGGAATTGGTGGGCTAACCGTAACCCCTGGAAAAGGTCGTGGGAAGGGGCCTAGAGACGTCCAGCCAGGGCTGGGTCGTTACATTGAACGATACAATGATGTTTTGACGTTTTTTATTGTTGTTGAGGATTCCAAAGTAGACGAAGTAGCATCAGCAATTACAGAAGCATCTCATACGGGCAATTTAGGTGATGGCAAAATTTTCATTTCTACAATTGATGATGTTATTGATATCACAACCAAACAAAAAGGAGAAGAATACATCTAAGCTGGTATTAACA
Source organism: Nitrosomonas sp. (assembly GCF_022842015.1). Classification (GTDB taxonomy): domain Bacteria; phylum Pseudomonadota; class Gammaproteobacteria; order Burkholderiales; family Nitrosomonadaceae; genus Nitrosomonas. The sequence continues at coordinate 60,867 of NZ_JALHQJ010000006.1, read as the reverse complement.
AGTTAAGTCTCACAAGGTGATCTATGCTTGAATTATTTATACTAACTCAGACCTGATTAGATAGTTACCCGTTTTTTAGGTGCCTGTTAGTTTAGGTTTGAGATGTATTTTTTTTCGTCCAAATTAATAGTTCTTCAAACAATGCTTCCAATAGCGTTCATCCGCATTTATCCAAACACTTCCGTTGCTTGTGGCTTGTATTTTGCTGAATCAATAGATTAGGAGCAGTGGTTCTTCTGTCTACGGCCTGAGACTAGAAATAAGTTGTTCTTGGTTGCCAAAGCCATTATTTTGTTGTTCAGACAAATAGTTAAATTTTACTGTGACACAATCAGAAAATTTACAGCGCTAATAACGCTCATATCTAAAGAACAGCCACCGACAAATGCTCCGGAATATTGGCTGTCCAATTGAGTTTTTGTTGAATTGCAGTTACTAGGGCGGCGGAATTGCTCAGTTCGCCATGTACGACATAAATTTTTTCGGGCATTTTCTGGAAGTGACCGAGCCAATTGAGTAAGTCGGCTTGATCGGCGTGTGCTGAGAGGCCTCCGATGGTATAGATGGCGGCTCTTACACGAACTTCCTGGCCAAAAATTTTAACTTGCTTGGCTCCATCCACGAGACGCCTCCCTAGGGTTCTTGCAGCTTGAAACCCAGTAATCAATATGCTGCATTCAGGCCGACCCAGATTGTATTTCAGGTGGTGCTTGATACGTCCGGCATCACACATGCCACTGGCTGAAATGATGACGATGCCGTGTTTCATGTGGTTAAGCTGCATCGATTCTTCAATATCCTGCACAAAATGAATTCGGGGTTTTTGTGTATTGTCGTTCATCCATTGCAATGCATTGGTGGATTCCTTGTCGAGCAAGGATAGATGTTTTAGTGTAATTTCAGTGGCTGCACTTGCCATGGGTGAATCCACATAAATTTCCATTTCTCCGAGCTTACCTTGCCGATAGAGATCGACCAGCAGAAACAGAATATCCTGAGTACGCCCAACCGTAAATGCTGGGATGATGACATTGCCGCCTTTATGAATCAGAGTATGGTTAACAGCATATGCTAATTCATCAAGTGTGTCGGTCATGTTGCGATGCAATCGGTTGCCATACGTGGATTCAATTAACAGGACATCGGTTTGTTGAATAATTGTAGGGTCTCGTACAACTGGATGACCGGGTTTGCCAAGGTCGCCGGAAAATACAATTTTCTTGTGTCCATCATGTTGTTTTATCCAAACTTCGATGATGGAAGAGCCGAGAATATGTCCGGCATCGCGAAAGCAGCAGCGTATTGCGGGGTTAGGGTTAATTTCTATATTGTAATCAATGCGATGCAATTGCTTCAGTAGGGCTTCTGCTTGAGTAACTGTATAAAGCGGCGCGAGATCTTGCGGAAATCGACTGTGACGGCGCGATTTATTGCGCCACTCGATTTCTTTTTCCTGAATATAGGCGCTATCCTTGAGCATGACTTGGAGTAAATCCGCAGTTGCTGCAGTACAGTATACCGGGCCTCGAAAGCCCCATGCGCTCAGCCGTGGTAATAACCCGGAATGATCAATATGAGCGTGGGTCAGCAATACAAAATCAATTGCTTTTGGATCGAATTTGAAAGCGGTGCGGTTCTTTTTATCCGCTTCTCGCCCGCCTTGAAACATACCACAATCGACCAGAAAATTTATTGTTCCAGTTTCAATGAGATAACTGGAGCCGGTTACTTCGCCGGCTGCGCCTAAGAAAGTCAGTTGCATAATATGTTTTTTACAGTGAGTTATAGTGAATCCAATATTTGCAGCGTGCCATTGACCAGCAAATCCATTTCCTGCTCATTAATGATGTAAGGTGGCATGAAATAAATGGTTGTGCCCAATGGGCGTAGCAGTAGTTGTTGTTTCAACCCGGCTTGGAAGCACGTTGCGGCAAAATCCGCATCTTTTGTTTTAACTTCAAAAGCCCAAATCATGCCGCAATTGCGGAAGTTATTGACTTTAGGATGAGTTGTGAGCGGTGCAGCAATTTTATTCAGATACGCTGCTTTGATCTTGTTGGTCTTAATGACCTGATCTTGCTCAAAAATATCCAGCGTGGCCAACGCTGCGCGACAGGCCAACGCATTGCCGGTATGTGAATGAGAATGTAAAAATGCACGCGCTATTTTGTCATCATAAAAAGCCTGGAAAACCGTATCGGTAGTCATAACGACCGAAAGCGGCAGATAACCGCCGCTCAGACCTTTTGATAAACATAAGAAATCCGGTGCAATATCAGCCTGATTGCAAGCAAATAGGGTTCCCGTTCGACCAAAACCGACCGCAATTTCATCGGCTATCAAATGTATTTGATATTGATTGCATATTTCCCGCGCGCGCTGCAAATAAATCGGATGGTACATGCCCATGCCAGTTGCGCCTTGTACCAGTGGCTCAAGAATGAGTGCGGCGATCTGCGCGTGGTTTTTCGCTACATGCTGTTCGAGTGCGGTGGCAGCGCGAATGGCGTAATCTTGCGCAGATTCGCCAGGTTCTGCGTAGCGCCAATCGGGGGTTGGAACGTGTGTGCACTGCCGCAGCAATGGCGCATACGTTTGCTTGAAAATGGCTACATCGGTAACCGATAGTGCACCCAATGTTTCACCGTGGTAATCGTTTTGCAGGCTGATAAACTGGTTTTTTTGTGGTTGTCCGCGCAAAAGCCAGTAGTGAAAACTCATTTTCAACGCGATTTCAATTGCTGAAGCGCCGTCGCTGGCGTAGAAACAATGTCCGAGCGTGCCGGGCGCCATGTTTCTCAGCCGTTCCGATAGCGTCACAACCGGTTCATGAGTAAAACCTGCCAGCATGACATGTTCTATTTTCTCGAGTTGATCACGAATCGCGGCATTGATATAAGAATTGCTGTGGCCGAAGAGATTGACCCACCAAGAACTGATTGCATCCAAATAGCGATTGCCGTCAGCGTCATGAAGCCATATGCCTTTTCCACTGACCACCGGAACGAGCGGATAAGTTTCGTGCTGTTTCATTTGCGTACATGGATGCCACACGGCGTCAAGACTTCGCTGCTGCAGGGGCGATGTGGCTACGAGGGTGCTGTGATTAATTTTCGTCATGTGTATTTGTTAACTGGAATGCGTGAATCCCAGGAGATTGTTGCTGCCAGTTATCGGCAGTCGTAAATGACAATTGTAGACTATGAGCCGCTGTTTTTCTGTATTTTTGACCTTGTGCTGGATCCTTGGTACATTCAGGCTTTCCAATAAAATTCGACGTTTCCCGCAGCTATGGATCCAGAAATTAATACACATTCATCCAATTTGTTGCCCGGCAACGATCCGCAACGTGAGTTGCTGCATAATGAAGTACATGCCCGTCCGAGTCAGCGCATCCAGTTGCCCGCGTTGGTGATCAACGTTGTTGTAATCAATGCGGGTATTACGCGCGAACAAGAATGTGAGCATTTGCGCCGTCTCCCTGGACAACAGGTTTTGATGCCTGAGCAATTACAAAATAATTTTTTGCAATTGTATTTGCAGGATTATGTCGTGAGATGGGAGCGCCACTCGGAGTTTACACGTTATTCATTATTACAGCACTTGCCTGAAACTGTGCAATTAGGTGCATCAGATCCCGAATTACTGTTTTATATTGTGTTACCGCAAGGATGGTTGGCCGGAATTCCTGGAAGAACCTTTGCGGCTATCGAATTGGCGATGATGGAGGGTGAAATAAGTCAAGCGGACAAAACGCTTGAGCAAGCGCGCAACTGGTTTGGCGATAATCGCGTGGTAGCGTCACTGATGGGCAGAGATGGACACTCGCTTGCAGTCACGGATTTTAGGTTGCGCTCAAGCGGTTTTGAACGCATGCTGGTGATTATGTCGGCTGATGTATCCGAGACACGTGCTGGGCGTGTTGCACAGCGTCTGCTGGAAATTGAAACGTATCGGTTAATGGCGTTGAAAGGATTGCCGTTTGCCAAGCGAGTTATTCCTGAATTAACGAGCGCCGAGCAGCAATTATCTGATATCACAGCACAGCTCGAAAATAAGGCAAGTTCGGATCAGGAATTGCTCGATACGTTGATCTATTTAGCTGCACGCATTGAGCGCGCTACGGTTGAGCATGGTTATCGTTTTGCAGCGACACAAGCTTATAATAAGCTGGTGATACAACGTATTAGAGAACTTAGAGAGCAGGCTATACCCGGTACGCCAACCATTGGAGAATTCATGCAACGGCGACTTTCTCCGGCGATAGCAACCGTGGATGCGACCGAGCAACGCATGAGCTATCTTTCCGCGCGCGTATCACGGGCCAGTGCTTTGTTGCGCACACGCGTTGATATCCAAACAGAAACTCAGAATCAACAGTTATTGGAAAAACTTACCCGGGGCCAGGAATTACAATTGCGCTTACAAAGCACAGTGGAAGGTTTATCGATCGCGGCGATTTCGTATTATGTCATCAGTTTGTTGCTGTATCTGGCTAAGGCAGGCAAAGCGGCTAACTTACCGATACAGCCTGAGCTCGTGGCTGGATTGATGATTCCTGTCGTCGTGTGGCTAGTCTGGCGTACCACACGACGCATTCATGATAAGTTTTTTAAGCTCCCTTAAGCGTTAATCCGTTTCTCACAGTATTATTGCAAAAAACGGTCAAATGGTTGCAGCGGTTTTGCTCTTCCCTCAGCGCCGACAGCCGGAATAAACAGAAACTGATCGGCTGCAAGCGCCGCATTCATTGGGCTGGACTTGGTGATTGACGAATTGTCTCCAACGTGACCGTGCGTTATCCGTATTTCGGGGTGATCAAAGGGCGCTCTTTCATAGCGCACGCGATCATCCGTCAAACTTTTTAGAAAATTAAGCAAGTCTTTACGTTTTTGCGGTGCGAGTCGTAAGTCAACCAGCGCGAAAATTTTGCCAAATTCTTTTGGTGGCGTTGCAAAATTACCACCTCGTGTATAAAACTCCAATACTTCATCCAATGTTGCCATGCCGCCGTTGTGCATGTAGGGGCCGGTCAGTTCGATATTTCTTAAACTGGGGATTTTGTATGAGCCTTTGGCTGCACTTAAAAACTTTCTTCTATTGGGTTTCTTCAATTCTGCTAACGCTGCGTTAGCTGTTGGAATCAATATGCCTGCCGGATTGAAACAATTGACGGTATTTTGTTTCTGGTTTTGTATTCCGTCCGCGCGCGTGAAAAATAACGCATGCGGGTTGTCACTGTCGATTGCAATCTGCGTATCCAGATCACAGGGCCTCACGTTTGCAACATAAGGATCTACAACCTTAGATGCATTACCCGCCAGAAGCTGTAAATACTGATCAGAAAACGAAAGCGGGTTGCCGAAGGGATCGGTGCCACCCAGACCAATATCATTTTCTACCGGTGTCACCCCGGTACCGGAGAAGCCAGTATCTTGAAACATCATCCCACCGGTTAAAGATAGGCTGGTCAACACAGTTGTCGTGCTGACGCGGAATGCAGAGTTGCCGAAAGCATGCGGGTTTAATTTTTGCAAAATACCATTGGTTACCACAGCTGATGAAGTAAAGTTAGGGCCAATATGACAAAGCGCGCAGTGCGAATCGCGGAAAATGTCCATTCCACGTTGTGCTGATGCGCTTAATCCAATCGGCACGCCATGTTCATCCACAGTGCTGCGGTCAAATGGGGAATCGTCGGAAATCAGTGTCGATTGGTACAGTTGAAGTGCAAGCGCAAAGAACATAGAAAAATTAGCTTCTACCTGGCGATAAGGTATGCCGTGCGTTGCGGAGCTAGGCGGCGGAGCGCCAAATTGGCCAGTATGGTTATAATCCCAGTATTTTGGATTGAATGCTTCCATAATCAATTGGTAGTAGTTTGTATTTAGCCCTTTCTGCAAATTATTGGGTGTGCTGTGTGCCAATCCACCTAGTACACTATCGTTCCAGTGCACACGTTGATGTTCAAGTGGTTTGCGCTCTAATAGCTTACGACCCAAGTCAGAAAAAGTGCGTCCATGGCAACTCATTTCGGTGTCATCCAAGGCCGTGGCGACAGCTTGAGAAGCCAGAGCAGAGTTGATGAGTCTCAAACGCTCTTTGGCAACAGTACCATCACCATTTCTAACCCAGACGCCGGCATCGGGGTCACGATCTCCCCAAAGGCTACTGCCGTTAAAAATATTGTTGGCGCGGCCGTCCCAGAAATTACGAAAATTAAAGACGGCGTTAAAGACAGTGGGCGTATTTCGTGGCTCAACTTTGCGCGTACCTTTTGCGCCGACATGAAAAACCGGATCGGAGCTGCGATTACACTGATCGTTTGTCGCAGCAATCGATTTGGCATCGCGGTATTCGCCGCCAAAGCTTCCCGAGGAAGAAGCCACATCATCACTGTTATAAATAGGCATGCCAGTGGGATTAAGCGGATTGTCGGTTTGAAAGAAAGGAAAATCACTTCTTTTTAGAATTGCATTGGGTCCACGTAGCGTTCCGTCGCTTGCAAGTTCAAATTCCTTAGGCAAATCACTATTTCTGCCTATCGGTGAAATTTGGTTTTTAGTGCGTCGATCCACACCTGCATGGAAATGACAGCTGGCGCATGCCACGCCATCGCTTCCGACATTGATATCCCAGAACAAGGCCTTGCCTAGCAGGATCGCTTTGTTTTTGTTAATGATGATAGGGTCGGGGCCACCGACCAAACCGGGTACATCCGGAACCGGTGCACCTTTTAATGTCATGGGAATAGGCCCGAAACCGTCAGCCTGTAAGGGTGAGCCTGTAAAAAAAGTGAGACAGCCTATCTTGATTAGTGTGCTTATGAATTTTTTTATAATATTTAGCATGATCATATTCCTTAATGTCAGGCATGTACGTCAAGGAACTTCAGGGTGCTTGTGCGTGTTTTATTGAGTACGTGCTGATAGTAGTTTTGATAATTATTTATTACGTGCAATTCACATCAATCTTGTGTGAATTCTTGTGTATTCAGATAAAGTATTCTTCCTGATAAGAACCGAAGAGATTTTGGTAAACGCTTCGGTTCTGTTATGGTTTTACTAGTATTTAAGCTGCAGCGCTATCTAACGTTTTTTCCCGGCTTTTCAAGCGCCAGGCAACGAGACCCAAGCCTGCCAGCAACATAGCGTAAGTTTCTGGTTCAGGTACTGGACTAACAGTCGAGTCAACAGTTAAACCAAATGCCCCGCCGGCAGTGGCATTGTTAGTGCCGCCGATGTACATCGCATACCAGCCTGGCGCTAAGTCATCGAACACAAGAGATGCAAAATTAGCTCCAGTGCTGCCACTGACGCCGTTTTCAAAAGTGCTTGTTAAACTTATGTCATTTGCCCCCGTGAGAATGGTCTCACCCCATCCGTTTCCAGTGGTGTGCGAAGGGCCGGAAACTGCATAACCCAGGGTTTCTAGTACATTGCCTCCATTGCCGTTAGCCATCCATAATGTACCGGTATCGCCCATGGCTCCCGTTGCATTAAATGAATGTGGGGTGCCAAATCCCGCCGAACTGAGTTCGCCACCAAAACTGGTGGTTCCACCATCGAATTCAGTACTTCCAGTGGCCCACACCGTAACGCCGGGAGCAAAACCGCTATCTCCGGTAACTGTTACGGTGACATCTGCCAGACTGCTATTCTTAAAAGTATACCAATCTCCGGTATGCGCCCAGGCAGAATTATTTAAGGCAGGATTATCCGAATAAGCACTTTGTAGACCGGTCTCGGTGGCAGAAATGCTGCCGTCCGAGCTAAGCTCATTAATGTTACCAGTCCAAGGTTTAAATCCTACGGCATCTGCAGCATGCGCATTTGCAGTAGCCAGTGCAGCAATAGAAATAATCGCTGCTGAAATCAGGATATTTGGTTTTTTTGCATGTTTTTTTTGCATTTTTGAGTCTCCAATAATAAGTTACATTGCACCGTCGGCTATGTGATCAATAAATGAACGATGGCTTCTGGCATTTGATTGACGAATGATGATCTGATGTCGATTGCTTGCTTTTCGATTCAGTGACTCCCCATCATTCAAAGGAGGCAACCCAGCCGTCTCATTTGGGGAGATCTGTAGGCTTTCCGAACTTGCCTTGCGACAAGGGTGGCTATATCTATTGCTTATTAATTTTATTGTATATTGATCAAATTACAATGCGACAAATTGTCGCTGCGGCAAATTGTCGCACCTTGAATTGACAGGATATTACCGGTGAGAACTTGCTGGAATTGTCTGAATATTTTCTTCTGTTCAAAGCAGGCATGCTAAAATCCTGGCTTCAAAAGAATTTAAAACATCATGAACTTCCCAGTTATTACAGCGCTATCTCCCCTGGATGGCCGCTACCACAACAAAGTTGAAACTTTGCGATCCTATTTCAGCGAGTTTGCTTTGATTCGTTTTCGTGTGCACGTTGAAATCGCATGGATTAAAGCATTAAGCAGCGAGACTGGGATTGCCGAAGTGCCGTTCTTTTCGGATCAAACTAATCGTGAACTGGATAATTTAGCGGAAAATTTCTCGCTGGCAGATGGCGAAGCGATTAAAACCATTGAGGCGACTACTAATCATGATGTAAAAGCGATCGAGTATTGGTTAAAGCAGAAATTGGCCAACAATACTGAGGTGGCCAGAGTCAGTGAGTTCATTCATTTTGCCTGCACTTCTGAGGATATTAATAACCTGTCACATGGCTTGATGCTCAAAACCAGTTTGCAGCAAGTTATGTTGCCCGCGCTCGATAGGGTTATTGATCGGTTAGTCGAGCTGGCACATCAATTTGCCGATATTCCAATGTTGGCTCGTACTCACGGACAACCCGCTACGCCGACCACATTGGGTAAAGAAATCGCCAATTCGGCTTATCGCCTGCAACGTGGAAGGAAACAACTTGAATCTGTCGTAATTCTCGGAAAGATTAACGGTGCGGTAGGTAATTACAATGCACATTTATCCGCTTATCCGGACTTGGATTGGGAAAAATTTGCGCGATTATTTGTTGAAAGGCTAGGGCTGGAATTTAATCCCTATACGACCCAGATTGAACCCCATGACACGATGGCAGAATTGTTTGATGCGTATGCAAGGATTAATACGATCTTGCTGGATTTAAATCGCGATATTTGGGGATATATTTCGCTCGGTTATTTCAAACAAAAAACCAAAGCAGATGAAATCGGATCTTCAACAATGCCACATAAAGTCAACCCGATCGATTTTGAGAATTCGGAAGGTAATCTGGGCATTGCTAATGCGCTATTGCGTCACTTGAGCGAAAAATTGCCAATATCGCGCTGGCAAAGAGACTTAACCGATTCCACAGTACTTCGCAATATGGGCGTAGCGTTAGGGCACACTCTGTTAGCCTATGATTCTTGTATCAGAGGGTTAAATAAACTGGAAGTTAATACATCCGGAATAATGGTTGATCTGAATGATACCTGGGAGGTTCTGGCGGAGCCGATTCAAACTGTAATGCGACGTTATGGTGTGGCTAATCCTTATGAACAATTAAAAGCTTTGACGCGAGGTAAGAATGGAATTACTCAAAAAACATTGCATCAGTTTATTAATGCTTTGAATATTCCAGAAGCTGAGAAAGCTCGTTTGTTGACATTAACTCCTCAGAATTATATCGGTAAGGCAAATATTTTGGCCTTAAGAATAAAGAATTAATCCATAATTCGAATAGAAACCTGAAGCAGGCTGGTAAATTGTTTCTAGCGAGTTTGCTGGCAGCATAAAAAATTTCCATTTAGGGCTTGAAATTTTATTGTGTAATCCCAATATCGCCTGCACACTCATTTGGAGGTAAGATGCAAAATCCAGAAAATACACACAACCCAGAAAGCAATCAAGCTGATACAGCTGATGTAAAAGAAGAAGTCAATGTTCCTGGAATAACCAGCGATGTAACCATACAAACTGGTGAAATTAAAGACCCACAACCCAGTCTCGAGCAGTTGTTGAAAGAAGCAGAGATCAAATCGGCCGAGCATCATGATGCTTGGATGCGTGCAAAAGCGGAAACGGAAAATATTCGCAAGCGTTCACAAAGTGATATTACAAATGCACATAAATATGCCATCGAGAATTTTTCTACAGAATTGTTGGGTGTAATGGATAGCTTGGAAGCAGCACTGGCAGTTGAAAATGCCAGTGTAGAGAATTTCAAGAATGGTATTGATTTAACCCAAAAACAGCTGATAAGTGTATTTGAAAAATTCAATATTAAGGTGATTGATCCAGCTGGAGAAAAGTTCGATCCCCATCAGCACCAGGCAATGTGTATCGTTGATTCGGATTCGGCTCCCAATACGGTCGTCCAAGTCATGCAGAAAGGCTACAAGTTGCATGATCGTATTATTCGTCCTGCACTTGTTTCGGTTTCGAAAGCGCAAGGTTCTTGAATTTTTATCAGGCATCTCCATTTCTAAACCAATGGACAGACAGAACAATCACTTTAAAAGGATCTAAATATGGCAAAAATTATCGGTATTGATTTAGGTACGACCAACTCTTGCGTAGCTGTGATGGAAAGTGGCAAACCTAAAGTTATAGAAAATGCGGAAGGTACGCGGACAACGCCTTCTATTGTCGCCTACACTGAAGAAAATGAAGTGCTTGTGGGTGCTTCAGCTAAACGTCAGGCGATTACCAATCCAAAAAATACTTTATTTGCGGTTAAGAGGCTTATTGGGCGACGTTTTGATGAAGATATGGTGCAGCGGGATATCAAAATGGTGCCATATAGCATTGTCAAAGCCGAAAACAACGATGCATGGGTAGAAGTGCGTGGTAAGAAGATTGCGCCTCCAGAGGTGTCCGCGCAAGTGTTGATGAAAATGAAAAAAACCGCCGAAGATTATCTGGGTGAAGAGGTGACTGAGGCGGTGATCACGGTACCTGCTTATTTTAATGACTCACAACGTCAGGCAACGAAAGACGCGGGAAGAATTGCCGGTTTGGAAGTAAAGAGAATTATTAATGAGCCAACGGCTGCAGCATTGGCATTTGGTTTGGATAAGAAGGAAGGTGATCGTAAGATCGCAGTGTACGACTTGGGTGGTGGTACTTTTGATATTTCTATTATTGAAATCGCTGAAGTTGAAGGCGAACATCAGTTTGAGGTGCTGGCAACCAATGGTGATACATTTCTAGGTGGTGAAGATTTTGATATGCTTGTGATTGAATATCTGGTGGATGAATTCAAGAAAGAAAGTGGTATTGATCTGAAGAAAGACATGCTGGCATTGCAACGTTTGAAAGATGCTGCAGAGAAAACCAAAATCGAATTGTCATCCAGCCAGCAAACCGAAGTCAATTTGCCTTATATTACTGCTGATGCTTCGGGGCCAAAACATCTGGCCGTTAAGATCACTCGTTCCAAATTGGAAAGCTTGGTAGAAGACTTGATAGAGCGTACCGTTGGACCTTGTCGCACGGCGATTAAAGACGCTGGCCTGACTGCCTCCGATATCGACGATGTGATTTTGGTTGGTGGACAAACGCGCATGCCAAAAGTGCAGGATAAGGTCAAGGAAATATTTGGTAAAGAGCCACGCAAGGATGTTAATCCTGATGAAGCGGTAGCTGTGGGTGCAGCCATTCAAGGTGGCGTGTTGAAAGGGGACGTAAAGGATGTTCTGTTACTTGATGTGACACCTTTATCACTGGGTATCGAAACATTGGGTGGTGTAATGACCAAGCTGATTCAGAAAAACACTACTATTCCAACTAAGGCGCAACAGGTATTTTCCACCGCGGAAGATAATCAGACTGCGGTAACGATTCATGTATTACAGGGTGAACGTGAGATGGCTTCTGGCAATAAAAGCTTGGGGCAATTTAATTTGAGTGATATTCCATCATCGCCACGAGGTATGCCGCAAATTGAAGTGACGTTTGATATTGATGCCAATGGTATTTTGCACGTCTCTGCTAAAGATAAAGCGACCGGTAAAGAAAATAAGATTAAAATTCAGGCAAGTTCTGGCTTGTCGGATGAAGAAATTGATCGGATGGTAAAAGATGCAGAGGCGCATGCTGAAGAGGATCACAAAGCATTAGAGTTGATTTCCAGTCGCAATCAGTGTGATGCGATGATCCATTCTGTTAAGAAATCCTTGAAAGAGTATGGTGATCAGTTAGGTAGTGATGAAAAAACCAAAATTGAGACTGCATTGAAAGATGCTGAAGATGTGCTCAAGACTGATGATAAAGACGAAATTGATGCAAAAACCCAAGCTTTGACCGAAGCAGCGCATAAATTGGCTGAGAAGATGTATCAGCAAAAAGATCAGCAGGAGCCACAAGCGCAGGCTGGATCAGAATCTGCTTCTAGCCATAGCGAAAAGCCTGTCGAAGGCGAAGTGGTAGACGCAGAATTTGAAGAAGTTAAGAATAAGAAATAATTTTTGTTAACACATACTGGGCGCAGAAGCGCATGATGAGAATTTTGAATCTCTTCTGCGTGTTCTGCGCTTTAGTATTTGATGCGAAATTAGAAACATCGTATAAACTCAAACTCCATGAAATTAATTACAGCGGCAGGAAATCAATATGAGTAAGCGCGATTACTATCATGTTCTCGGTGTCAGTCGTGATGCCGACGAAAATACAATAAAAAAAGCTTATCGTAAGTTGGCAATGAAATATCATCCCGATCGGAATGCAGGCGATGTTAAATCGGAAGAAATGTTTAAAGAAGCCAAGGAAGCTTATGAAATATTGACAGATTCGAATAAACGCGCAGCTTATGATCAATTTGGTCATGCGGGTGTCGATACGAATGCAGCTGGTGGAGGCGGTGCACAAGGTTTCAGTGATGCATTCAGTGATATTTTCGGGGATATTTTTGGTGGCCGTAGCGCGCGTTCAAATATGCATCGTGGTTCCGATTTACGCTATAACCTGGAAATTACTTTGGAGCAGGCTGCACATGGGACTGAAACGAAAATTCGTATTCCGACGATGGAAAATTGTGATACTTGCCATGGCAGCGGATCCAAGCCGGGGAGCTCGCCGAAAACCTGTTCTACTTGTAATGGTCATGGACAGGTAAGAATGCAACAGGGTTTTTTCTCTATTCAGCAAACTTGCCCTAAATGTCATGGCAGCGGAAAAGTAATAGCGAATCCTTGTGCATCGTGTCATGGGGTAGGACGAATTAAACAACAAAAAACACTCAATGTAAAAATACCGGTGGGTGTCGATGATGGTGATCGCATCCGTATTTCTGGAGAAGGGGAAGCTGGTGTGAATGGTGGTCCATCGGGTGATCTCTATGTAGTGGTTCACCTATCGGCGCATTCTGTTTTTCGTCGTGATGGGGATAATTTGCACTGTGAAATACCAATCAGTTATACAGTGGCCGCATTAGGAGGAGAAATTGAAGTGCCTACACTTGATGGGCACGCTAAGATTAAGGTGCCGGAAGAAACTCAGACGGGTAAAATTTTTCGTTTGCGTGGTAAAGGGATCAAAGGTGTGCGTAGCCATGATAAAGGGGATTTACTTTGCCATGTTGCCGTAGAAACTCCGGTTAAGTTGACCGCGCGTCAAAAAGAATTATTGGAAGAACTGGAATCAATCAGTCTAAAAGATGGGCCTCGCCACAGTCCTCGTGCTAAATCATGGATGGATAAAGCGCGAGAATTTTTTTCGGAATAACACAAGGCGATCTAATTATTCAGATCCGCTATGTGTGAAATACTCCGAGAAATTGATTGATGTATCTGTAATGGTGTTGATTTTCTACCATATTGTCTGAATTTTTTACTGATGAAATATTATTTGTGAAGAATAGAGATAAATGACTTGTTATATTACGTGTTTTCTGATATTAGTACAAAATTTTTATACTACCACTACTGGAAGCGATAGGAGCCTTAAAAGATGCCAAAAGAACTACAAAGTAAACAAGTGACTCCCTATGAACCAAAATCAGGTGAAGAATATATGAGTCCTGATCAGTTGTTGCATTTCCGCAAAATACTGGAAGGTATGAAAATTGAACTTAGTCAAGAGATTGATCGTGCTGTTCATACTATGCAGGATGAAGCAACAGTTTTTGCTGATCCTAATGATCGTGCAAGTCAAGAGTCTGACATGACGCTTGAGTTGCGCAATCGTGACCGTGAACGCAAGCTCATTAAAAAGATAGATGAAATTATTGGTAAGATTGATTCTGAGGATTATGGCTATTGTGAGAGCTGCGGTGTAGAAATTGGATTAAAAAGACTTGAAGCTAGGCCGACAGCTACGCTTTGTATTGATTGCAAGACATTGGATGAAATGCGTGAGAGACAGATAGCTAAATAGCGTAATAAGTAATAATATAAAGCTAAGTCATTGTAAGTTAATGAAAACCCTGTAAGAATGCAGGGTTTTTTGGTATATTTAAGTGAGAAATTTTATCTCACGACTCTTCTTCCGCAACAGGATTAGAGTCAGGTTGATTTCCATCAGAAGATACAGCTTTCATACTTAATCGCAGCCTTCCTTTGTCGTCAGCCTCAAGAACTTTAACGCGTACCTGCTGGCCTTCGTTAAGGTGATCAGAAACGTTATTGACTCGTTCATTGGCAATCTGGGAAATATGAAGTAACCCATCTTTACCAGGCAGGACACTCACTATAGCTCCAAAGTCAAGCAGTTTTAAAACTACACCATCATAAATTTTTCCAACTTCAACTTCTGCAGTAATATCTTCAATACGTTTTTTTGCAATTTCACCGCCTTCGGCATTGACGCATGCAATTGTTACCTGGCCATCATCGGTGATATCAATCGTGGTTCCTGTTTCTTCTGTAAGCGCACGAATGACAGCACCGCCTTTACCGATTACGTCACGAATCTTTTCTGGATTGATTTTGAGTCTAATGATACGAGGCGCATGCACCGAGATATCTTCACGAGTTGAAGGTAATGCTTGTTTCATAATTTGCAGAATATGCATCCTTCCTTCATGAGCTTGTATCAATGCTGCATGCATGATTTCTTGGGTTATGCCTTGTATCTTAATATCCATTTGTAACGCGGTAATACCTTTTTCGGTGCCGGCAACTTTAAAATCCATATCACCCAGATGATCTTCATCGCCGAGAATATCCGTAAGGACCGCAAAGCGGTTTCCATCTTTAATTAATCCCATGGCAATACCTGCGACATGAGCTTTTAATGGTACACCTGCATCCATCAGTGCGAGACAGCCGCCACAAACAGAAGCCATTGAGCTAGAGCCATTGGACTCGGTAATTTCAGATACAACTCGTAAAGAATAACCGAACTCTTCAGGCGAGGGAAGAACGGCGACAAGAGCGCGTTTAGCCAAGCGTCCATGACCGATCTCACGGCGCTTGGGTGTGCCAACGCGACCTGTTTCCCCTGTGGCATAAGGAGGCATATTATAGTGCAGCATGAATCGTTCGTTATAGTCACCTTGTAGTGAATCAATTTTTTGCTCGTCACGCGCGGTGCCTAAAGTAGCAATAGCCAGTGCTTGCGTTTCTCCACGAGTAAAGAGTGCCGAACCATGTGTTCGAGGTAATACACCATTACGAATCGTTATAGCTCTGACTGTGCGGGTACCGCGACCATCGATACGAGGCTCGCCATCCAGTATTTGATTGCGGACGATTTTTGATTCCAGTGAAAAAAATGCTTCCATAAAAACTTGTAATTCTGGCCCGTTCTCTGTGCCGACCTCAAGTTCATTCGATATACGTTCTCTAGTTGCTTTGATTGCTTCAGAACGGGCTTGTTTTTGTTTTATCTTGTATGCTTGTCGTAATTCAGCTTCTGCCATACTAGCAATTCTTTCTTCAAATGCGATGTCTTTTTCTGGTGGTGCCCAATCCCATGCGGTCACTCCTGCTTCATCAGCAAATTCATTGACTGCATTAATAACAATTTGCATTTGCTCGTGGCCATACGTTACAGCGCCAAGCATAATATCTTCCGACAGCTCTACAGCTTCGGATTCAACCATCAGAACTGCATGTTGTGTTCCTGCAACGACCAGATTTAATTGTGTATCTTTAAGTTCTGAAGTGGTTGGGTTTAAGACATACTCATTATTGACGTAGCCAATGCGCGCTGCACCGAGAGGTCCATCAAAGGGGATCCCGGAGAGAGTTAGCGCAGCAGATGTACCAATAATCGCAGGAATATCAGGATCTATTTCATTGTCAGCCGACATGACAGTGGCTACTATTTGTACCTCGTTATAGAAGCCTTCGGGGAAAAGAGGACGGATAGGGCGATCAATTAATCGCGAAGTTAATGTTTCCTTTTCGGATGGACGGCCTTCACGCTTAAAAAAACTGCCTGGTATTCTACCAGCTGCATAAGATCTTTCTTGGTAATCAACGGTAAGTGGGAAAAAGTCCTGACCGGGTTTTACATTTTTTGCACCCACAACGGTGACAAGTACTACGGTATCATCCATCGTAACCACTACGGCGCCATGTGCTTGCCTAGCTATTTCACCTGTTTCCAGTGTAAGTTGATGCCGTCCGTAGGTAACACTCTTCTTTATAGATTTCAATTAATAATCCTTTTTCCTTTTGAGTAAATTTTCCAAATTTTGAATTACCTGCAAGCCAACGTATTGATTGCATGACAGCTTAGATGGGGAGCGATTTGTTCGGATAGCTGCCAACCCAGTATATGAAAATACATTTATTTACGTAAACCAAGTCGTTCTATCAATGTTTGATAGGTGTCTGTATTACGTTGTTTTAAATAATCAAGTAGCTTGCGACGACGACCGACCATGCGCAGTAAGCCGCGGCGGGAGTGGTGATCCTTAACATGAATCTTGAAGTGCCCTATCAAGTCATTGATTCTGGCTGTTAAAAGTGCAACCTGAACTTCTGGAGAGCCAGTATCTCCTTCGGCTCTTTGATAGTCTCGCACTACCTGTGCTTTTTGGTCGATTGTAACTGACATAAATTTCTCCGATTGGAATTACCTTCTTTAAAAGCCCCGAATTTTACTCTTTAATATTGCGCTTGTCCAAACCAGATAAGGTATATTGCACTAAGTTTCGAGACAATAATTGGCGGTGATGATTACAAAAATAAATATGGTCATGAGTAAGCGACAAGTTGTGATAATTCTTGACTCACTTTATAGTGAACATTACTGTGCCGTAAAATACTCCAGAACTTATATGGAGCGCACTGCAATAAATTCTAATTCTGAGTAACAACGGTATTAAATACGTGGTACACATGGGTAGCATTTTTTTGTTTGTTAGTCGGATAAATAAAGAAAAGATGATGGAATTAAACTTGATGTAGATAAGCTGTCATTAAATTCTCTATGATCCTGAATTCAACAAATCTTTATGCTTGTGAGTTTTTACCTCCATTACCTGAGGGATTAGTGAACTGATCATTTAACGCCTGAATGTAATCGTTAGCTTCGTTAATAACTTCATCAATTGTTTGTTGTGTAATTTCATTCCAACCTGCAGGATTTTTTAGCAACATTGGGCGATATGCTGCTGTGCTTTTGTTGAATGCATGTAGATATTGTTTAAATGTTTCATGGTCATTTCCCAACTCTCTACCCAGTTTTTTCAGCAATCGATTGGCAACAGTACGTCGGATAGAAAAATGTACATAAATGATACCAATCAAAAGAAATGCTGCAATAACAACTGCTGAGGTTTCGCCTTGCATGAGTTGAGTCTGAAATGTTTTGAGAAGACTCCAAGATTCGTTCATAGTCAAGACGGTACCTGCCAATATTGCCAGAGTGCCGAATACCAATCCATCAAAAAGGATGACTTTACCTTTCCACTGTTTTAACATTTCAGAGAGTTTATTAACCTTTTTATTTTTTATATCTTTTGCGGTTTGTTCAAGTTTTCCGACGATTCGGTACGAACGTTCCACTTCGATTTGGTGCATCCGTGCATCGATATCCGCCATATCTTCTTCACGCTTTTTCTCAAAGCGTTCTCGAACATGCTGATTAGCGATTGGAACAGCCGCGCTTGGATTATAAATACGATAAAATCGTCCACTGATTAGCCCTACTTCTGCGAGAGAGCGTTGCCAAGCTGATACAACTTCTTCAGGATTATCTTCTTGTGCGGTAACATCGATTTGATTCAGAATGTATAGAAATTTATTAGCATCAGCCCGGTTTACACTGGCAGATACTAGGTAAGCCAATGTATCTTGCATGGCTTTGGGTTCTGGGTGGCGTGCATCAAAAAACACCAACACAAGATCTGATAAATTGATGATGTGCTGAGTTAAGCGCAATGTAGACGCACGCTGATTGTCAGCATCAAAACCTGGAGAATCAATGATAATTTTCCCGCGTATGTTTTCAGATGGACAGGTTTTTAATTGTAAATAAGCATCGATACGTTCTTGCCCGGCTTCAGATATCTCATCAATACTGCGGCTAATCTGAAAAAATGGGAATCGTGGATCTGCATCAAGTGCAATACCAGGAAGAGTTTTTGCTTCATTGTGGCGGCTGAAGCAAATTACTGTGAATTTATCATCAACAGCCTGATTGCCAGTACGTTGCAGCGGCATATTCAAGTAAGAATTAATATAGGTTGATTTGCCCGCAGAAAATGTACCCAATACTGCAATCATGGGCCACCATGTCACACATGTCGCATAAGATTCATCTTTATTAATCAGCCCCATGCTTTGACCTACATAGTCCATTTTCCTGAAACTTTTTACCGCATTGGCCAGAGTCGGATTGTCTGGGTGTTCATCGACAAGGTGTTTTTGTAGACTTTTCAGGTGCTTATTAATTTGGGTCGAGTTGTGTGACATAACAATCCCTTTTCGTTTTTATAAAAAGTGTATTCTGAGCATGTAATAGATGATGAATTTTAGTAAATTCATTTTGCTTGTCTGTAATTAACTTTTTCTAATGAGTTATTTGAACTTCTATAAGAGGAATGCAAGTTCACTGGACTATTCTATATACACACAGTAAAAAGATACTCACATCGCACTGAGTTAAACGCATTAATGCAGACTTAATGTTAATCGAAAACGGCTGACCTCGTGATTCTATCAAGAACAATGATAGCTTGTCAGTAAATCATATTCTTAATATTGATACTTGATTTTTAGAAATTGAAATTATCTCATGACCTAATAAGGATTCCAGGATTCCAGGATTCCAGGATTCCAGGATTCCAGGATTCCAGGATTCCAGGATTCCAGGATTCGATTGAGCTCTGGTTATTTGTGGTGCATTACAGGTTAAAAAGTTTTAGGAGAACTTGTTTTTCAACTATGGGAAATTTTGAAACATGGCGATGAAAAATAATCGCGAACGAGGTGAAGTGCGCTCTGCACATCTAGGTCGTTATATATTAATAGGTTTCCTTACAGTGGCGCCGTTGTGGGTTACTTGGTTGGTGTTTGATTTTTTATTGAATTTGTTGGCGCAGATCGGAGCTCCTCTATTAAAAGCCACGGCACGTGCTATACGCCCATTTTCAGATACTGCTGCTAGCTGGTTGCTGGATTTCTATTTTCAGCATGCAGTTGCCGCATTGTTAACAATAATCAGTCTATATGGAATCGGATTGTTAGCGTCTTTTGTTCTTGGTAAGAAAGTTATTGATATTTATGAAAAGATATTGGCGCGATTGCCTTTGGTGCAAACGATTTATGGTGCCACCAAGCGATTCTTAAATACTATAAGTCAACCGGCTGTTACCGGGCAACGCGTTGTATTAATTAATTTCCCATCTTCAGAAATGAAGGCGATTGGTTTTATTACCAAAATTATGCAGGATAAGGGTAGCAATAAGAAATTAGCTATTGTCTATGTTCCGACTTCACCTAATCCCACATCAGGCTATATTGAAATCTTGCCGGTAGAGGATGTCATAATGACAGACTGGACAACAGAAGAAGCTATGACTTTTGTTGTCACTGGAGGCACCACTGCACCAGAAAGCTTACGATTCTCTCAAAAAAAGCAATCCGAACACTCTGACAACCTTTAATAAACAGCACGAATATTTCGGCACCCTCTTCTATGCTGGCAATGTGTAAGGCAGTGATTTGATTTCTAGTATCGGACCTTGCAATGATTGCCAATGAATATTGCTGATATCCGCGCTATTTTGCTGGATGACCGCCAACGCATCATGTCCTCCGCACGGCGATGGTGCGATATTGACAATATTGCCGCAGGGCTGGTCAGCCATGTCTGCACTATAGAGCGCATCGCCAGCCTTAATTGTTTCCGTAGTGGCTAAATGTACTAGAAACATACGACGTTTAAGCTTGCCGAGATACCGTGTTCGTGCAACAATTTCTTGCCCGGGATAACAGCCCTTTTTAAAACTGACCCCACCAATTGCATCCAGATTGATCATTTGCGGCAAGAATGCTTCTTGGGTTTCTGGCAGAATAACCGGAATACCTGACTGAATATCTAACCAATCCCAGCAAGCTGTGCCAACAGGTTTGGCATTTTGACTAAGACGCTCCCAAACAGCAGGTGCATTTTCAATCGATGTGATCAGTTCCATACGGTTATGTGCAACATGAAACAAGTTGATTTCTTTTGTATGTGTGACATCAATTATTTGATCCGAATTATTTGCAGATCGGGAAAGTTCGGTTGCTAATGTAGAAGCATTGGGACCAGCGATACCAATTCGAATCCAGGTATTGCTCATATCGGTCAGCTGTACTTTTGAGCGTAGTATATAAGGAGATAAACGTTTTATCGTGGCAGCAACCAAGTTAGCAGGTAATTGCATAAGCACATCTTGTTTTTTTTGCCAAAGTAAAAAGCTTGCCAAAACTCGGCCTTTAGGGGTGCAATAACTTCCGTACTGCGCTATTTCTTCACTGACTTCCAGAATATCGCAACTAAGCTGGCTTTGTAAAAAATTTTTTGCATCATCTCCGGAGAATTGAATTAATCCGCGATGTGAAAGATCTGTCATAATCGTTTTGTTTTGCGTATCGCTAAGTTCAATAGCAATATCGCCAAAATGCAATACGTGATTATTCTCAATGACAGCATGCTGATCATGTAAATAAATTCGCCAAACAGGATTCATACCAATAGTTCAAAAATAAATATAGGCTTGATTATACGGTATCGTGCCCAGGTTGATTCAAGAAGCAGCGAATGGAATTGTTATTACTCATCAATAATTGAGGGTTACGTAATCAATATGGCGGTTTTAACTATTCACCGTAAATCCTCATTTTGGCTTGCAGCGATGTTGAGTCTGGCTCATATTGCAACAGCTATTTTATTGTGGCCGCTGCTACTTTCCTTGGGAGTCAAAATGTTCATTGTTATCTTACTGGTGATTAGTCTGGCTTATTATTTGTGCCGTGATGCTTTGCTTTGTGCCAATGAGGCTGTAATTTCTTTTACGCTATCTGAAAAGATGCGATGTACGTTGACCACCCGGTCCGGCAAAACGACTACTTGTGGTGTACTGGGAAGTACTTTTGTTGCGCCTTATTTAGTGGTGTTAAACCTTCAGCCTGAAGGTGAATTTTTTCCCTGTAGTGTTGTGATATTACCCGATGGTATTGATGTTGATATGCATAGAAAATTAAGAGTCTGGCTTCTTTGGAAATGGCGAGACGATAAATAAGATTATGTTCTAAATGTAATTGTATTTCCCAAACAGAAGCGTAATGGATGGTACAGTCTTTTATCGATGAACAACACTCAAAGCTATTATGTTCTACATTATGTTATGTTCAATCCATAAGATTTCTGATGTTTCACTACTATTTATTTGCACTATTAAAAATCATTTTTGATATCCTACACAAAAGACGACAGAGAGCCTTCTATACTTGGTAGATTAAGTATTCGAACTTGCTAGTAATGTCACGGTGATAGGGCAAATGGTTTTTAATTCAAAATATACGCAGTAATGAAACGATTCTTTTTAATGCTTCTAACAATAAGTTTGCTTGGTTGTAACGCCATCACGGCTATAAATCAACGTTCATTTATTGATGTCAAGCTGATTGGAGTATGGGAAGGTGAGTATGTGGAAGAAAGTGGAACTGTAAAGAAATGGACTCAAATACGAAATGCTGATGGTACATATACGATTGATTTCAGTTTTACCGAGCTAGACGACACTACAAAGAGTTTTACTGAATCAGGTAGATGGTGGGTGAAGGGAGGCCTTTTTTATGAAGTTGCTTTGCCGCAAGAAGGACGCCCGGATAAGTATCAGTATTTTTCCAAAAAGAAAGATTGTGTAAGCTTTGTTCTAGTTGAAAGTGATGGATTAGCTGAAGGGATGGGTAGTTATGAATTCAGTGAATGTCTTGTTGCAGATTCACCACCGGCAACTATTGGAGATTCGATCTGAATTTCTGCGCTGCGCGCATACTTGTTACTGAACAAAAAATAAATTTGACTGTGCCTTGGGAAGCACATCTACAACAGTCACAAGTCGAATTGCTATTTTTCCAAATTATTGGTAGCTCAGTATAGATCAATCCGTATGTTTAATTGCGGCTTTTGTATTTTTTATGAAAAATTCAATACCAATGATTCTTAACCTTAATTAATTCTGAATTTAGTGGTAATAAATCTGAGTCGGCGACTAAGTGCCTAGTTTTCTATGTTCTATCATGGCCAGTTGCCACTTTGGTTAGCCATGATAGATGAACAAAGTTGCATTAGCGCATTTTTGCTTCAACGAAAGTCGTTTCCCGGCTAAAATCCTCCCAAATATACGCTGGCTTAACAAAAGATGTCGTAGGGATCAGGAATGTTGCAATATCGAACGCACCACTGAGTGAGCGACCAACTGCATTGGCGATGCCTGTAATAAATCCAATTGTCATGCCGTGGACGACACCATCTTTATTGCCAACTATACTAATAGTCTTAGGTATTTCAGCTACGCCAGTTACAGCATTCGCAAGACCATTGCCTAATTTTTCAACTACTTTATCAGGGTACTGATGAGCAAGCGCAGAATTAGTTGCAGTCAGTGAAATCGCAAATGTGATTATCAGCATCTGAATTACTTTTTTCATGATAATGATTCCTTAAGAAAGTTATTTGAATATGCAACATTTATTGTACAGAAATAAAGGTTTTCTATTTGCGGTTTTCCACTTTGGTTGATTGTTTCAGAACGTTTGTAATTTTCTCAATTTCGCGTTCGATCTGTTGCTCCGGATAATCACGTTTTTGTAGCTCTGTTCTGATCCTATAAGCCATTTCTAGAATCAGGAGATCCATCGTGCTTTTATCATTTCGCTGCGACGCTTCCTGATATTCCGTTTGGAAACGATTAATGGCTTTCAGTATGCCATCTTCATTAAGGTTCAGACTAAATAAAATGGACTCCAATTCAAATTTCAGGTTACCAGATAATGCAGGCTGGATTGATTTTTCGTCTTGTATCGGTTCGTAGGTAATGTATTTAGGTAGCATTACTGATAGCATAATCAATGCTACACCGGAACCCACTGTAGCTAAGACAAAGCGCCAGCGCTGATATTCTTTTCCGAGCAGTTTTATACGATTAATTCGTTGAAAACCAAGCCAGGTTTGAGCAATTATTCCTACAGAAAACAGAATGACACCAAGTGCCATGGTAATAGGTACAATCGAGTGCACAGTTGACTCCTATGTTCTTATCTTAATGTGTGTTTATGTATCTTGTTGTAAAAAATTGAATTTCAGTTGTCTTGCGCAAGATTTTTGATGAAAGACGATTCAATAGTCCTGCCTGATTATATATTCTAGCTCAAAATGATACTGAGTTATTATTCGTTTGATAATCCTGTTCATTGAAGCTGTGGTTTCTTCATGTCAGATATCATATAAAAGTTTCAGTCGATGCAAAATCATTGATACCGGATTCCTTATAAAAAGGGGAATAAAATGATAATCAACGGCCGCTATACTTTACATGTCCTTCTAATATAAGTGGCCGCAGACGACGATTACTGTGGACTCTTGGTATACAATATACTTGTTATTAGTGCACAGTTAACCTAGCTTGATAAAAATGCTACCAGTTTAATGCGGTTGCTTTGAACTGATAGCATCAAAAAATTTAATCCTCGCTGCCAAATCAGACGAGAAAGAAGTATCATACACAAAATAGAATTACCCTGTACCTTGCTTGGTACGATAAATGTATTTTTTAGGAGAAAATTCGAATGTCGCAAAAACACCCGGTTATCGCCGTTACCGGATCGTCAGGTGCAGGCACCTCAACGGTAAAATCCAGTTTTGAACATATTTTCCGTCGCGAGAAACTAAAAGCGGTTATTGTAGAAGGCGATAGCTTTCATCGCTATGATCGCGATGCGATGAAATTAGCTGTGGCGGAATCAGAAAAAAATAATGGGCGTCCGATCAGTCATTTTGGCCCGGAAGCCAATGAATTTGAGAAGTTGGAAGCGTTATTTAAGGAATATAGCAATAACGGCAGCGGCCAGACGCGCCTATATTTACATAACGATGAAGAAGCCAGTCCATGGCAGCAAAAAGCTGGTACGTTTACTCCATGGTCACCGATTCCAGCGGGCTCCGACTTATTGTTTTATGAGGGATTGCACGGTGGCGCTAAAAGTGATTCGGCCGATGTTGCCAAGTACGTGGATTTGCTAGTTGGCGTGGTTCCGATTGTTAATCTGGAATGGATTCAGAAAATATTTCGCGACACCAGTGCGCGAGGTTATTCAACGGAAGCAGTAACTCACACCATTCTGCGCCGTATGCATGATTACGTGCATTACATCACACCGCAATTTTCTCGAACACATATCAACTTCCAACGTGTACCTACGGTTGATACGTCCAATCCGTTTATTGCACGTGAAATTCCAACGCTGGATGAAAGTCTCGTTGTAATTCGTTTTAGAAATCCAGGGATGGCGGATTTTCCTTTCTTGTTGAGAATGATTCATGACTCGTTCATGTCGCGTCCGAATACTATTGTTGTTCCCGGTGGGAAAATGGGTATGGCGATTGAACTCATACTGACACCAGTAATTCTGAATATTGTCGCTAAAAGTAGAGCCTAACAATTTTTGATCAACTTCGATTAATTCATGAGTCGCGATAATATGTTGATATTCATTTATCGGATTCTGGATTAGTCAAAGTGTTAGAAATTCAATTCATACAGTTGTCTTCAAATATGCTCAGGCTATACTAGACTTTATTGGTCCATGACTTCTCTATTGTCCGACCTGAATCCGCAGCAACTGGAGGCGATTACGCTGCCGCACCAGTCTGTATTGGTTCTGGCTGGCGCTGGTAGCGGCAAGACACGCGTATTGACAACGCGCGTCGCACATTTGATCCAATCAGGGCAAGTAAATCCGCATGGCATTCTAGCTGTAACGTTTACCAATAAAGCCGCCAAGGAGATGCTGGCGCGGATTACAGCTATGCTGCCGATTAATCCGCGCGGAATGTGGATCGGAACATTTCATGGGCTGTGTCACCGCATGTTGCGTACCCATTATCAAGATGCAGGTTTGCTTCAGGCGTTTCAGATTCTGGATTCTGCTGATCAATTAGCTTCAATTAAGCGTATTCTGAAAAGTTTGTCCGCTGACGATAAGAAATTCCCGCCGCGTCAAGTACAGTGGTTTATCAATAATGCCAAAGAATCTGGATTGCGGGCTGCCTATGTCACGATCGATGATGTTTTCTCGCGCCAAATGTTTGAATTTTATCAAGCATATGAGCAGCAATGTCATAAAGAGGGTGCTGTGGATTTTGCCGAATTGCTGCTACGCAGTTATGAATTGCTGAGCCGCAATGAAATCTTATGCCAGCATTACCGAGAGCGTTTCAATCATATTTTGGTGGATGAATTTCAGGATACTAATCCATTGCAGTATAAATGGCTGAAATTGCTGGCAGGAACAGGAACCAAGAATGCTGCAGCAGTCTTTGCGGTCGGTGACGATGACCAAAGTATTTATGCGTTCCGCGGCGCGTACAGCGGTAACATGAAAGAGTTTGAGCATGATTTCGGTATCACCAAAGTTATCAAGCTGGAGCAAAATTACCGTTCACATGGCAATATCTTGGATGCAGCTAATGCATTGATTGAAAATAATAGTGAGCGTCTGGGGAAAAATCTTTGGACTGCAGAAGGAAGAGGCGAGCCGTTGCGCGTCTACAACGCGTCAAATGATTTCGATGAAGCTGCATTTATTGTTGAGGAAGTCAAAACCTTGCATGCGGAGGGTATCGGTTTATCAGAAATGGCGCTACTGTACCGATCCAATGCGCAATCTCGGGTGCTTGAACACAGCTTGTTTAATGCTGCAATACCCTATCGTGTCTATGGGGGCATGCGGTTCTTTGACCGCCAGGAAATCAAGCATGCATTAGCCTATTTACGCTTAATTGCTAATCCTGATGATGATAGCGCTTTATTGCGCGTCATTAACTTTCCGGCGCGCGGTATAGGTGCCCGTAGCCTGGAGCAATTACAAGATGATGCCAAAGCCCGAAGTAGTAGTCTGTGGGCGGCGGCGTTGCAAAAATGTGGTGGTGAAACGACATTGCTGCAAGAACCGCAGAAATCCTTAAAAGGCATTGCCAAGTTTGTATTTTTGATCGTGACGATGCGTCAAAGCTGCGGCGAATTACAGTTGCCTCAGATTGTGGAGCAGATGCTGAATCATAGTGAGTTATTGCTGCATTACGCCAAAGAGCGTGAAAGTGAGGAAAGGCGAGAAAATTTAAATGAGTTAATCAACGCAGCAACCAGTTTTGTGCATGAAGCTGAAAATGACAGTCTGTCCGAGTTTCTGGCGCATGCTTCGCTGGAAGCAGGTGAGCATCAGGCCGGCAGCGGCCAGGATGCGCTGCAACTGATGACCGTTCATGCAGCCAAAGGACTGGAGTTTCACACTGTGTTTCTGAGTGGAATGGAGGAAGGGCTTTTCCCACATGAAAACAGCCTGAATGAAAGTAATGGTATCGCGGAGGAAAGGCGCTTAATGTATGTCGCCATGACACGCGCACGTCGTCGGCTATATCTTAGTTTTACGCAAAGCCGAATGTTACATGGCCAAACTCGATATAACATTGCATCACGTTTTTTCGATGAAATTCCGCAAAGCTGCCTTAAGTGGCTGCAGCCAACACCGAGGAGCCTGAATACGTCCTATTATTCAAATTCGGCCAACCAAACCGCTGCAAACGTATTAAGAGCTTCGTCAAATATCCAATCAAGATCCGCTAGCAGCGCGTGGAGAATCGGACAGAACGTGATGCATGCGAAATTCGGTGTCGGTGTTATTGTCAGTTGTGAAGGTTGCGGCAGCGATGCGAGAGTGCAGGTAAATTTTGATCACGTTGGAATGAAATGGTTATTGCTTGAATATGCAAAGTTGACGGTAGTTTAGACAAGGAACGCTTGTTGTGCAGGTGTAGTTTCAACAAAAACTCAGTTACGGATAATCCCTCCCGGCCTAGACCGTTTGGGATTATGTTTTATCATCAGCTTATCAATTATCCGGGAGTCCTGCTACTGCCCAAGTTAAACCACCGTCTGTTGACTTATAGATGCGTTCTCTTGCCGCCCCTAGAATTGTAGAATCCGCTGCGTAGGTGGGCGATATCTGGAACTCGGTGAATTGAACATTCTCATTTTTAAGTAGTGATAAAGTCGTGTTCAGAGAAGCAGTTACTGCTCCTGCACCATTCAGGTTCACGCGAAATAGGCCTTTGCCACGGACATTAACGAAGGCCTTTCGATCAGCGCCGAAGTTTGGCGAAAATTCCACTTGTTGAATAACGGCATTTGATCCAACTGAAGTATGGGTTTCTTTTGTCCAGGTGGTGCCGCCATCAATTGAGCGGTAAATGCCATTATTTGTACCAACAAGTACAAGATTATCGGTTGCGAACTGCGGAGATATTGCAACCCACGTATATCTTTGCCCAACCCATCCAGTCGATATGATTGAACTAGCGCCTACGCGTAAGAACGTATCTCCGCCATCCTGAGTGCGCCATATTTGTCCACTGCGGGTAGCGGCAAATGCAGTGCGGTCGTTGGCATAATTGGGTGATACGGCCACGCTTGTAGTTGGATGATTCAGTGGAACGCCATGTTGCAAGCGCCAGGTTTTTCCAGCGTCTTTTGTTTGCAGTACGCCATGAAATCTCGAGCCGAGATAAATCTCCTTATCGTTAGCAAAGTTCGGTGATGCTGCCAGCGTCGTGAAAGTGACGAGACCCGGATTTATGGCAGGAAATCGGGGCACAAATTTAACGGTCCAACTGTCCCCAAAATTGGTGGAGTTCCCCACACGCCCAGCGGTTGCAGAAATGACTGTTTGGGTTCCGTTGGGATTTTTTACGATCTGAGAATCGAAAAAATTCATCTTCCGTCCTTTTGGATTTGGCCAACCACTGGTAGACCACATTGTGCCGCCATCACCAGAAATGGCTATGCTTCTTCCGACATACATTGTGGCAATCATCTTTTGATCATTGTTGAAACTTGAAGATAACGCAAGCCCAGTCAATATGCCCCTTCGTGTTTTTTGTCTTTGCTTCCATGTGCTGCCACCATTTTGCGATAAGAATAGTCCATCGAATACCGGTAAAAAAATGGTATTATCCGTTGCGTATGTTCGAGATACCTGCAAGTCAGTTAATTCATTGAGTAATGATGTCTGTTTGGTTATTTTGGCTCCAGAATTGAACAGCGTCCAATTATCGCCGCTGTCTGTGGATTTGAATACCGATTGAGTCAGGCTGGTGCAAAATATTGTGCGATCGATCGCGTAGTTTGGTGAAACCGCTATATTGTTAATCGCTTCATTGGGGAGATTAGTTCCTTTGTTAACGAATGTACTTCCTCCATCACTGCTATAAAAAATCCCAAAGCTTGGAGTAGCCAAGAATATTTCAGCAGCGTTTCCTGGTGCGATGACCATATCGTAGATGATGGATCCTGTTGGGTTCCCTAACACGCTCCAGTCATTACCTCCGTTGGTGGATTTTTGTAAGTAACCCGTACTGCTTGCAATCACTAAAGTGTTATCAGTGGCATAGTCCGGTGAAACCGCAATGACAGTTACTTTATTGGTTTTGTCGAGTACCTGAACCCAATTTGCATCGGTGTTGGCGCGGCGGAAAAGGGCTCCATTGGCATCAGCGAAAAAAAGCACATAACCCGAGCTGGATTCAGCAACCTCCATTTGCCTTACAATCATGTTCCAAGCAGCAAGTCCGGTGTTATAGGGCTCCCAGGAATCACCCCGTGTTGTTGATCGATAGATGCCGCCTTTGCCTTTGAGGCCCGCAAAAACAGTTTGATCGCTAGCAAACTTCGGTGAGACGCGAAGAACGCTATATTCGAAGGGATGATCCATTCCATTCGGAATATCGGTCCAGCTAAGTCCCCTGTCAGTTGAGCGCAGAATTTCATTGTAACGCCAGCCAGTGTATGCGCCATCGGTTATAAGAAACATCGTTCCATCGTTGGCATAATTAGGTGATGCGGCAAATGCGTATACCATATCATGAGGCGTGTGCGCATGCGCATTCATGCCGATGATACCAATTGACAAGAAAAATGCGGTAATCACGGCAATTTGCCGCGTGACATTGATTTGAATTTTGTTTAATTTAAATAGCATTGTTTAATCCTTCAAGTTTTGGTTGCTCATTGATTATTGACTCCATCAAATGAAGTTTTTGCTACGAATTAATTGATAAGCCCTGAATCTCTTCGTAGTAGATTAATCTCGTAAGGTGAAGATTAAGGGTAGTGGAAATGCTTCTATATACCAATAGGTCATTGTGACCTTTTTTCTAGTACATATATCCCAACAACAGGATCTTTTGGATGAATTGTTAAATAAAATACAATACGTTGCGTGCCTTTATTTGTTACTGAAGCTATTACTACAAATAACTAAACAGGTATTTTTAATTTTCATTGTATATTCTGAGAATGCGCGTTTCCAAAAGATGTAAGCTTCCCAGATATGAAAGCAGTTCTCAGAAATTCTGAGTGCACAGCAAATCAGCGCGTCAATTCGTATTGGTCACATCAATTTAGTTGTGTTGTATTTCATCCCTGAACTCATACGACCTGCGTGCAACCTCAAAAGTTTTACTGTGGTAACTGGATAAACCTCCGGATTACACCGGAGATGCGCTTTATCACATCACATCACTTGGAGACTGCCGCGTAAATATTTATGAAGATTAGGCAGTTAAGAGTTTTAAGAATCTGTGCAATAACACGGTTTGATGGATAATTATTGTCATCTTCTTTTTAAATCACCGTATGACTCAGCGGCCAGCTTTTTCGGAGGCGCTACAAAGCGACCTTATTGGATAATAATTGGGTTTACTCTGCTTACAATTTGGGATTCACTGAGAGTTCTAGACTAACTTTCTTTTGTTAGTCTAGAACTCTTGTAATTGTCAATTACAATTAATTGTCGGGAAATCCTGCTACTGCCCAGGTTGATCCACCATTGGTTGATTTATAGATACTTTTTCTGGCAGCGCCTACAATCGTAGAATCCACCGCATAAGTGGGCGATACCTGAAATTCAGTAAACTGAATATTTTCGTTTGTAAGTAACGATAAAGTCGTGTTCAGTGAAGATACTACTGCTCCACCTCCATTCAAATTCACGCGAAATAAACCTTTACCACGGACATTAATAAAGGCTTTTCGATCAGTACCAAAGTTTGGCGAAAATTCCACTTGTTGAACGACAGCATTTGATCCAACTGAAGCGTGGATTTCTTTTGTCCAGGTGGTGCCGCCATCAATTGAGCGGTAAATACCATTATTTGTGCCAACAAGAACAAGATTATCAGTCGCGAATTGCGGAGATACTGCAACCCACGTATACCTTTGTCCAACCGATCCGGTGGATATGATTGAGCTAGTGCCTACTCGCAAGAAAGTATCTCCGCCATTCTGAGTGCGCCATACCTGACCTGAACGTGTGGCGACAAATGTAGTGCGGTCATTAGCGTAATTAGGCGACACTCCTATGTTTGTAACTGGATTAGTCAGTGGTACGCCACGCTGCAGCTGCCAAGTTTTTCCAGCGTCTTTTGTGTGCAGTACGCCATGAAATCTCGAGCCAAGATAAATCTCTTTGTCATTAGCAAAGTTAGGTGATGCGGCTAGACTGGTAAAAGTAACAAGGTCTGGGTTTATGGCAGGAAATCGAGGCACAAACTTGACTGTCCAGCTCGCTCCGAAATCTAAAGAACTTCCTACGTAACTATTGGTTGCTGAAACCACAGTTTGACTACCGTTGGGATTTTTCACGATCTGTGAATCGAAAAAATTCATCTTCCGCCCCGATGGGTTGGGCCAGCCACTGGTAGACCAGGTTGTACCGCCATTAGCAGAAATGGCTATTCCCCTGCCGACATATGTTGTGGCAATCATATCTTGATCACTGTTGAAACTAGTGGATAACGCAAGTCCCGTCATCAGGCCCATGCGCGTTTGTCTTTGCTGCCAGGTAGTGCCACTGTTTTTCGAGATAAATAGTCCGTCGAATACCGGTAAAAAAACGGTTTTATCGGTTGCATATGTTCGGGATACTTGCAAATCCGTCATTTCATTGAGTAATCCAGTTTGTTGAGTGACCTTGGCTCCCGAATTAAACAGTGTCCAGTTATTGCCTTTATCCGTGGATTTAAATACCGATTGCCTTAAGCTGGTGCAATACACAGTGCGATCAATCGCGTAGTTCGGTGAAATCGCTATATTATTGATCGCTTCGTTAGGTAAATTGTTTCCTTTGTTGATAAAGGTGCTCCCACCGTCGCTGCTATAAAAAATCCCAAAGCTAGGGGTGGTCAGGAACATTTCCGCGGCGCTTCCTGGTGCGATGGCCATATCGTATATGATGGTTCCTGTCGGATTCCCTAATTCGGTCCAGTCATTACCTCCGTTGGTGGATTTTCGTAAGTAACCAGTATCGCTTGCAACCACCAAAGTGTTATCGGTGGCGTAGTCCGGTGAGATCGCAATGACAGTCACTTTATTAGTTTTATCGAGTACTTGAACCCAATTTGCATTGGTATTGGTTCGGCGGAAAAGGGATCCGTTGGCATCAGCGAAAAAAAGGACATAACCCGAGCTGGATTCAGCAACTTCCATTTTTCTTACAATCAAATTTGAAGCGGCGAGTCCTGTGTTATAGGACTCCCAAGAGTCGCCGCGATTGGTTGATCGATAAATGCCGCCTTTACCTTTGAGACCAGCAAATACGGTTTGGTCGGTACTGAATTTTGGTGAAACGCGAAGAACGCTATATTCGAAGGCATGATCCATTCCGTTTGGAATATTGGTCCAGTTAAGTCCCCCATCAGTTGAGCGCAGAATTTCATCGTAACGCCAGCCAGTGTATGCGCCATCGGTTACTAGAAACATCGTTTTGTCACTGGCATAGTCTGGTGATGCAGCAAATGCAAGCACCATATCATGAGGCGTGTGTGCGTGCGTATTCATGCCGGTGGCGGCAATTGCCAAGAAAAATGCAGTAATTACGGCAATTCGCCGAATGAAACTAGTTTGAATTTTTTTTATATTGACTAACATGTTTAATCCCTCAAGCTTTAATTGCTTATTATTTATTGACTTCATTGAATGAATGAAGCTTTTGTTACGAGTTTATTGATAAAGACTGAATCTCTGTGTCTGTGTAGTTAATTGGTATCAAAACTAGAGGCTGAGATTAATGTAAATGTATAATTATACAATAAGTTATAATTATTATTTTTGTATAAATATACACGCTATAGGACATCTTCACAACCTCAAAAGTTTTACTACGATAACAAAAAAACCTCCAGGCAACGTTGGATTAGCGGCTTTTTAGCAAGAATTGATGGTTCCAAGCAATTTGATATTTACAAGCAAAGCGATATTTTTCATCACGTAAAACTTTTTACTTCGAGTTAAGGATTAAATTGTGCATGTTTCAGAATTGATCGTTTCAATTGACAAGGTAAACTGGACTTTTTCTATCATTTTCCCTGTCAGGTGCGGCATTGTTGTTACATTAGTTTTTCGGAATTCATGAGTTCGAGGCCCGTGTCATCATTGCCACGTCTTAGAAACCGATAACGAATCTTTTCGTTTCAAGCAAAGTAGGGCAAGTGCAAAAGCGAGAATCCAGACACGGGAAAAGAAAATATGCTTGAACTCCGATTCCCCGTGGTCTTGCCGCGGGGATAGATGCAGGGCGCGCGGAGCAAATTTATTTTAAGAAGACAGCAGATTTTTTAATGCTCATTTTGATCGAAAATGTAAATGTATCCATATGTTTTTTTGTCGGGATGGTGGTTGCAGAATAAATTATTGATGTACCATTTTAAATGGTGGTGTGTATCTCAGGAAGCGGTCAACAATTAACTTTAGATATTCTGTCGAGCTACGCTAGAAGCTTGGGTTGCTGAATCGATTAACTATTTATTGTAAGAAAAAATGTTTTTGCAAAGTTATTCGATTTTTGAGCCGCCAAGGCACGGAGGGGATTCGTTTAACTTCCCGCTTCTTTTAATCCACTCTTCTGTGGTCATGGTATGCATAGCAAGTGCATGAATAGAATGAAGCTCATCAGCCAGAATGCTGCTGATCATTCGATGGCGAGCTAGAAGTATTTTCCCATTAAATTCATCAGAAACGATCGTCACCTTGAAATGAGATTCGGATCCTTCTGGCACATTGTGCTTGTGACTTTCATTGATCACTTCTAGAAATCGTGGTTGCAATGATAGCAGCTTGATCTCGATTGAATTTTTTATATTCATAATTTAACTGACATGTGCTGTCAAAAATGGAGTTGGTTGGGCAGTAGTTGATCTATTTTAGAGACTTATCCCAGTAAGGTGTATCTCCAATGTATTCTGACAGGAAATTAATAAAAAGGCGTATCTTTATGGGCAAATGTCTGCTAGGGAGGTAGCAGGCATAAATATGACGCTCCACCGATAGGTATTCCGGCAGCACCGTTTGGAGTCGTCCCTTTTGTAATTCCAGGCCAATTGTATAAGTGGGTAGCAAAGCAATTCCTAATCCATGAAGAACCGCCTGTGCAAGCGCGTCATTATCATTGATACGTAAGGTTCCTGATATTGGAACCTTGATTTTGCCCTCGGGTCCGTTTAAGCGCCAGTAGCCTTGCTCGGCTGAGAGTGCGCAATCAAGACAATTATATTTCTCTAAATCTTCAGGTGTTTTTGGCATGCCCCATTGTTGAAAGTACTGAGGGGTCGCGCACAATATGCGACGCACAGGTGCAATCTTGCGAGCCACCAGATTCTGATCAGGCTCGTTTGTCACGCGAATTTGTACGTCATACCCTTCTTCAATCAGGTCACCTGGATGATCGGTAATAGTCAAGTCAATTTTGATCTTAGGGTAACGAGCAAGAAAACATGGGAGTGCTGGAGCGACATGACGCGTTCCGAAAGAGCTCGATACACTCACTTTGAGTGTCCCGCGCGGCTCAGCATGAAGACTATTGACCACTCGTTCGGCATGTTCGGCTTCCTCCAGGATGCGAGTAGCATGCTCTGAAAGCGCGATACCTGTCTCGGTCAAGCTAAGATGCCGAGTGCTGCGGAGAAATAATCGGGTGCTGAGATCTTTCTCAAGTTTGGCAATGGCCTTACTCACCGCTGCACGAGAGATATCCATACGCCGCGCCGCTTCCGAAAAACTTCCTGCTTCGGCAACTCGAGCAAAGATTACGAAAAGATTGAGATCTTGCATAATATTATTGTATCCAATATGGAAACAAAATGTTTCGTTTTTTGGGACTTCTCTCAGCCGCTACCACTCTGTAATATGTGTTCCAAGGTGAGATATTTATATTCGTCCACGAAATGGTTAGGTTTGTTATTGTAATTAAATAACCAATCGGTATCGAGCCTTAATGAGTTCGCTCTTGATCACTTAAGGTAATGTGCTGTTGGTTCTCCAGCGAGTATTTTATTGTCAACCATTAAGAGCGTATTATTAATGAGGTTATTTCTGCAAGACAATCGGACATTTATGCTACTTGCAAAGATGACCAATAAAAGGAGTAAAATCAATGGAAACTACAGAGTTAATAAAAGCACCTCAATTAATTGTGGTTTATGCAATTACTGTCCTTTATGCAATCACGTTCACCTTGGCGGCAGTTGTAACGACGTCTACTGGTAATGCGATAAGTAGCCCGCAAGCCTTGCATCAGATCGCCAAGATGGAAACAAATAACTTTAATAATCTTCAAGTAGTGAGAAATGGTAGTTCAGGTTAAATCTGATATGGATCGCGCCCCCGTGTTTGTAATCAAGTAATTTACGGTGAGAGAACATAAAAATTCTCAACGGGGGCATTTGAACAAATACGGCTCCGTAATACAATAAACAATGCGTTATGAAGCTATGCAGGTACTGTCAAGCTAACTGTCAAGAAGTGCTCAACATTGGAGTTATCGTCTGTTGGTGTGAAAAAGTCAGGGCTAAATTTTTAGAGAGCAACACCCTAACTTCTCAACTTATCAGTGAGCATTTTCCTCGGCTCATTTCGACATTTTTTGAGAAATTGTTTAAGTATTGCTTGGTAGTGCTTTGTTATCTCGAGTCGCCTGCAGCAAGATATCGTCCACTTTGCCGTTCTGGCCCATCGCTCACCCCTAAATCATTTGTTTGCTTTGAGTTATCACAAATATTTTATCAAGGATGAGTGTATTCACTTATCCCTGATGTTGGTGCCGCAACTTTCTAACATTTTTTTGGCACAAACTTGATTTGCCACAGTCACATCCATTCCATTTTCAGCTAAAAGGACTTCCGATACCTGGTTCATTAATCGTCAGCTACTGGAGGCTGTAAGAATATTCTCTCCGATTGAATTTGAAAGAGCGTATTATCACCAAGTGGAGGAGTCAACTGGTACAGCATGACTCAAATTGATAAGTCTCCGGAGTAGTCGAGCCGACTCAAGACAGTTATTGGCAATCAAGGGTCATAAAAATCGGTGTAACGCTGACTGCCATGAATTTGAACAAGGAGAATGCTATCAACATCAGGGTACTCGGATTCTCAGCGCAAACGTCGAATGTACTCCGTAATGCCCGTGATACGGAATTACTTCGTTCCGAGTTGTTCAGCATTGAGCAATTGAAACGTCAAGGGGCGATGCTGGCAGGGCAGTACAAGATCGACCCACATCCCGGACCGGACCGGTTATTACCACGGCTCGCAGATAATGAACGCGTGCTTATAGCGGCTTATGACGTTGTGACTGTCGCAGTAGCACCGGGACAACGAATCATTCCAGCAGAGGCTTGGTTGCTGGATAATTTTTATCTCATCGAACAGCAGATCAATCAAGCACGTCGGCATTTACCACGCGGGTACAGCCGTCAATTACCACGATTGGCGAATGGCTCATCAGCTGGTTTCCCCCGCATTTATGACTTGGCTTTGCAGCTCATTTCCCACATGGATGGCCGCGTCGACAAGGAAAACCTTATCCAGTTTGTCGCTGCCTACCAGACCGTTGAGCCGTTAAAGCTAGGTGAGTTATGGGCATTTCCGATCATGTTGCAATTGGCGTTATTAGAGAATATTCGCCGCGCTGCATTACGTATTGCCCGTCGACGTGAAGAACTCAATGCAGCCATCATCTGGGCAGATCGGATGCTTGCAGCCGCTGAAAGGGAACCGAAACAACTTATTCAGCTGCTGTCGGAGTTTGCTAATGCCGACGTGCCTTTGACTGCACCTTTTGTGGAGGAATTTTATGCCCGGCTGCAGGCTCAAGGATCAGCAATGGCATTCGTTCAAACTTG
This sequence comes from Nitrosomonas sp., assembly GCF_022842015.1. Lineage (GTDB taxonomy): Bacteria > Pseudomonadota > Gammaproteobacteria > Burkholderiales > Nitrosomonadaceae > Nitrosomonas. The sequence goes on along the minus strand of NZ_JALHQJ010000006.1, from coordinate 24,007 downwards.
GGTCGAGCAAAAATTGCTGGAGCAGGGAATAACGGCAGCCCAATTGTCAGAAGCATCTGGTCGAACTGGTGCCGCCAATCAAATTTCCATTGCCAATAGTATCGGGAGTTTGCGTTTTATCAGCACCATGGACTGGAGGAATTTCGTCGAGTCGCTGAGTATTGTCGAAGAAACTTTGCGGGCAGATCCAGCGGGAATGCATGCTTTGCAAGATTTTGCCACGCGCGATCGCTATCGGCATGTCATTGAGGATGTGGCGAGAAGAAGTTCGTATAGTGAATTGGCGGTGACCCGTGAAGTCATTGCTTTGGCACAGACCGCAGCTGAACAATTGGGTGTTCACAATCGTACAGCGCATGTTGGATATTATCTGATTGATCAGGGCCGGCCAATATTGGAAAGTAAAGTCGGTTTCCAAATGCCGTGGAAATTAAAAATCAGCCGCGCCAGTCAGCATCTCAACCTGATTCTTTATCTTGGCCCGATCCTGATGCTTACCGCATTGGCGGCATCGGTTGCTCTTTTATCATTCGAAAGCCTTAATCCGGGTGATTGGCGCTTCTGGTTTTTTGCGATTGTTGGCGTTATAGGTGCCTCGGCGTTGGCAGTTTCACTGATTAATCTGCTGGTCACGTTGTGCTTGCCTCCACGTATCTTACCGCGACTGGATTTCTCGCAGGGAATCCCGGCGGTTCACCGCACCATGGTTGTGGTTCCAACTTTACTGAGTAAACCGCAGGATGTTGATGAGCTGCTTAGCGCTTTAGAGATCCGCTATCTTGGTAATCGTGATCCCAATTTGTACTTTGCTCTGCTAACAGATTTTCGTGATGCACTGGAATGTACGCAACCAGAGGATGATGCGTTATTGGCTCATGCACGGGCTGCGGTCGAGGCGCTTAACGTTACCTATCAAGACGATCGGTCATGCATTTTCTATTTGTTTCACCGGCCACGCGTATGGAATCCACATGAACAGGTGTGGATGGGATACGAACGCAAGCGCGGCAAACTAGAACAGTTCAATGCCTTGCTGCGCGGCGGGGAAAAAACAATGTTCTCGGATATGGTTGGAGAGCTGTCTATTCTCTCGTCCATCCAATATGTCATAACCCTTGACACCGACACACAACTTCCCCGCGATGCAGCGCGTACTTTGATCGGTAACATGGCCCATCCGCTCAATCGGCCGATATACGATGCTGACCAACGCCGCATTGTCGAAGGCTATGCAATTCTGCAGCCGCGCGTCTCAATCAGCCTAACCAGTGCAAGTCAAACGCGATTTACTAAATTATTCGCGGGCGAGTCGGGTATTGATCCCTATTCGCGTGAAATATCCGATGTCTATCAGGATATTTTTGGCGAAGGATCATTCATTGGTAAGGGCATTTACGATGTAGATGCCTTTCGTCAGGCTGTTGATGGATGTTTTCCCGAGAATCTTATTCTCAGTCACGATTTGCTGGAAAGTGGATATGCGCGTTGTGCACTGGTGACCGATGTCGACCTCATTGAAGAGCATCCAGCCAGTTACGCCATAGAGGCTAGTCGACGACACCGCTGGATACGCGGTGATTGGCAGCTTGCGAGTTGGTTGCTTCCGCGTGTTCCCGGACCACCTGATTCCAATGAATCGAAAGAAAAACGGCGACCAAATCCACTCAATTCTTTGTTAATGTGGAAAATATTTGATAATCTTCGACGTAGCCTCGTGGCGCTGTCGCTACTGGCATTATTGGTGGGGGGGTGGTTATTCGGCCCAGGGCCAGCTTGGTTCTGGATTTTGCTGGTTGTTAGCGTGGTGTTCTTGCCCGGTTTAGTGGGAAGCGTGATCGAATTAATCCGTAAACCGGAAGATCGTGACTGGCTGGTGCACTTTAGTCTGACCAGCAAGTCAGCCGGTCGCCATATTGCACTGTCGTTACTGACGTTGATTTTATTGCCCTATGACGCGCTAATTAGCCTGAGTGCCATTATGTACTCGGGTTTTCGCATGTTATTTACGCGACGTAGCTTGATGCTGTGGCATCTACCATCCTATGCACGTCGCAATGCATGCCACACATTGGCCGATTTTGTAAAGGAGATGTGGATCGGACCTGTTTTGTCAGTGTTGCTGATCCTGCTGTTAGAAAGTAAACAATTATCGGAATTGCTGTTTTGTGCACCTATATTGCTTGTATGGTTCTTGTCCCCTGTTGTCGGTTGGTGGATCAGTAAACCACTGGTATCCCCGTTACCCCAACTGACGATGGATCAACGTGTATTCCTGCGTAAATCGGCGCGGCGAACATGGCGTTACTTCGCGCAGTTTGTCGGTCCAAAGGATAATTGGCTGCCGCCGGACAATTTTCAGGAATACCCGACCGAAATCATTGCCACACGCACATCACCCACGAATATTGGTATGGCTTTGCTGGCTGATTTGGCTGCCTATGATTTTGGTTACATCTCCGCTGGTGAGTTTTTGTGTCGAATTCAAAACACACTGGACACGATGGAAAAGCTGGAACGCTACCTTGGCCACTTTTACAACTGGTACGACACGCGAACACTGAAACCGTTACACCCGCAATACGTATCTTCAGTGGACAGTGGAAATCTTGCCGGTAGCTTGCTCACCTTACAAGCTGGATTAATCGAATTGAAAGATCAATCGATTCTGTCAACCAATACTTTTCAAGGATTGCAGGATACTTTGCGTGTACTTGCCGAACACGTACCCGAATTACTTGCTTCGGATATGGCAAAGAAAATAAAGGATCTAGAACACAATCTGCACATGCTCACATTGGACGAATCTGTACAAACGTTGGTGATCGCCGATAGTTTTCTGGTTGAGTTGCAGCGTATTGGTAAGGAGATGATTGCTTGTCTGCCCACAGATATCGATATCGACGGCGAACTGTATTATTGGGCGCAGACATTTGTTCTGCAAATCAGCGCATTTCAAGAGGACCTTAGATATCTGGTATCCGAACCACAACACTTAAATAATATTCCGACTCTCGCTGAATTGGCATCTGCAGGCACGGAAACGAGGGTGTCAACTAGAAGTGCGCAGGAGCGGATTAAAACGATCAATGCTCTGGTGAATCGTTGTCGCCAATTTGCAATAATGGATTTTGAATTTCTCTACGATGCAGCGCGTGATTTGCTGGCTATCGGTTATGACGTAGGCGAGCGACGCCGAGATCAGTCATGCTATGATCTGCTGGCATCCGAAGCGCGTCTGGCAAGTTTTTTACTGATTGCACAGGGAAAAATTCCTCAAAAGCATTGGTTTGCACTTGGCCGGCTTTTGACCAGCCATGGCGGAGACGTAAGTCTGATTTCGTGGAGTGGTTCGATGTTCGAATACCTCATGCCGCGCTTGATTATGCCAAGTTACGAAAACACCTTATTGGAGCAAACATGCAAAGCTGCAGTGTTGCGTCAGGTCGAATACGGTCGGCAACGCGATGTTCCTTGGGGTATTTCTGAATCCTGTTATAACGCCACCGATATAAACCAAATCTATCAATACCGGGCATTCGGAGTGCCAGGACTCGGTTTCAAGCGTGGATTGGGAGACGATCTGGTTATTGCGCCCTACGCCAGCGCACTGGCGCTGACGGTGATGCCGCATGAATCATGTCATAATTTACAAACACTAGTCGCCAACGGTTTGCTTGGTGCGTATGGGTTCTATGAAGCTGTCGATTATACGCCAGCACGTGTGCCGCGTGGCAAGTCCAGCGTCATTGTGCGTACCTTCATGGCGCATCATCAGGGGATGAGCCTGCTGGCTTTTGAGCATATATTGCTTAATCAACCGATGCAGCGTCGTTTTATGTCGGACCCGCTTATTCAGGCGACGAAATTGTTGCTGCAGGAGCGTATACCGAAAAAAGGAGCAACATTGCATCCGCACGCGGCGGAAGTCAATGCCGCTGCGCGCCCGGCAGTCGCAGAAGCCGGCGAGATCATGCGTGTGTTCACCGATCCGAACACACTGATACCGGAAGTGCATCTGCTATCCAACGGACAGTACCACGTGATGGCGACTCATGCCGGAGGCGGTTACAGTCGCTGGCGCGATTTTGCTGTCACCCGCTGGCGCGAAGATGCCACCTCTGATGGTTGGGGCACCTTTATTTATTTGCGAGACCGTGATTCCGGGCATTATTGGTCCACCTCATATCAACCTACTCTGTGCAAGGCCGATCACTATGAGGCGATTTTTGTCCAAGCACGTGCGGAATACCGTCGCCGCGATCGGTCGATAGAAACGCACACCGAGATCTGTGTTTCACCTGAAGACAATGTCGAGATTCGCCGTGTTACACTCACTAACCAGTCTCCCCGCATCCGTCATATTGAAGTAACCAGTTATGCAGAAGTGGTTTTGGCGCCGTTGAATTCCGACTTGGCTCATCGTAGTTTCAGTAATTTGTTCGTGCAAACGGAAATTGTTCACGATCGGCAGGCGATCCTCTGCACACGGCGTCGCCGCACGATGGAAGAACAGACACCATGGATGTTTCATCTGTTAGCGGCTCCGGGCGCAGTGATTGATGAACCGTCCTATGAAACGGATCGAGTTCAATTCATCGGGCGGGGACGAACGCCGGCAAATCCTGTGATGTTAGATACCGGAAATCATATATCAACTTTGTCGAACACGGATGGTTCGGTGCTTGATCCGATCGTGGCAATCCGTCGCACTATCACATTATTGCCAGATGAATCAGCCACGGTGCAAATCATCTCCGGAATCGCCAGCACGCGCGAAGCGGCCTTGGGGTTGTTGGAAAACTATTGTGACCGGCACTTTGTGGAACGTGCCTTTGAAATGGCGTGGTTTCAAAGTCAGGAAGTGCTACGTCATCTCAATATCACCGAAGCCGATGCTCAAATCTATGGTCGTCTTGCCAGTTCCGTCATATTCAGCAACGCTTTGCGTCGCGCTGCTCCTAGTGTCATTGTGCGCAACCAACTGGGTCAATCCGGACTTTGGCGTTTTGCCATCTCGGGTGATTTGCCAATTATACTGATACGAATCGGAAACCTGAATCGTATCGATCTGATAAAACAAGCGATTCAGGCCCATGCCTATTGGCGAATGAAGGGGTTGTCTGCTGATCTGGTAATCGTAAACGAAGATTTCTCAGGCTATAGGGCAGATTTGCATGATCAGATCATAGGATTGATTAATGCAGGGGCTGACGCGCAAATAATCGAGAAGCCAGGAGGCGTTTTTGTACGGCGTGTCGAAGAACTTTCCGAAGATGAGAGGGTCTTGCTCCAAACGGTCGCGCGCATCGTGTTTAGCGATACAGCCGAAACATTGATCGAGCCATTGGAACGTCGCACATCGTCTGAACGTAGTTCTGATCTCCTTGAACCCCGGTTGCTGCTGCCGGTCTCTGAACTAGTCAGTCCATTAGCAACGCGTGAGCGGATTTTCTACAACGGCTTGGGAGGATTTACGCCCGATGGGCGCGAGTATGTCATTACTCTAGAGCCAGGCAAAAATACGCCTGCGCCGTGGGCCAATGTAATCGCCAGTCCGCATATCGGCACGGTTGTTAGTGAGTGTGGTAGTGCGTATACCTGGGTGGACAATGCGCATGAATTCCGATTGACTACTTGGCATAATGATCCATTGAGTGACAGTAGTGGTGAGATGTTCTACATCCGTGATGAAGATACAGGAATTTTCTGGTCGCCAACACCATTGCCAACCCGTGGTCAATCCGGATATGTGTGCCGCCATGGGTTTGGGTATAGCGTGTTCGAACATTACCAGGCTGGAATCTCTTCGGAACTGCATACCTACGTAGCCATGGACGCGCCAGTGAAATTCGTGCTGATCAAGCTGCACAACCATTCCAAGCACACAAGGCGATTGTCATTGACCGGCTACTGGGAATTGGTGCTTGGTGAATGGCGTCACACCAATCAGATGCACATAGTGACTGAGATGGATCCACACAGTGGAGCGCTGTTTGCTCGCAATGCTTATGGTCGCGAATACGCCAAGCGAGTCGTCTTTGTAAAAGTGAGCGAACAAGAGCGTTCAGTAACTGGGAATCGTACCGAGTTCATCGGTCGCAATGGCTCACTATCCAACCCAGCATCGATGCGGCGCAAGCGCTTGTCAGGAAAGATCGGGGCTGGCCTCGATCCGTGCGCAGCTATCCAAACACATCTCGAACTGGCTGGAGGACAAGATCGCGAAATCTTATTTATATTCGGCGCAGCTCACAGTGTCGATGAAGCGCATCAGTTTATTCAGCAATACGGTGGACTCTCAGGCGCCCGGCAAGCATTGGAAGCGGTATGGGGGTATTGGAACCACACATTGGGCGCGGTGTATGTGGAAACACCAGATCCCGCTTTGAACGTATTAACCAATGGTTGGCTTATCTATCAAACACTATCTTGCCGATTCTGGGGTCGTAGCGGATATTATCAGTCCGGTGGTGCCTACGGTTTCCGTGACCAATTGCAAGACACCATGGCACTAATCCATGCGACACCTTGGTTAGCTCGTGAGCAAATAATCCGCTGCGCCGAACGGCAATTTCTCCAAGGTGACGTGCAACACTGGTGGCATCCACCTAACGGACAAGGTGTGCGTACTCATTTTTCCGATGACTATCTGTGGCTGCCATATGCTACCTGCCGTTATGTGCTGGCGACTGGCGATATCGGCGTGCTTGATGAGTCGATTCACTTCCTGGAAGGGCGCGAGTTATATTCGGAAGAGGAAGCTTACTACGACCAGCCGCAACGCTCCCTGGAAGAGGCAAGTCTCTATGAACATTGCGTCCGTGCCGTTAAACATAGTTTGCGCTTTGGCGATCATCATTTGCCGTTGATGGGGTGTGGCGATTGGAACGATGGCATGAATCTTGTCGGCCGTAACGGCAAGGGCGAGAGCGTTTGGCTAGCATGGTTTTTGTACGCGAACCTTCAAATGTTTGCCAACTTGGCACAGAGCCGGGGAGACGAAGCTTTTGCCAATATTTGTGAGCAACAGGCTGCACGGTTGTGCGAGCATATCGAAGCCCATGCCTGGGACGGCAAATGGTATCGGCGGGCCTATTTCGATGACGGCACACCTTTGGGTTCGTCCAGTAATGATGAGTGTAAAATTGATTCGATCAGCCAGAGTTGGTCAGTCATTTCCGGGGGTGGAGATCCTGCACGCGCAAGCCAAGCGATGGCTGCGGTAGACAAATACTTGATACGGCGCGATACGCAGTTGATCCAATTGTTCGATCCACCCTTCGATAAATCAAAACTTGAGCCCGGATATATTAAAGGCTACGTACCAGGCATTCGTGAGAACGGCGGCCAATATACCCATGCTGCTATTTGGTCCGCAATGGCGTTTGCCATGTTAGGTGACCGGAAGCGTACCTGGGAATTGTTTACCATGCTCAATCCTATCAATCACGGTCGAACACCCGAGGAAGTCGAGCGCTATAAGGTTGAGCCATACGTCATGTGTGCGGATATCTATGGTGTAGCGCCACACATTGGTCAAGGTGGTTGGACCTGGTATACTGGGGCAGCGGGTTGGATGTATCGACTAACCGTGGAAACGATTCTGGGTCTACAGCTGGAAGCAGACCATCTACGCATAACGCCGTGTATCCCGACTCATTGGAGCGGGTACATTATCCACTATCGCTTCCGCGAGACTTTCTACCACATCACTGTCAAATGCAACGATGAGAAGCCAGGTCATGAGATCCATGTTACATTAGACGGCATCGCGATCAATAACTTAGTTACCGATGACAAAGGGCGATCACAATGTATGATTCCACTTGCAGACGATCACCGTGATCACTACGTTGAGGCGCACTTAAGTTAAAGATCAATAGAATTCCTCTCTACTTTTTTGGTATGCGTTCAACAATGCCCCTTTCCAGAGTATTGCGATAATTGATTGGAAGTGTTGAAATAGAATGATCAAAAAACGCTCATGACGATAAATTAAATCTTGCCTGTCCAATAAATAAGTTGTTCATCTTGTGTTAACTGAGCGCTGTTGACATTCGAAATAATCAATGGAGTTTCTTCGCGAGAAGGAAGCAAACCAATTACGACATCAGCTTCAGCCATAGTCACCGTTATCCTGGAAATAGCATTATTGTTTTTTATTGGATACTTGTATGCATTTTACAAGAAGTTAATGGTTTTCCCAATCGCGCTAATGATCAGAGCCATCGAAATAGCACCTGGATCGGGTGTGCCGAGACTTTGCTCCGCATGAGGACGCGCGCGGCCAATTTTAGGTAGAAGATTCTTGGTGGATTGAGCTGCTCCATTTGCAATATCGGCTGCAACGGCCCAAGAATCGGCAATCGAAAGCCCTTGTGATGCCGCTGCAGCAAGCGCTGATGAGAATGGAAATAGAACATCAACAAGCGTCTTGTCGCCTAACTGTGCTTTCCCAAGATTGGTTACATCGCGAAGTGCCGAAGCAATGCCGACAGCAACTGTTGATGCTTGGGGTGTGGCCTCATCACCCAGAGCATTGCCTAGATTGCGGAGGATAACACCCCATAGGACGCCAGATGTGCCGCCAGCTCGATCCGACCAAGCGTCGCCAGCAACTGTAAGAAGTGTTCCAGCACCTGCTTTGGCATCAAGCGCTTCTTTTGCCGCTACAACCGCTGCGGTGATTCCACGCTGCATACCTAAGCCGTGATCGCCATCTCCAGCAATAGCATCCAATCTTCCAAGTTCCTCGCTCTTTTTGGTAATCACTTTGCAAGCGGCCTTAAGCGCCACAAAAACTATTGCTGCAGCGGATTGTGAGTCCATAGAGCCAATTTCTAATGGAGATTTTTCTTTGATTTGACTGGCTGAGGGCGTGTCTATATTGGAACGAACGATATTACCCTTATGGAATGTGGGCGTGTCTGCTGCCGCAATCCAGGTTTTCTCAAGCTCATCGTTCATCCAGAATAACGTAAGTGAGATGCCTGCCATGTCAAAGCTTGTGATTAATTCATCCACTATGGGATCAATGATGGTCAATCCGCGCTCGAATAGCAAGCGATCAACCCGGCGATAGACCACAAATAATTCTTCGTATTTCACAGAACCAAGGCCGTTAAGTATCACGCCGATACGTGCGCTATCACCATTGACGATGGTTGAAGGAGTTTCAGTGAGCAGCTTGTCGACCAACATTTCTGCCAGACCATCGGCAGTTGGCGCATCGATACGATAGAGACCGGGTTCACCATGAATCCCCATACCAACTTCCATCTTTCCATTTGCAACTTCGAACAGTGGCTTATTGGCACCAGGCAGAGTGCAACCAGAAAATGCCACGCCGAGTGTTCGTACGCGATCATTGGCATCAGTTGCGATGCGAAAAACATCATCAAGCGATTTCCCAGAATCTGCGGCAACAGCAGCAGCCTTGAAAACCGGGAAAGTGCCGGCAATACCGCGGCGTTTATGTTTTTCAGTCAAAGGTGCAGAAGCAATGTCATCGGTTACGATGACTGTCCGGACGTCAATACCTATCGCGCAAAGCTGTTCCTGCGCTTGATTGAAATTAAGTACATCTCCAGCATAATTGCCGTAGCAAAATAAAATGCCGCCACCTGCATCCACAGCCTGTGCCACATTGCAAATCTGTTGTGCCGATGGCGCTGCAAAGACGTTCCCCATGGCTGCGCCGTGTGCCAATCCCGAGCCAACAAACCCACCAAACGCCGGATAATGTCCAGAACCGCCGCCAATAACAAGTACGACTTGACCTGGTTGAGCCTTATGCTTCCGAATCACGCCACCATCAACCAGGTGTATTAGATTGCGGTGTGCCGCAACATATCCATTAATCAGCTCGTCTGCAAAATTTTCTGGATTATTGAACAGATAAGTCATAGTTTGGTAGTAATCTACTGCTGATTCTAGATTTATCTCGGCAAGTATGCATGGTGTTTAATTATTTCCACTATATCCCATTGTCTGCTTCTCTATTCCAAACACAGATTCGCAGCATGATTTATACAGATACAGAATCCGCCTAATCGTCTTGCTTTAACAACGAAAAAATTGCTGCCGACGACCTCACTCATCTTTCGCATATAAAGTACTCAGATAAGTTTTGATACTTGTCAATTGCGCATCAAATGCTGTAAGGAATACAGCTAGTGTTTCTGCATCGCTGTTTTTACCTGCTTGCTCCATTTGTGCGCATAATTCACCTAGTGCAAGTGCACCGACAGAACGTGCCGACGATTTGAGTTTGTGCGCCAATGAACCGACTGTTGTTAATTGGCCAGCTTGATAAGCGGCATGGAGCTCCGACGCAATTTTTTCCGCGCTGACGCGAAATTCCAGCAACATTTCCTTAATCATTACTGGATCATCTCCAACCAGTTCTTCGAGAACATGGATATTGAGCGGTGTTTCGGCTAACTCGGATTTAGCTTTGCTGTTGGATAAATCAGGTCGAGAGGCAGATTTGATAGCTTCAATTGATTGCTGATTGGGTAGATATTTTTCAAGTATCGAACGCAGATCGTCAAGCTGAACCGGTTTGCTCAGATAATCATCCATTCCAGCTTGCAGGCAACGTTCCTTTTCACCTTTTAGCGCATTCGCTGTCAAGGCAACAATAGGAATATGTTTCTGATTAGTCTCTACTGCTCTAATATCTTTTGTCAGCTCGAATCCATCCATTTCAGGCATATGTAAATCAGTCAATAACAAATTATAATCGCCACTTTGCCAACGTTTCAATGCTTCTCTACCATCGCTGGCAATGTCTGCCGCATATCCCAGCAGATTGAGTTGCTGGCGAATTACTTTCTGGTTAATATCGTTATCTTCTGCTACCAGAATTAACATGCGCTGCTTTAAGGCTTCTTCACGTGAAATGGGCTTAGGCGCTGATGTGATGATGTTCAGAGGAGGCGCTTCTTCTGTTTCTGCTTCTATTCTTCCGGCAGCGATCTCCATCGCGCGAAATAACGATTGACGGTACATGACATCGCCATCCAACGTAATAATGTCGATATCTTCGATACGCGCTTGCCGCCGGCGACCTCGCTTAATCACAATAAATCGAGGCTCTATATAAGGTTGCGGTTGGTACAAGCCTGTATCAGCGTCTTTTTTTATAACCTCAGAGCGGGCGTTAAACGCAGCGCGTAATGTTTCAATTGAAGGCACTTGCTCTCCGGCATCTATAACAACAAGCCATAAACCAGGAGCAAGCTTTTGAATAACATGATCAATGTTTGTGAGATTGGATACCTGCTCGACCATGGCGCCTGCACTTTTTAAATAAACAGCCAGATCACTACTTAATCCATCATTTTCACCTAATATCAAGCAGTTCATGCCTTCGAGATCATCAATCTTGTGATCGGCATATGAAATCTTGGTTAAAGGCTTAAAAGGCATTTGTATAATAAAAGTGGAGCCATGCTGAGGTTCGCTTTGTACCGTAATTTCTGCATCCATCAATTCTGCCAGATGATGCGATATTGCCAAACCGAGTCCGGTTCCACCAAATCGCCGTGTGGTAGAAGGATCACCTTGAGAGAAGGATTTGAACAATTTCTCCTGAGTCTCTTTATTCATACCGATACCATTATCGGTGATCTGGAAAGTTACCACTACTTGATCGGGATTAGATTCAGTCAATAATACTCGCACCGATACTTTGCCTTGCTTTTCCTGCTTACTGGAAAATTTAATTGCGTTATTGATAATATTTACCAATACTTGGCGGAGTCGCAAGGGATCACCTAGCATATTTTCTGGAATTTCTGGATCAATAAACAAGGTTAGTTCTACTTTCTTGCTGAGAGCGACGTGTGCCAACATACCGCAAGCGTTTTCTACAATGCTTGCTAATGACATTGGGATCTTTTCTATTTCCAGCTTACCGGCCTCAATTTTAGAAAAATCAAGAATATCTTCAATGATGGAAAGCAGCGAATAAGCAGAATCGCGTATCAAGTTAGCCATTTCCATTTGATAACCAGTCAAACTGGTTTGCCTAAGTACGTCAATCATGCCAATTACACCATTCATCGGTGTGCGGATTTCATGGCTCATAGCGGCTAAGAAAGCCGATTTAGCTTTATTAGCTTGCTCTGCCTCAGTCCGTGCTTGCCGTAAGTCATTCATAATGCGCACATGCTCACGGATATCCCGCAGCACACCGGTAAAGTGTCGCTCTTCGCCCACAAAATATTCACTGACCGCCAAATATAATTCAATTCGTTCGCCATTCTTTCGAATGCCTTCTACTTCACGTCCGCGCCCAATGCCATGCGATCCAGACAAATAAGGGCGACCGACATATTCTTGGCCATGCCCAGTGCGGCAATAATTTTCCATATAACTGATATGTCGGCTACGATCAGGCTCAGGCACGATGATCGATACATTTTGCCCAATCATTTCATCATGGCTATAACCGAATAGCTTTTCCATTACTGGATTGACGGAAAGAATTGTGCCTATCTCATCGGTGGTTACCACGCAATCAACCATGTGTTCAACAATAGAACGCATTTCTTCTTCTTTAATCGCTAAAGCAGAATTTGCCCGTTGCAAATCGTCTGTGCGTGCGGCAACTCTATTTTCAAGCTCGAGGTTACTAGCGTTTAGCCGTTCCACCATAAGATTAAATGTTTGCGCAAGTTGCCTCATTTCATCCCAGCCTTCAATCGCGGCACGCTGATGTAAGTTACCTGCCGAAATTTCCAGTGCACTCTGGTTCAAGTGCTTCAAAGGATCGACAACACGGCGATTAAATAAAAAGGCCCCGAATAAAGCGGCAAGAAAGGTTAGGATAACAATCACTACACCAATAAAATGTACATGATAAACAGAAGCGAATGCCTCATCAGCGTCAATATTTACCACCATACCCCACTTCAAGCGCGGCAAATAACGCCATGCCGCCACAACTTCCTTGCCACGGTAATTAACAGTTAATGCGCCACCAGAATCGCCATCTAGGGCATATTGGATTGCTGTGGACAATGGTGGATTATCAAGAGGTATTTTTCGTTTTAATGCAGCATCAGGATCATATTTCATTGGAGCCATTACTAAAGCGGTTTGATCATCTTCAAGTCGTGCAACGACTGTTTCTCCGCTATTTCTAAGACCCACGTTATTTGAAATTACTGAAAACACAAGTTGACTATAGATTTGTAACGCTAGCACTCCTTTAATTTTACCCTCAATAATAATAGGTGTCGCAACGAACGCGGCTATAGCGCCTTTGGATGGTTCGTAATATTCAAAGTCTGAAATACTACTTTCTAAGTTGTCCAGCGCATGTCGGGCGACTTTACCTAAACCGGTGTTACGATAGGGGCCAGTCTGAAGATTAGTTGCAAAGTCAGATTCATGTGCCTGAGAATAAACGATTGTCCCTTGAGTTGAAATCAAAAATAGATCGTAATATTTGGCATTGTCCAAAAAGCGTTTGTAGCTTTCACGATATATCTTATCCAGCTGGTGATATTCATCGGAGTCGACTCCATGTTGTTCAAAAGTTGTGGAGAATTTAACAATTGCCTCATGGGTTGTACTTGTGCCACTTGCCAAATAAGCATCAAGCAAACGTTCTTGAAGGTAATAGTCGATTTGCTCGGCCTTCTTGTCAGCGATAGCAGAGACATTCTGAATAGCTGATTTCTTTATCTCGGCTTCAAATGTATGCAGTAAGCTGTTGCCAATGAACAATATTGGTAGTAAAGAAACCAATGTAAACCAGACAGCAAAACGCTGTGTAAGTGAAGTGAATTTCATCAGTTTCTCCTAGTGATCATTGCCAGTCGAGTTACCCAACTGATTTTTCAACCAAACAAGCAGAGAAGTCAATTCAATAATCAAGTCTGCAAGACTCAAATTAAATTTTCACTTCCCTCGACATCATCATTATATTTGTCGCCCCTCTCTGTTGTGATTGACATCTATTCATTCTGTTCTAATGTTATTGGAGATTGTGTCGTAATTCTATTGCTTTAAATTTCTGTAACACATATAGAACATTTTGTATCATTAATTTAAACCTAATTGTTAAAAATAGCGACACTTAGGTAAGAATGGATCAAAAAGGCAACTTTTCTTATAGAAAAATTGTTGTTAAAAATAATTTTATGAGAATATGCTATGGGAAAGGAAAGGCGATTCTGTCAAATATCTGCGATATTCAGGTAATGATAATGCGAACTCTGAGAATTGGAAGTTGATGAAATATCTGTTTAGTGAAAGTACCGTTACGTACATGTGTCAGTGTCGTCATATGTCCAGCGTGATTGGCTTGTTACGATCCATTCGGTTCGGGTCTTTTTTTTCAGGATGTGTGATGTTGGTTTTTTTTAACTCATCTACTCATGCACAGCAGACCTTTGGCAAAGTGATACAGCCTTTCGGAAGCTATTCTTATACCGCTGATGACAATATATTGCGCATTAGGGACAAGCAGCCGACCGACAACCTCCCTGATGGAACTATTCGTAATGCAATTGTTCAGAGAGATCTTTTTGATATGTCACATCGATTTACTGGCGGTGTTATTTTTCAGAAGGAAATCAGTCGGCAGCGGTTAAGCGCTAACTTTAACTATAGTCGCGTCCAGTTCGACAGATTTAGTATAATGGACAACAATCTGAAAAACTTCAGCGGCAACTGGAACTGGTTATTAGGCAATCAGTTGGAAGGTAATATGGGTGCCAGTTATACACAATCGCTGGCGCCTTTCTTGTTTCAGCCGGGTATTAAATCTATTCGCACCGAGTTGATAGAATATATTAACGGGGCTTGGCGATTTCATCCAAGGTGGCGATTGAATGGTGAATTTACGCGCTATGATCTTGGTATTAAAGCTCCCCCTGATGTTCCGCGTTTAAGATTCCTTGAACGTACTGAAAATCAGTTTGAAGGGGGAGTTGACTATGTTTCTTCGCGCGGAACAGTTGGTAGAAATACGATCGGCGTGCTTTTTCGCTACATAGATGGTAATTTTCCTTTTGAGCCTTCATCAGCATTTGTCAATAATGATTACAATCAAAAAGAGGTTATGGCCAGAATTAACTGGGATGTAACCAGTAAAACCAGTTTCCAAGTGCGTGGAGGGTGGGTAGATCGCCAAAATGCCAGCTTTGCACAGCGCGACTTTAGCGGATTCAATGCGCGTGGCATCTTTCAATGGCGCCCTACAGATAAAACGGGATTGACTGTTAGTGGCTGGCGCGAAACCTCGGCTAGGCAAAATCTGACCGCAAGCTTCAGTCTAAATACTGGCGTAAGCTTAATTCCCTTCTGGAATATCACAGAAAAAGTACGCATGGAGGGAGATTTCTCATATGAAACACGCAATTTTGGTAACCGTATAAACCCATTCCTTACTGATCCTGATTTATCCAATGCTATAGGTGTGCACAATAGAATCCGCAATGCTACTGTCAGATTCGTATATAACCCTTATCTTGGTCTCGAGCTTAGTGCCTCAGCTTATCATGCTGATTTAAAATCAGATGCTTTTTTTGGTGGCTTTAACGCCAATGGCGCCAATGTCAATCTGCAATATACTTACGGACAGCGATGACAGTTAATGATTTGCCCATAGTAGCCTTTTTCAAGCATCTGCTTGATCCATTCATTATATGGAGCATGCTGATACTGACAACCTGGTTCTATCAAGAAGATTTCACCAGTTACTATTTGATACTAGTCATTATTACTTTTTTTATTTCTTCTTACATTTTTGAGCGTATCCTCGTTTACCGCAACTGGCGCAAGGGCCGCTTGCTTGCTTATATGCGAGATACCGTGATGGGTTGGCTAATTATTGTCACTATCCTGATATTTCTGGGTTATGCCACTAAATTTCATAACCAATTTTCTGGGGAAGTGTTGCTGACTTGGTTTATTGTCACGCCTTTGATGCTGATAGCAAGTCATTTTACTGTGCATCGCATCGTCGCCAATCTGTATCACAAAGGCAAGTTGCGTTCGGCGATAGTTATTGGTATCAACGAGAACAGTTTACACTTCATCAAACATATTGCGGAGCATCCTTTTTTTCTAATCAATTTTCAAGGTTTTTTCGATGAACGTGGTAGCACACGAATCCCGGATAACTTTCAATCTCATGCAATGGATTCGGTTACCCAACCAGTCAACTTTGGCTCGCGTTTGGGAGGATTGGAGGGTGTCGTGCCTTATGTTCAAAAGCATAGCATTGATATGGTTTTTATCAGCTTGCCAATGTCATCACAGCCACGAATTCAGAAATTGATGGATGAATTGCCGGATACAACAACTTCTATATATTTTCTTCCGGATATTTATATCTTTGATTTGATGCAGGCGCGGTTTGAATATATTGGTGATATTCCCGTAGTCGCCATGAATGAATCACCCTTTACCGGTATCGATGGTGTAGTTAAATCTATCAGCGATTTTGTGCTTGCGTTTCTCATCCTTATTTTGCTGTTTCCTTTGATGGCATGTATTGCATTAGCAGTTAAATTTACTTCACCAGGCCCAATTATCTTTAAACAGCGACGTTACGGTCTTAACGGTGAAGAAATCACTGTTTATAAATTCCGCTCCATGACGGTTATTGAAGACGGCGTAAATATTCAACAGGCACAAGAAAACGATCAACGTTTCACAAAAATTGGTGGATTCCTGCGTCGCACATCATTGGATGAGTTGCCTCAGTTTTTTAATGTGTTGCAAGGACGCATGAGCATCGTAGGCCCGCGACCTCATGCAGTTGCACATAATGAGCTCTATCGCAAATTAATCAAAGGCTATATGCTACGACATAAAGCCAAACCCGGTATTACCGGGTGGGCTCAGGTTAATGGGTGGCGTGGCGAGACCGAAGTGTTGGAAAAAATGCAAGCGCGTATTGAACACGATTTATATTACCTCAAGCACTGGTCCATCTGGCTCGACCTTTGGATCATTCTTAAGACCGTCTTGATCGTCTTGCGTAAAGATAATGCATATTGATTACGTGGATTTGGGTGCGCAAGCGATAGCCAATAGGTAATCAAGATGAACGCCGGGGTAGTTTGACAGTTTCTTAGTTTCTTAATCTATCAAGCAAAAGAAAAGGTTTATTCGCGTATCACTACTAAAATATGAGTTTCTAGTAGTTTTGATGATGGCGTTACTGTTTGGAATTCTGCTAAAATATACTATTCTATAAAAGTGTTAAGCAAGGAAGTTGTCATGACTTATGTTGTAACTGAAAATTGTATTAAATGTAAGTATACGGATTGTGTGGATGTGTGTCCGGTAGATTGTTTTCGTGAAGGCCCTAATTTTTTAGTGATAGATCCGGATGAGTGTATTGATTGTACATTATGTGTTGCAGAATGTCCGGTGGAGGCTATTTACGCTGAGGATGATGTACCCGATGACCAGGCGGACTTTATTCCGCTGAATGCCGAATTATCTAAAACATGGCGTCCGATTATTGAGAAAAAAGATGCATTGCCTGATGCAGATGACTGGGCTAGTGTTAAAGGCAAGTTGGATCAACTGCAACGCTAAGTTGAAATGGCGGTAATTCAGATACCGCATGCTTGATTCTTCACAATTCCCACAGATTCCCTTTGATGAAATTTCTAAGCGCATAAATGCTAGCAGTTTGGTGGTTACACCTAACCGGAGGCTTGCATTGGCGCTTAATGAAAAATTTAATCAAGAACAAATCAACCAGAAAAAAGCTGCGTGGTATCCGGCAGATATCCTGCCATTTTCATCGCTAATTGAGCGAATTCATCTCGAATCATTATATGCTAAAGCAGCAGCTATATTACCTTCGCTATTGTCGGTGTATCAGGAGCAAATGCTTTGGGAATCAATTATTCTATCCTCAAAAGATGGAAAAGTATTATTGAGAGTTTCACAAACAGCACGTTCAGTCAGTGAAGCATGGCATCTCGCACACGCTTGGCGATTGATCCATGGTTTAGGCGATTTTGTACCAAACGAAGATGTTAAAGTGTTTCTAGGTTGGGCAAAAACTTATCAAGATATAACGGCATTTAACCGGCAAACAGATCAAGCGCGTATTTGTGATCTGATTACAGAACAATATGAATTTCTTGGTATAGATAAACCATCTTTAATGGTTTGTTATGGCTTCGATGTTATTACACCACAGCAAATCACCTTCTTAAAGAAAATGAGCGATTGCGGTTGTGAAGTGGTGATGGCTAATCCAGCTACACAATACCAGCAATCGCTGGCGAACATTCAGCGGTTTGAATATGTGAATAGTCAAGAGGAAATTCGTCAAGCGGCAATATGGGCGCGGTCCAGAATTGAAACAGCAAGTTATGGTGTGCGTGTGGGTATCGTGGTGCCGGCGCTGCCCAACTATCGCAATGAGCTGATTCGTGTTTTTAATGAGGTGATGGAACCAGATATCCGATTTGCGCTACCGGGAGCAAAAAATAGTATTGTCCCGTTTAATGTTTCGTTGGGTTTGGCACTAACAACTTACCCATTGATTGATGCAGCTTTTGTAAGCTTGGCATTACTGGATCAAAAAATGGAATTTAATCGTATTAGTCATTGGTTGTGTTCGCCGTTTCTTGCAGGAAGCGAAACTGAAATGGATCAACGCGCGCTTCTAGATGCACAAATACGCCGTTATACTGAACCTGAGATCTCTTTAGAGCGATTACTCGCACTCGTATTGCAAGCAGGTGGGCAAAAAAAATGCCCAATTTTGCTGCAGTGTTTGTCAGTGTTAAGGATATTTCGTCAAACTAAGCTTCCGGAATCGACCAGTCATACTGTATACGCCAGAATTATGTCCGAGGTATTGCAAATTTTGGGTTTCCCTGGAGAGCGTACTTTGGATTCCAATGAGTATCAGACACTTAAAAAGTGGCAGACACTTGTCGCAAATTTTGCAGCGTTCGATCAAGTCAATGCAAATACCAGTTACCATGGAGCCATCAATCGGCTGAGTCAAATGGCTGACAATACGTTGTTTCAGCCTGAAACACCTAATGTGCCTGTGCAAATTATCGGTGTATTCGAAGCGATCGGAATGGAGTTTGATCACCTATGGATCATGGGGTTATCTGATGAGCAATGGCCTTTGCGATCCCGTCCGAATCCTTTTTTGCCGTTAGAGATGCAACGCAAAGCAAAATTGCCCTTGGGATCAACACTGGAGTCATCTGCCTACTGCCAACGACTGACGCAGAAGTGGTTTTCTAGTGCCAGAGATATTGTTTTAAGTCATCCTCAATATAGTGATGATCGTGATGGGCATGAATTAAAGCCCAGCCCATTGATTCAATCGATACCACTCAGTAGACCGCCGGTATTTCCCGATATGGAACAGCATCATGACCGGATTATTCAATCGTGCAAAATGGAATACATAGTAGATTGTGAATCGCCACCACTGGATAAAGAAATCGTCAAGCAAGGCATAAAGGGAGGCACATCGGTAATCAAGGATTATGCTGCATGCCCATTTCGTGCTTGGGCTAAGCATCGATTGTCTATCACAAGTTTGGATGTGCCGCATACAGGCCTAAATGCAGTAGAAAGAGGCTCGTTGGTGCATCAGGTATTAGCCCAGTTATGGCAACAATTGAAAACCAAGGAGGCGCTTGATGGCATCGATGATCACAATCTTGGCCGTATGTTGAAAGATATTATAAACAGCGCCATTTCAGAAATACAGCAATTTAGATCTACAGTACTTTCGGGGCGTTTTGCACAAATTGAACAACGACGTTTATTTCGTTTGGCGCTTGAATGGCTGATGGAAGAGAAAAAGCGTGGTTATTTTAAGGTAATTGCTGTTGAACAAAAGCGAACCATCCAAGTAGGCGATTTGATCTTGAGCGCACGCTTAGATCGAGTCGATGAGTTGGAGGGTGGGCAACGTATTGTTATTGATTACAAAACAAGTAAAAATTCTATTCAATCGATGATAGGAGAGCGTCTAGATGAGCCGCAACTACCTTTATATCTGGTAATGACTGAAATTGGACAACAAGCTGCAGGTGCCGCATTTGCTGTTATAAAGCGAGGTGAAATGGGGTTTGCTGCGATTTTGCGGGAGTCGGATCTATTGCCAGGCATAAAAGCTTTTTCGCAATTAGATAGATGCAAGCGGTTTGATACGTGGGAGGATTTGATTGAAGCCTGGCGACAGCATTTGACAAATCTTGCAACAGGTTTTTGCAATGGCGATGCCAAAGTAAATCCCAAAAATTTTCCTGTAACGTGTAAGTATTGTGACATGCAGTTATTTTGTCGAATTCGTGAGCGGATTGATGATGGTATTACCGAGCTGAGCAAGGAAAGTGACTGATTTTAAGTTGACTCCTGATGCAGAGCAACGCTATCAAGCACTTGACCCAGCTCAGTCATTCATCGTTCAGGCACCGGCCGGGTCGGGCAAAACGGCGCTACTTATCCAGCGCTATCTCAAATTACTTGCTTGTGTCGATATGCCTGAAGAGGTTGTGGCTATTACCTTTACGCGCAAAGCTGCAGCAGAAATGCGTACTCGGGTTCTAGCCGAGTTTGAAATTGCATGCAATCCAACTAAAGAAGTTCGAACTTCTTATGAAAAACTGAATCAGGAGTTGGCAGCGGCTGTTTTATTGCGTGATCAGCAGGCTGGTTGGCATCTTTCTGAGCACCCCGAGCGATTGCAGATACAGACAATTGATTCATTGTGCGCTTCCTTGACACGACAGATGCCTTTGCTGTCAGAATTCGGGGCGCAGCCTGAGACGATTGAGGACGCTACCAATTTTTATTTGAAAGCGGTACGAGCTACCCTAGAATCGATGCAGCAAGACCATGCAATTGCTGATGATGTGGAGCAGTTGCTTGAGCATTTGGATAACGACGTGGGGCGTCTCGAATCTTTACTTACCGAGATGCTGGCACGTCGTGATCACTGGCTACGCCATATACATGGTAGAACCCGACAAGAGCTAGAAAAATCTTTACAAAAATTGCGCTATCGTGCATTGCAATATGTTTCATTGCAATTTCCAAACTTATTAGAAAACGAGCTACTGGATTTGTTGCATTATGCTGCTGCAAATCTGATTTCTGATGACAGAGAATCACCCATAATATTTTTTAATCAAATGGATAACATTACTCCGGCTGATATTGAATATTGGCATGGAGTTGCAGAATTGCTACTTACTCGAGAAGGTTCTTGGAGAAAAAAAATCTCTGTTAACGAAGGTTTTCCGTCTGGCGACAGCAAGATTGAGAAAAGTGTAGCAAGAGTTTGGAAAAACCGTTGGAGTACTTTGATCACTACGCTTGGCTCAGAGGAAATTTTCCGACAAGCGCTGCAAGATATACGCCTACTGCCACCAGTAAACTATACGGATCAACAATGGAGGATTCTTGGTGCAATAACAAGATTATTACCGTATGCCGTCGCACAACTTAAGATTATTTTTCAAGCCAGTGGTTTTGTGGATTTCTCGGAGGTTACGCAGCGCGCATTGCTTGCATTGGGGGATTCCGAATTCCCTACGGACCTGGCGTTGGCATTGGATTATCGTATTCAACATTTGCTAATCGATGAATTCCAGGATACTTCGATCAGTCAGTTTAAGCTAATTGAAAAACTTATTGCCGGCTGGGAAGTAGGAGATGGACGTAGCCTATTCGTTGTGGGAGATCCGATGCAATCCATCTATCGTTTTCGGGAAGCGGAAGTAGGGCTTTTTTTACAAGCTAGAAATTCTGGGATTGGTCAACTGATTCTGCAACCGATCACCCTCAGTGCTAATTTCCGTTCGCAACAAGGCATTATTGATTGGGTTAATGAAACCTTTGCGCAAATTATGCCTGATTGTGAAGAGATTCAATCCGGCGCAGTGGTTTTTACACCTTCAGCTGCGGTACACCCTAAACTTACTGAGGCTGCAGTACGGGTATATCCTCTGTTTGATAGAAATCAGGTTGCTGAGGCCAGACAGATTGTAGAAATTATTAAGCAAACTCGCCTTGATTATCCGTCAGGAACCATCGCAATTTTGGTGCGTAACCGCAGTCATCTGCAAGCGATTGTTCCGAAGTTAAAAGAATCTGACTTGCGGTTCCGTGCCATTGATATTGAGTTGCTGCATTACAAGCCAGTAGTTCAAGATTTGCTTATACTTACCCGTGCCTTGATAAATTTGATGGATCAGATAGCTTGGTCTGCGTTATTACGTGCGCCGTGGTGTGGGCTTTTGCTTAAAGACATTGATGCTTTATTTAAAGCCGGCAACGAACAGAAAGGAAAAAATTGTGATACAACTGCCAAAGAAACAATCATATGGAAGTTAATTTATGACAAAAATTGTTGGCGGTACATTTCAGCTGATGCAAAGATGCGATTAGAAAGACTACGCGAAACTCTAATACCTTGTATATTTCATCGGCAACGTCAGTCGCTACGTATGACGGTTGAAGCAGTCTGGCAAGTTTTGGGCGGACCAGGGTGTATTAATCCCGTTGGAAAAAATAAGAGTGAAATTGCAACAATCTGGGGCGATGCCATGATCTTTCTGAATTATCTAGAGAGACAGGAAGAAGTCGGTACGATTCGGGATCTGGCAAGCTTTGAGAAAGGATTAAATACTCTCTATGCATCACACGATCTAATAGTAGATGATTCCTTGCAGATTATGACGATTCATAAAGCTAAAGGGCTTGAGTTTGATACAGTCATTATACCTGGGCTTGGTCGGGAACAGCGCAGAAGTGATAAGCAATTGTTGAGATGGATGGAGCAACCACTTGATTGTATTGGAGTCGGACACAAGTTAGTTAATCCAGAGTTATTACTCGCGCCCATCCAGGAAACAGGATTAAGTTCTGATCCGATTTATAGGTGGATGGAGAAAATTGAGTGTGATAAAGAGCAGCATGAAGCGGATCGTTTGCTATATGTGGCTGCGACACGTGCCAGGAAATTTTTGCATTTGTTAGGTGATGTGTGCTTAGTCGAGAATGAAGAAAGGGAATATATACCTAAAAAGCCAGCGGCGAGTTCATTGTTAAATAAGCTATGGCCTACTGTGCAATCAATTTATTATGAAGCAGCTGAAAAAAATTCGATAAATGATAACCTTAAGCTTGAAAACAAAGATTTTGAAGTAATTGTCGGTGATATAAACAATCAAGGCATATATAGGCTGAAGGAAGGATGGACGCTACCAGATGCTCCAAAATCGATGGTTTGGAAGGAAGTATACGAAGCTAAAAAAATTCTGGAAGCGATTGAATTTTCATGGGCGGGAGAAATGGCTCGTCACGTTGGTAATGTAGTGCATCGTTGGTTAAGGAAAATTGCTGAAGATGAGTTGCGTGGCTGGGATGCTGTTCGCATACAGATGATGCGCAGTTGTTTTAAACAAAATTTGCTTGCTGATGGTATGAGCGGAGACGATAAGGAAGTGGAAAACGCGATCGATCGCGTGATTCTAGCATTAATCAATGCAATCAGTGATGAACGAGGACAGTGGATTTTGAGGGATCAGCAGGATGCAAAAAATGAATTGAAGATTGTTGGAATTGTTGATAATAAGCTCATGAGTTGCGTGATTGACAGAACGTTCAATGATTCTACGGGAATTAGGTGGATAATTGATTACAAAACTAGTAGTCATGAGGGATCAGATATTCAAAATTTTCTAAATTGTGAACAGATTCGTTATCAGGAACAATTGAATTGTTATGCAAAAATGATGCGACAAATTGATTCGCGACCAATTAAATTAGGAATTTATCTTCCGCTTATTAAAGGTTGGCGTGAGTGGGAGTAATTGTGTGGAGTTCAGAAATATTTCCAAGAAATTTGGAGAAGCATTGATTACCCCTTTAGCTATTGTGAGTAAAGGGGAAAAGGGTGAAAAGGGGAGGAGAGGCCATGGGTTTTGGAAGGTAATTTTATGACAAATGACTTGACTTTGAACCCCAAGGTCGA
>NZ_JALHQJ010000005.1 GCF_022842015.1 Nitrosomonas sp. | reverse complement strand
TACCTCGGATGGCACAGAATGATTGACCGTCTCGGTCAAAGTATTACACCAATCCTTTGTTTTATAGCATCTCTTGGCAAAACAAGGCAGGTTCAACAACTAATTGTGACATAGCCTTCGCAAAAGGGCAATGCCTTAGCGATTTTCGACATTTCTATCCGTGTTTCTGCTTTCACCCTTTTTGTGGGGCTATTCGCTTGATTCGTCTACTCTCAAAATAAGAATTCCGTATCTATTGAGCGCCAGTGATACAATCCCGATCCAGTATATTGGACTGATTAGTACTGGAGATTAAGCATGCCGACCCTTGAATCAATATTAAGCGAAACCCGAGTTTTTCCACCTTCGAAAGAATTTGCCAGCAAAGCAAACTTACCTAGTTTCCAGGCATATCAGACTTTATGTGCGGAAGCAGAGCAGGATTATTTAAATTTCTGGGCAAAACGGGCGCAGGAACAGATCGTATGGCATAAGCCTTTTACGCAAGTGTTGAATGATCAAGAGGCGCCATTTTTCCAATGGTTTAGTGATGGCGTATTAAACGTTTCATATAATTGCCTTGACCGGCATCTAGAAATGCAAGCCGATAAGGTCGCCATCATTTTTGAATCCGATGAGGGAGAAGTCATACGCTCGACGTATTATGATCTTCATCAACGTGTTTGTAAGCTTGCCAATGCATTGAAATCACAAAATATCAAGAAAGGTGATCGCGTTGTCATTTATATGCCGATGCGTATTGAAGCGGTTGTTGCGATGCAAGCCTGCGCACGTATTGGTGCAATTCATTCGGTGGTATTTGGTGGGTTTTCAGCTAAAAGTCTGCATGAGCGTATCCACGATGCCGATGCGGTAGCCGTTATTACAGCTGATGAGCAGGTGCGCGGTGGTAAACGAAATCCGCTCAAATCAATTGTTGATGAAGCCTTGAGTATGACTGACGCGATTTCTGTTCGATTGGTTGTGGTTTATCAAAGAACGGGCACTGATATTCGATTTAATCCCGCACGTGATGTCTGGTGGCATGAGCTTACGGAAAATGCCAGTTCCCAATGTGATCCCGAATGGGTAGATGCTGAACATCCATTGTTTACACTCTATACATCCGGATCCACTGGCAAACCTAAGGGTGTTCAACATTCCAGTGCGGGCTATTTGCTTGGAATCAAAGAAAGTATGCAATGGATTTTTGACTATAAGCCTACGGATGTATTTTGGTGTACTGCGGATGTCGGTTGGATTACCGGCCACAGTTATGTGGCCTATGGACCTCTTGCAATGGGCGCTACTCAAGTGATTTTTGAAGGAATACCCACTTATCCTAATGCCGCTCGTTTTTGGGAAATCATACAGAAACACAAAGTTACAACATTTTATACGGCACCTACCGCAATTCGCTCATTGATTAAGTTGGGTGCGGATCTGCCACAACAATATGAGCTTTCATCGTTGCGATTGCTGGGCTCGGTCGGCGAGCCGATTAATCCGGAGGCCTGGATGTGGTTTTACGAAAAAGTAGGTCAGTCGCGTTGTCCGATCGTTGATACTTGGTGGCAAACAGAAACAGGCAGTCACATGATTGCACCAGCACCGGGTGCGGTTGCGCTCAAGCCGGGTTCATGTACCTTTCCGTTACCGGGGATTTTTGCGGCGATAGTCGACGAAACTGGACATGATGTCGAAAATGGCAAAGGCGGTTTTCTGGTGATCAAGAAACCTTTTCCTTCGCAGGTACGTACCCTCTGGCGTGATCCTGAGCGCTTTAGAAAGACTTATTTTCCAGAGGATATGGGTAACGGCAAGTATTATCTGGCGGGTGATTCCGCATATCGTGATACCGATGGTTATTTCTGGATCATGGGGCGTACTGACGATGTACTGAATGTATCCGGGCACCGGTTGGGGACGATGGAAATTGAATCAGCGTTGGTAGCGCATCCATTAGTCGCAGAGGCTGCTGTGGTTGGTAAGCCGCATGAAATCAAAGGGGAATCTGTGATAGCTTTTGTGGTGCTCAAAGGCCAATATCCGCAGGGAGAGGAAATTGCGCAAATTACCCATACCTTGCGTGAGTGGGTGGCCAAAGAAATTGGTCCGATTGCCAAGCCGGATGAAATTCGTTTTGGAGAAAATCTACCGAAAACTCGATCTGGTAAAATTATGCGTCGGCTATTACGTACGCTTGCTAAAGGCGAAGAAATTACCCAGGATATTTCCACGCTGGAGAATCCAGCCATTCTTGAGCAATTAAAATATCCATCAAAATAACTTTCAAAATTGCATAATTCGAACAAAAGGTTTCAAAAACCGGAGAGATATGTCACTACCACTTATTACCGATTATGAATATGGCATTAGTGCTATTGATGCCCAATTTCACCGTCCCAGACGGGCAGCGATACACTTGATTGTAGAAAAGGGAGTGGCCGCGCTGGTGGATACTGGTACGTCCTTTTCCATTCCGGGCGTGGTCGCAGCACTCAAGCATAAGAATATAGCCACTAAAGACTTGGCCTATGTGATTTTGACGCATATTCATCTTGATCATGCTGGTGGCGCAAGCGAATGTATGCGGCTTTTTCCGCATGCCAAGCTGATTGTTCATCCTCGTGGCGCAAGCCATATGGCAAATCCGGCACGACTCGTTGCCGGTGCAATGAGCGTTTACGGAGAGGCCGAGTTTAAGCGTGTTTATGGTGAGATTGTTCCGATTGATGTCGCGCGGATTGTGGAAGCATCTGACGAAGGCCGCATTGACCTCAATGGACGCTCGCTATTGTTCCTCGACACGCCGGGTCATGCACGTCACCATAATTGTATCTATGATAAGCGTAGTCAGTCTTTTTTTACGGGCGATACATTTGGAGTTTCTTATCGGGAGTTCGATGTTAATGGAAAAGAATTTGTTTTTCCGACTACCTCGCCCGTTCAATTTGATCCTGTTGCGGCACACACTTCAATTGACCGCATCATGGGCTATCAACCACACTATGCATATTTGACACACTATAGCCAGATCGGTAATTTAGCAGATCATGCACAATCCCTGCATGATCTGATTGATGCGCATGTTGAGATTGCGCAACGCGCAAAAGGTAATGGAGCTGAGAGACAATTAATTATTTCTGAAGCATTAAGCGAGTTACTTTTGCGAAGGTTGTCGGAACATGGTTGTCAATTACCGCAAACTGAAATCAACGAGCTCCTGAGTACGGATATCCGGTTGAATGCGCTAGGATTGATTCATTGGCTCGATCAGCCACCTGAGCGATTTAGGCAATTATGATGCGCTAACCCCACAGCTTATTTCTTAATTCT
This sequence comes from Nitrosomonas sp., assembly GCF_022842015.1. GTDB lineage: Bacteria > Pseudomonadota > Gammaproteobacteria > Burkholderiales > Nitrosomonadaceae > Nitrosomonas. The sequence goes on along the minus strand of NZ_JALHQJ010000005.1, from coordinate 58,920 downwards.
GAATAAAAGAATGGGGCTAAAGCGATTAATTCAACCACCTTAACCCCATTAAATTGGAGAGTTTTATGCAGTAACTTTTTTCCCTGCGTAGGATCTTCTGGTTTTGGATGCGTTACTTAACACAGCAATCACCAGATAATTGATATACAGTATTGCGCCGAGAATTACATCAGAGATAAACCAGTCGGTTACCGATTCTGGTAAATCAAATATCGATAAAATACCAAAAAAAGTCGCTGTAATGACTATTGCTGAAACAACAAAAATCTGACTCGTTTTCATAAAATCTCCTTATAAGTAAAGTTTATTAAAATTGTGTTAAGAGGATTTCACCTTAGATGATCCATCCTTAATAAATATGTCTTTTATTTGTTAAATTAATGCATCCTTGGTGTCGATCTTCCTTTGAACACGCCTATTGCTAGGTAACTTATATAAAGAATGACAGCAAGCAGGCCATCCGTGATTACCCATTCTAAAATGGACTGTGGCAATCCAAACATGAATAAAACTCCAAAAAAAACTCCACTGATGATTAATGCTGCAATTGCAAAAATTTGATTGGTAGTCATGAAAATCTCCTTAATTAAAAATTATCGAAATATTTGAAAATGTTTTGTTAGCAATTCGACGGGTTGCTTCACAAAAAGTTCACACTTATTTCACATTTAATTCACATTATTTTAAAGTACCTGAAAACTCAGTTTTCCAATGTCACAATTAATTGTTTATTCTAATAATAAGCACTTAGTAAATCCTTCTGGCTGACAGAAATAAACAAATTTCAACGGTTATTTGTTACCAAGTCTTTTATTTTGTCTGAGAAAAAATCCCTATTCCAAAGGGAGAGAAATTGAATCGAAGAGACCAAAAACTTAGTAAAGTGCTTATATATTTTTATCTTATATCTTGATACTTTAAGGTGTGATCAAGAAAAAGCGGTGAAAAAGGTGCCTATTCTAAAAAAGTAATTTTTTTGTTTATTAGTGCGCATCAATTCTTTAAATTACGCTGCAGTAGTCATTTATCCAATAAAAAGGAAATAATAATAATGGCAATGACATCTTCAACGGAGGGGCGAATTCCCTTTCTCAAAAACGATGAGTGGCTGTCGAAGTTAGAGTTTGCGTACTAAGTGCTCTTCCTATTAGCACCGAATTATGAATGATTCAATTTCGAGGAATAAAACCGGACGACTGTGTTGTTTTTGCCACAAAACTCGATACGCTGGTCGTGCCTAACTGTATCTTCATGGCGCCACTCACTTGTTGTCGTGCGGGCGATTCGGTTCAATGGATATGATCTTGCGTACGACATGCGAAGCGCAGTGATTTTTACCAGTTACAAAGTGGCGATGTCATGACGCCCATTTTTCAACATTATAAAGAGGTATTGATTAGTAATATGGGTTAGCCTGCGAGGAAGCGGGTAGGGAAATCGCCGCAGGGAAAGTGGATGCAGTAGCTTTCGGCGCCAGCTTCTTGGCAAAACCCGATTTGTCGGCGCGGATCGAAACGGGTGCAGTGCTCAATCAACCCGATCTGGCGACACTTTGTACTTGGGGTGTGCAAGAATATACTGTGTCCGGTATTAACGACATCATGAGTACCTAAAAATGCGTTTACTTTTAAGTTTTTTTCTCAGCTTTCTACTAAACGGGTGTTTATCGATACCACAGGATATTGCACCGGTTGACGGATTTGAACTCGATAAATATTTGGGCAAGTGGTATGAAATCGCCCGGCTCAATCATTCATTTGAACGCGGACTTGATCAGGTGACCGCGGAGTATTCTTTACGTGACGATGGCGGCGTGAGGGTCATCAATAAAGGTTTCTCGGCGGCGGATAATAAGTGGAAAGAAGCCGAAGGCAAGGCATATTTTGCTAGGGGTCAGCAGGAAGGTTATTTGAAAGTTTCTTTCTTCGGCCCATTTTATGGCGCTTATATCGTGTTTGATTTGGACAAGGAAAATTATCAGTACGCCTTTGTGACCAGCTATGACAAATCGTACCTATGGTTATTAGCAAGAATGCCCACGGTTAGCGAAGAATTGATCCATCGGTTTGTGCAGCAATCCAGTGCATTGGGTTTTGCAACTGATCAGTTGATCTTTCCAGAACAAAATTGAATCAATCCATTGGATTGATGTTTGAATGAGATATTGCACCATGCAACAATTACTGATTACCTTAGGAATCTTACTGCTTGTGTTGGGTTTATTGTGGCCCTGGTTGTCGCAATTGCCATTAGGCCGCTTGCCTGGCGATATTCATATCGAACGCAAGAATTTCAGCTTTTATTTTCCGTTGATGACAGGATTGTTGATCTCGGTTGTGCTGACGTTGATATTGTGGTGGATGCGTAAGTAAGCTATCAGCGGTTATCGGGTAATTTCGCCCGTCATTCCTTTGGTTAATTGATCGACTACCCTGCCATTCATATCTTGCAACGTCACTTGCAATGGCATTTTGCCCAATGCATGCGTGGCGCAGGAAAGGCAAGGATCGTATGCGCGCACTGCAACTTCAAGGTGATTCAATAATGCTTCAGTGATTTCCTGGCCATCCAGGTATCGATTTGCAACGATGCGCACAGATTCATTCATGGCTTGGTTGTTGCTGGTAGTTGATACGATTAGATTGGCCTGGGTAATCAGGCCTTCTGCGTTGACCTGATAGTGATGGAACAGCGTGCCACGCGGCGCTTCGATGACACCGATGCCTTGCGACTGGTGTTCACCGTTGTCAACCATTAATTCGGTGCCGGTGATGTCTGCATCGTGTAGCAAAGCGTGTATTGATTCGGCGCAGTGCAGGGCTTCAATCATGCGTGCCCAGTGATATGCGAGTGTATCGTGCACTAATCCGCCTTGGCCAAATGCCTTGAAACGCTGGCGGGCACTTTCGGCCAGCGGAGTAGAAATGCTATCGCAGTTATTGACGCGAGCCAGCGGGCCGACGCGGTACCACCCTTGCTCAGTACCCAATGTGGTGAAGTAGGGGAATTTCATGTAGCTCCACGAGCGTACTTCTTCACGCAGGATGTGTTGATAATCGCAGTAGTTGAACTGATCGAAAATCACGCTGTTATCAGCAGCGCGCGCACGCAATCCACCATGATAGAACTCCAGTTCGCCGTTGCTTCCGGTCATGCTGAGGAAATGGCTGTGCAGCGTGGCGAAATCGCGGTGCTCCGGGTGCTCGGTGTGGATTTGTTCGTTCAGTGCCAGTGCTTCCTGACTCCATAGCAGGATATTGTCAACGTCAGCGAGTAATGCATCACGCGCAGTGATTGTCAGCGGTTTGTTCATGCCACCCGGCACGGTTCCAGTACCGTGCACGCGTTTGCCAGTGATGGCCTCGATGACTTGCTGGCCGAATTTGCGCAGTTTGACACCTTTCAGTGCGATTTCCGGATAGTGTTCCAATACACCGGCAATATTGCGTTGTGCCGGGTTGCTACCGAAGCCGAAGAGAAAATCGGGGGAGGAGAGGTGAAAAAAATGCAGTGCATGCGATTGCAGGATCTGGCCGAAATGCAACAAACGGCGCAACTTGGTAGCCGTGGGCGTGAGTTGCTGCATCCCCACGATTTGATCCACCGCTTTGGCTGCCGCCAATTGATGGCTGACCGGGCAAATGCCGCAGAGCCGTTGCACCAAGAACGGCACTTCCCAATACGGGCGGCCTTGAATGAATTTCTCAAAGCCGCGAAATTCGACAATATGTAGTCGTGCCTCGATGATGTGATTGTGTTCGTCCAGCAGCAATGTAATTTTGCCGTGCCCTTCGACGCGCGTGACCGGATCGATGGCGATGCGCCGGGTAGCTGGGGGGTGTGATGAAGGCTTATCTGATTCCATAATAACGTTTAATCGTAATGCAATTGCGATTTTTGAATAATCGGTTTTTGTCCGGCTAATAGCGGTTCCAGCAGTTGCAAGAACGCATCGGCGGATGGCGGGCAACCGGGCAGAAAGTAATCAATGTGCACCACTTCGTTGATGGGGTAGACTTTATCCAGCAGCAGCGGCAATTCAATATCGTCGGGAATTTGCGGATTGGTGACACCGGCTCCATTCAGATAGACTTCCTGCAGGCATTCCTGCAAGTCAAAATAATTGCGCATCGCGGGCACGCCGCCATTGATTGCGCAGGCGCCGACGGCCACCAACGTGGTGCAGTTAGCGCGGAATTCGCGCAACACGTGTACATTCTCCGCAGTACACACCCCGCCTTCGATCAGACCGATGTCACATCGCCCACAGTGCTTGATGTCGGTGAATGGTGAGCGATCAAACTCAACCTGCTCGAGCAAGCCTGTCAAGCGTTCATCCATATCCAAAAAAGACATATGGCAACCAAAGCAACCAGCCAGTGATGTGGTGGCGATTTTGATTTTTCGTTTAGTGGTGAGCTCAATCGTCATGGTTTATGATGCTGCGCAATATGTCCCTGCAAATTTGTTTTCTGGACCGTGTTAATGTCGATTTGCCCAGCTCGCTTAGATTTCAAATAATAGCATAGCAATCAAAAAACCATGAGGAGCTTTCCTTGAGTGGATTTAGTGGCGGTGGGTGGCCCCTGGTAGAGACCGCCTTGTATATCAATGAGGGCAATCTTTCGGCCATAACGAGAATATGATAGCGGTTTAATTATTTAATCCGCACCTGCCAGTACAAAACAACTATTCAGCGGCAGCTTGATAAGCTGTATAGTTCGCAGTGGAAGGAAAATGCGTATCCCATAAGCAGCTTGCTATAGTGCAAGCCTTTGATGCTGCGAAATAACATGATCATGATTGGGTATTGAAGCAGATGAAAAAAAATAAAATTGCATCAATGGTATTTCGGGTTTTAGGGATTGCTTTGTTGACTTTAACCTATTTTGCAACCGGAAAGTTAGGCTTGGCTTTTCCCTATATGGGATCGAACATCACCTTGTTCTGGCCTCCAACGGGAATAGCCCTTGCAGCACTCATGATCTGGGGATTGTGGTGTTGGCCGGGTATATTTTTTGGTGCATTTCTAGCCAATTTAACCACGGGTGATCTTACCTTATCCACGGCCAGCCTGATTGCATTTGGAAATACTCTGGGACCTGTTTTAGGCGCAATACTGCTTAAACAAGTGGCTAATTTTAAAAATGACTTTTTACGTAGCCGCGACATATTGGCATTTGTCTTAATTGTACCGAGTAGTATGTTATTCCCTCCTAGCTTTGGTGTGCTGGCTTTATTTACAAGTGATAACTTGATAGCGGATCAGATACAACAAGCATGGCTGGGTTGGTGGTTTGGCGACATCGTGGGCATACTGATTTTTACTCCGTTATTATTAGCATGGTCAATTTATTATAAGAATGAGGTTGTACGCCATGAGGCTTCAAACGCTGAATCCGTCTTGATCATCACACTCTGCGCTCTAATTGCGTGGATGGTATTTGGAAATACTCTGGCACTGGGTGATCTTCAATTATCACTGGCTTTTTTGGTTTTTCCTCCATTGATTTGGGCCAGTTTGCGTTTAAGTGCATTAGGCGGTGTGTCAGCAGCGGCTGTTATTTCCATAATAGCAACCTGGGGTACTGCTCAAGGGTTAGGCCCCTTTATAAATGGTATTTTTACGCTAGATCATTTGGTTTTATGTATTTTTGTTGCCACCAATATGTTGATTGCATGTTCGATCGCCGGCATTCAGGTGGCGCGCAGGAGTACTGATCGTGAGTTGCGTGAGAGTGAATCTCGTTTGCGCCTGGCGCTAACCGCAGCTAATCAAGGGCTGTGGGATCTTAATGTACAAACAGGTGAGGCATTAGTAAGTCCTGAATATGCATTAATGCTTGGTTATGCCCCTAACACATTTGTAGAAACCAATAGTAAATGGCGAGATCGCTTGCATCCGGAGGATCAGGAACGAGTGTATCGAATTTACCAGGAATACATTAGTGGCTTGCGCGAAGATTATCAGGTGGAATTTCGGCAACTTACTCAGCAAGGCGTCTGGAAATGGATATTGTCGATGGGAAAGTTGGTGGAATACGACAGTCAAAATCGTCCGTTGCGTATGCTGGGGACACACACTGATATTGAGGAACGAAAAACCAGAGAAATTGCTTTACAACAAAGTGAGGAGGCACTGAGTCACTCATTGGAAGAGTTAAAGATATCTGAGAAACATCAGCGTGAATTGCGTACTCTGGCAGAGCGCGAACAAAGCCGCATGAGTGCACTACTTGCAGCCATGAATATTGGTATTCTGTTTGAAGACAACGAACGTCGTGTCGAATACGTGAATCCCGCTTTTTTGCAGATGTGGTTGATCGATGAGAATGACGATCTGACAGGATTGCCGACAAAAATTGTGCTGGAACGATCCACAGAGCGTTTTGCACAACCAACACATGCTTCTAAATTTGTTCTTAACGTTATGCATACTCATGAAATCAGCGAACGTTTCGAGCTGGAACTAAGTGACGGCCGCATGCTCACCCAGCTGTCCTATCCGGTTACTGATGGTGAAGGGCGGGTACTGGGACGATTATGGATTTATGAGGACATTACTCAGGAACGCCAAACCGCACAACAGCTGTTGTATCTGGCCGAGCGTGATCCTTTAACTGGTCTATACAACCGGCACCGCTTCCAGGAGCAACTTGAATTTCTGATCGCAAACTGTCTGCGCAACCGCGGTAAGTTTGCTTTATTGTATTTTGACCTGGATGACTTTAAGTACATTAACGACACGTTTGGACATAGCGCAGGTGATACGGTATTAGTCAGGGCCGCAGGTGAAATATCCAGTGTAATTCGGCAAATCGAAATTTTTGCCCGGTTGGGTGGCGACGAGTTCGCCATCCTAAGTGTTATTCAGCCAGACGAAGATATTAATGCCTTACCCTCTAGAATTGTTACTGCCATTGCATCAATCCCATTGCGTTTTCACGGTACCAATCTTCGTTTGACCAGCAGCCTGGGTGTGGCGATCTTTCCAGAGCATGGCGAAACAACAGAAGACTTGATTGCGCATGCTGATACCGCCATGTATCAGGCTAAAACTCAGGGCAAAAATACTTGGGCAATTTATGATTCGGCACGGGATGATTCGAAGGCTATGTTACAACGAATGTCATGGCGCAACAGAATTGCCCAGGCATTGGAACAGGATCTGTTTGAATTGCATTTTCAGGGTGTTTACTTAACCAGTGATAGATCTCTCAGTCATGCCGAAGTGCTGATTAGAATGCGTGACCTGGAGCAGCCGGATCACTTGATTATGCCAGGTCAATTTATTCCAATCGCCGAGAAAAGCGGCCAAATCTTGGATATTGATCGCTGGGTTGTCAAAGAGAGTATCGAGAAATTAGCCAATGACCTCAATATGCCGCCACTGGCGATCAATATTTCCGGGCGAACATTCGATGAGCCTTCATTGCCACTTTATATCCGAAAATTATTGATGGAACGAGGCGTCGAGCCTAGTCGCTTGATTATTGAGTTGACCGAAACCGCTGCCGTTTCCGACATTCAGGATGCGCAACGTTTTATTGAATCCATTCATCAATCTGGCTGTAAAGTCTGCCTGGATGATTTTGGCAGTGGTTTCTCCACCTTTGGCTATCTCAAATATTTAGGTGTGGAAATTTTGAAGATAGATGGCTTATTCATCAGCGATTTGCACAATAATCGAGACAATCAGGTTTTTGTTAAAGCCATGGTGGATGTAGCACACGGGCTAGGTAAAATAACCGTGGCGGAATACGTTGAAGATGAAGATACCTTCAAGATGGTTAAAAAGCTGGGTATTGATCTCGCACAGGGATATAACTTCGGTAGACCCAGTAAAACTCTGCCCAAATTAAATTATCCAAGTTAATAAAACAGGGAATTAATCTGAAAAGATTAACGTTCTGTGTCTTGATGTCCTTTGTGTTTAAGTTTATCGCAGCTTGGGATGTGTTCCTGCATAGTGGTTTCTCGAATCGTGTGTTGATCATAGATACGTTTTCCGATCGGCACTTGATATCCTCGTTGTTTGATCAAAATTGCGCCGACCGGACAGATGGTAGTTGCCAGATCGGTCTTCGCTAGCGGGCTGTCAGCCAGTTTACCGCTCGGGGAATTGACGATTAAATGAGCTTGGGTGCCGCGCCCGGCAATGGCGAACACATTTTTCCCGTCTACTTCGCGGCTGGCGCGCACGCATAAATCGCACAGGATGCAGCGTTTGCGGTCAAGCAGGATATCGGGATGCGATGCGTCGATTTCGCGGCGTTGATAAAACTGCGGAAAGTGATCGTCCAGCATGCCGAGATAATAAGCCATAGCCTGTAGCTTGCAATTGCCGGTTTTTTCGCATGACGGGCAGATGTGATCGCCTTCGACAAATAGCATTTGCGTGAGCGCTTTGCGCGCCTGGTTCAATTCCGGTGTGTTACTGCAGATTGCCTGATCCGCTGCTGCCGGTGTCGTGCATGCAGCGACGCTGCGATTCCCGATTTCCACTACGCACAAACGGCAATTGCCGCTTGGTGGCAAGCCGGGATAGTGGCATAAATGCGGAATATAAACCTTGGCGGCTAATGCGGCATCCATGATCGTTTGTCCCGGTGTGAACGGAATTTCCTGGTTGTCTATGCGAATTGTATTTTGGATTGCTGACATTCCGATTTAATCCAGATGGGCTGCAGCGTCGTCGCGGCGCGTAATCTGTCGAGCGCTTTCCAGTGCCTGATCAAGATCGAATTGTGCAACGAAATTCTGATTCAGATGGGTTGTAAAAACTTGCGGAAAATGCTGCAAGCCGTCCAGAATATGATTGGCAGCGGTATGCCCCAAGCCACAATGCGAGTGATGCTGAATCAAAAAAGCGAGCTGTTTCAGTGTTTCGATATCGTTTGCTGTGCTGTGAGCTTCTGCAATTTTATCCAGATTATTTTTCAGCAGCTGTGTGCCGATGCGGCAAGGGGTGCAAAAACCGCAGCTCTCATGTGCAAAGAAATGGGCAAAATTGCGATGAACCGTTAGCAAGTCACGCTGGTGTCCGAAGATTAAAAACGACCCACCGGTGGATATATCCTCGAAACTGATGGTATGGTTAAAATCCGGCGCGCCGATTAGTTTTCCAGCAGGTCCACCTATTTGTACCGCTTGTACCTTCTGCGCGCCGCAATCATCCAAGATTTGTTGAATGTGCACGCCAAACGGGTATTCATAGATTCCCGGTAACCGGCAGTCACCGCTGACGCTGAGGATTTTTGTGCCCCTCGATTTCTGGGTACCGACAGAATTAAACCAGCTGCTGCCGTATGCGACGATATGCGCTGCGGCAATTAAGGTTTCAACATTATTGACTACAGTGGGTTGTCCTAGATAACCATGTGTGACCGGAAATGGCGGGCGGATACGTGGAATGCCGGATTTTCCTTCTAGCGATTCGATCAGCGCCGATTCCTCGCCGCAAATATAGGCACCCGCACCCACAACAATGTCGATGTCGAAGTGGAAATCCGCATGATTTAGAATGTGTCTTCCTAATAATCCGCGATTACGCCGTTGCGTAAGCACGGCTTGCAAGTGCGAGAGCAGATAGCGATATTCCCCGCGCAAGTAAACCAAGCCCTTGTTTGCTCCGATAACAAAAGCGCACAATGTCATGCCTTCAAACAATGTTTCGGCGTGATGGCGCAGTAACACACGGTCTTTGAACGTGCCGGGTTCGCCTTCGTCGGCGTTGCAGATAACATAATGCGCATCACCGGGCGCTTCGCGGCACAGTTGCCATTTTTTACCGGTATTGAATCCAGCACCGCCGCGACCATTTAAGCCGGATTGCTGGATGGTTGTCAATGTTTCTGCTGCGCCATGCGTTATTGCCTGTTGTAGCGTGCTGCCGGGCGCAGGCTGTGCTGTCGTCAACAAAAGGTTGCGTTGATGGATTGTGTCATGTATCTCAAACCATTCCGCTGGCCATTCATCCGTCGATATGTTGGCTGTAATCTGCTGCGCGATCTGTGCAATCTTGTCCGGGTTCAAGTGAGTAAGTGGTATACCATTGACCAGCAACGATGCACCTTGATCGCATAGGCCGATACAGGAAGTCTCACCAATACTGATCAATCCATCTGTCCGCGTCTTGCCGGGATTGACTTGCAATTGCTGTGCCAGCAATTGCATCAGGTTTTGTCCATCTGGCAGATAGCCGCAGCTGGTGCAATTACTGAACAATATGTGGAAACGGCCGCATGGTTGTGTGGAAAAAAAAGAATAAAACGCTACGACCCCAGCCACTTGACTGAGCGGCAAATTAAATTCAGCCGCGACTTGTTGCATGGCCTGCGGTGAAATATGAAGGTATTCCCGCTGCAACGTATGCAGCCGGTGCAACAGATGTTCCTGCGGCAAATTAAAAGAATTATGCTGGCATGAATTCGTCATGCCAATGAGTATAGCGGGATTCGCCTTAAAGTAACAGAAACGCAATAAGGAGTTGTCGAGAATGAAGCCTCAAGCCAGTAGGGCCGCCACAATGCCAGTGATGAATATGCCATCAAATGTACCCGCACCGCCGATCGAGGCATACGGTGTGCCGAGCCGGGAAATATCCTTCATGCGTAGTAAATCTGCGCCAATCAGTACTCCCAATGTGCCGCTGATATACGCCAGCGAGGCGCTTTGATCCGGACTGATTGATAATCCCACTAACGCTGCACTGATTGGGGCGATCAGAATTGGCATGCCGATGCCAAGCCCAGAAATCGGGCGGCTGAAATTGTAGCTGATACTACTGATGATAGCGATGCCCAGCAATGTGGGCAATAAACTCAATGTGCTATTGGAAAATAAGTAAATCGATAGTGTTACCGGTATCAGACAACCGCCAAGATTAATGAAAAGCTGCGTTTCGTAAGTAAACGGCTGTCCGGGTATTCTAAGCAATCCTTTGTACACAGACTGTGTGAATACCTGCTTTGTTGCAGTGCTTTTAATTCTTGCTACCGGAAGATTCACGGCGCTGCCGAGTAACGATAGAAACAGTATCATCAATCCAAATTCAGGCGACAGTCCCAGTTTTACAAAAGCAAAAGACAGTAGCTCCATCTGGATCAATATTATTATGATACCAAGCAAAGCAACGAAAAATAGCAAGTGAATCGGAGAAAAATAGTTTTTCATCATGTTATAGTGCGAAAGATAGCACTCAGTGGTGCTATTTTCTGAATTAAGTAAGAAAACATTTGGTTATGATATTCTTCCAGAGACTAGCTTGCCATAAAGTTATGGTCAAAAAAATGCAGTCAAGCTAGAGATTTGCTGTGCTTCAATTAGAAATAAAATAAACAATGATCGTTAGTCAACGGTATTGAAGGGTTATCCACTTTGCAGTGAGAGGATAATCCCTTGACGAAGATACTTTGTCTGACTACCATAAAAAAGGAAGGCAGTGCAAAATTTTGCTGTTTTCTGTATGTTTCTTTAACCAATTTAAGGGCTTATTATGTTACAGTTAAAAAAAACGTTATTAAGCAGTATTGCTCCAGTATTGTTGTCCATTGCGCTGGCCAGCCCAGTGATTGCTTCTGATGCCCATCATGCACACAAAGGGCTTAATTATGGCAGCTTTACTAAAGAGCATGTATTGTTAACTCCTAAAGACTATCGTGAATGGGTATTTATTGGCGCATCTGTCACGCCCAATGAATTAAATGATGATAAAGCAGCCTTTCCAGAATTTCATAATGTTTATGTTGACCCTACCAGCTGGTACCACTGGAAGAAAACGGGTGAATTCCGTGATGGAACTGTTATCGTTAAAGAATTAGCTAGCATAGGTAGCAAAGAAGCGCCTAGCGGGAATGGCTATTTCCCAGGTGAATACAATGGCATTGCTGCGATGGTGAAAGATTCCAAGCGCTATCCCGAAAGACCCGGTAACTGGGCATTTTTTGGTTTTGAATCGTATGAAGCCAAACAAGGTATTATCCAAGCGGATGAAGCATGCGCTGCCTGCCATAAGGAACATGCTGCACACGATATGGTCTTCACCCAATTCTATCCCGTATTACGTGCTGCTAAGTCAGGTAAATAATGTGTAACCGGCTTTGAGCCGGTAGGTTTTGTTACGAGGCAATTTAGTTTACTTATTAAGCTAAATTGCCTTTTTACTGTGGACGAAAAATATTTTCCACAAATTTGTGCGCATACTCTACTAGTTTTCTCCCGCAGAGGGAGTTTGAATAGCCTAGCGATTCAAGTGCCAACTAACTGCAACAATCAATGTTTAGGTAGTCCATGCACGAGTATTCACAAGGCTGAAACATAGGATAATGATCAATCACATTGAGCGAGGATCGTTATGAAAAAACTGAAAAATGAAGCGGCTCTATTTAAAGAAGCTATGTTGGCCGGAGTGAAATATGCCGAAGGAAGAGGCGTGGTTCAGTTTGAGGCAACCGATTCGGCGAGTGAAAAATTGCTCTACATCTACCGCTTATTGGTACACGATAAAGTTATGCAACCCCTACCGGAAGATCAAGTCGCTGAAAAATCGATGCGGCATAAGCTGGCCATGTGGTACGCCAAGCAATTACCTAAAGATCATCCGTTGTTAAAATAAAGTATAGCGTAGGTAGTCCAATCAACAGAATGGATTGTGCCGGGTGTTAGGAATAGTTTGTCGCGTATCTCTTGCTTCAATCATTATTTTTACATTTGGCGCAGGTAAAGATTGTACCTGCATGGTTTTTAGGGCAAGAAAAAAACAAACAACAGATTTGCCACGATAAATTTTTAGGAATATAGGCAATTTGACATGTGATCAATGAAGCTTGTCAAATTGCCTTTTTAGTTTTTTCTCTGATTTTTGGTTAGATATAATTTCATTCCGAATCCTATCCTTGATTACAAACCCCAGGAGCAAATGTGATCTGCAACTAAAGATAGGAGAAGCATTCAGTTGAATTCAATTTAACCAAGCTAGATGCCACTACATTGTAAAGTAAAAAGCAAATACTTCACGAATGTCTCAAAGCCCTCTATTCAATGACATTCAAAGAACCTGGCAGATGGATATTCTTAGGGTGGAGTTGACACCAAATAGTGAAGGCGCCAGCTTTATCGGCCACGAAAGAGATGACTTTTGTTTCGCCTGCTTTAAGTATGTCTTTAATTTCGTATTCATCAATGGCAAATCCTTCACTGATGGGTGATTTATTTTCTACAGTGATTTTGACAGTCGTTCCCTTTTTGACAGTTAATGTTTCTGGCTCATTGAGAACATTAAAGGCACGAATGTTGTTAATCGTTACGCCTTCAACTTTAAGTTCAGGAATTGTGGTGTCATAGGCATTGATAACTACTTTGAAATTCTGCTCTGCAGCGTGTGTGACGCCTGTCAATAGCAATCCAAGGGCAGCGCTTAAGAACATGATTTTGGTTATTTTCATAGTATATATTTCCCTCTTAAATTTTATGTTTTAGTATAGTAGTGCTTGCTCCGCATTTTTTAGCGCGTAAGCAGCGCTTACTCTAGTGGGGATAATTTCATATGTCAATATCGAATTTTCCCAACACTTGGGGCAGATTCTCCGTTATGAGCCACTTGCTATAATTTCCATAACCAGCGGGAAGAACTCGTCTGCACGGTTGGTCAATCCATTAACATGTCTGCATCCATTGATGTTGCCACATAAATATTCTCAATTAGTTGTAGCAATTCAGATTTGATCTTGCAGTTTCGCCGGCATGCAACGGTTTCATGTGCCTTATTTTCTCTGATACTACTGACTAGTATTGTGCTTTTCAACTTGGTTTTTTAATGTCGATATGGTTCGTTGTGATTCAAGCAATTCATTTTTTAATGCTGCTAATTCAGTCTTTAAGTCATTATGCGCAGCTTTAGTTGCAATTAGCGCGGCCTCTAATTTTTTGGCTTCAAACGATGGCGTGAAAAATGGAACTATTACTAATAGTGCAGTAGCAATTGCAACGATTGCAGTCAAGCCAATCAGCCACTTGGTCAGCTTCTCATTAATCATTGCATTGCGTACGGTGATGACCGCATGGACGAATGCTTCCTCACTTTGTAAGGCGCTTGGATTTTTATTTAACCTGTCCAAGACCTCATTCAGACTGGCTTTCAGATATTCGTCGGTGGTTGGGTTTTCTTTTCTATCGGCAAACCTGTTCATTGCATCAAGTGCGTCTTGTAAATGGAACTATATGTATCTGAATCAATGATATATAGTGGCATTTCTGATGGTTCCTGTCACTAGTTGTAGTCATTATAAATTTTTCATTGATGACTGGGTAAAGTTTGAGTGATTGATGGCATCGAACATAACAGACTCAATCAATATAAAATAAACCACGCTGCCGAACCATCTGCCAGTCAGAAAGATCGTTCTGACGACATACGCTGTAACGAAAAGAAGGCGGCAATCCCGGAAATTTGAAGCGCAGGTCGTAGAACCAGATACACAAGCCTTGTTCAGAAGTGTCGGTGCGCTCCAGTATTGGGAATTGGGCAAAGACGCGGAAGGGCTCAAAAGAAGGACTAAGCCACGCTTCACGGATGCGTGTTCTATTCGTTGAATCACCACCGAACTGCTGTTGAATGTGCCAATTGTTTTCCAAAATGGGGCGATAGGCAGCTGTCATTTTTGACAGTAGCCAAGTTGTTTTGTGCTGTTTTTCGGATTGTCGCAAATTCATATCGGCAAGGTGGTAGGTTTCATCGTGCTGGATGATAATTTTCCAGTGAAACGGCGACAACGGTTGTGGCAACACGGTGATGTGTGCTTTGGGCAGAGCTTGGGCATCGGCATAGCGGATGGCGATTTCGACAGCTTGCTGGTGCAGAGTCCATAAAAAAAATACATATCCGCACAAACTTGCCAAAGCTGTGATGGCCGCGATTCGTTGTCGTGGATAACGCCACGAAATGATCAGACCGACAATGATGATCAGGCTGAACCAGGGATCGATGACAAATACCAGTGGTAGTGAAAAACGTTCGGTGGAGAAAGGTGCGAACAGCATCAGTCCATACGAAGTGATGAAGTCCCCTACGATATGAATAGCAATGCCGAGGCATGCAGGAAGAAAAAACAGTTTCCAGGCATAGCGTTTTTGAGCGAGCCATGCAAACAATCTAGCCAATAGCCATGCCCACAGCGGTAACAGAATCAGCGAGTGCGTCGGGCCTTGGTGCCAATTCAGATACGTAAGCGTGTCGATCAGACGGAGCGCAAAATCCACATCCGGAAACGCAGCTGCGGCAAAGCTGGCGGCAATTTGCAGACGCAATGGTAATGCAATGTTTCGCTCCGATTGTGATTGCGATGGAGTTTGTGTTCGTGCTGCAACCCGAGCCAGTAGGGCGCCGCTTAAAGCGTGCGTGAACGGATCCATAGTCTATGATCAGACGGACTTGGCATGCATTCTGGGTGCAATCGGTTCCGTTAGTGGAGAGGATTCAGTTTTTGTGAAAATTTCAGGAGCAGACTCAGATTGCTCGGCGGAATCGACCGTAGTTTCATTATGCGAAGCACCATAAATCCTATGATCCAGCAATTCAGCCAACAGCAATTTGTGTTCCAGAAAATCGCGTGTGCGTTGTGAATTTTCTGACGTATCTTGCATCCAGTAAGTAAACGTCGCTAAGTATATCGTGGTCAGAGCGGTTTCTTCCAGTGCGCGGCGCACAAATGTGGCCTCGCGTCGCGCGGCTTCGCGCATCCATTGTACCGTGCGGCTGATGCGCTTGATAGCGGGAATCTGGATGTGCAGGTGTCCGGGCTCCAGTTTGGCGCCGATCATCTGACGCGTGATCTGGCGGTGTGCAGCCAATGCATTCAGCCAAGTCATGATGAGATGCTGTAACCGTTCGCGCGGTGATAATGACAAAAATTCGATGGTTTCCGCCGCTTTGAGCATTTGGCCGTCAGCTCGGTCAAACCAGGCATCAACCAGATCTTCTTTTTCACGGAAATAAAGACGAATATCATCCAGAGAAATATTCAATACAGTGGCGACATCAAACAAGCGTACTGCTTCCCAGGATGAACGTTCGGCGATGGTAACGGCCGTATCCACGATCGTGTCGCGTAATTCAGGCTTGCTTTTTTTCATCTTGATCCTCCGCATGGTATTGGTAGGAGTGGCATAATTTGATTGCCGTTTTCACTATAACATACAAGGAATCGCCAGAAAAATGGTAAATTAAGAAGAAATCTGAGGTGATTCAGTATCAATCGATTTGTCAGAGGGTGTGCAAGAATATGTTAAAGTCTTTTAATCGTCATTTTAGACGATATAGTGTGCAATTACAGCGTTAAGTCGATATTAGTGGCGATATGAAAATAGATAATAATCTTTCCGATGAAGTGATTCTGGCAGAGTTGGGTGCGCGTTTGACGCAACGGCGTATGGCGCGGTCATTATCTCAGGCTGTGCTGGCGGTGGAGGCTGGGATCTCCAAGCGCACGGTGGAGCGGATTGAGGCTGGTGGGTCCGTCCAATTGGTGACGTTGATACGCCTGTGTCGTACATTGGATTTGATGGATGGATTGAATCAATGGTTGCCGGAAACTGGCCCAAGCCCTATGGCCTTATTAAAGGAAAAGCAAGCGAGCAGGGGCCGACAACGAGCAAGAGGTCGTCGTGTCGCGCCCGCTATGAAGCCTAGTGGAAAATCCTGGGCGTGGAGTGATTCATCCATCTAGAGAGCTGTCCAAAGTCATGAGCATAGTCGCTGAAGTGAAATTGTGGGGGCGCACTATCGGTTCCGTAGCATTGATGGATGGCGGTCATGCGGCGAGCTTTGAATACGATAGCGAGTTTGCTCGCAGCGGCATTGAAATTGCGCCACTTACGATGCCGTTGGCGAGCACGGTGTATCGTTTTTCGGCACTGGGACGGGATACCTTTCATGGCTTGCCTGGCTTGTTGGCCGATTCGTTGCCGGATAAGTTCGGCAATGCATTGATTGATTGATGCCTGGCTCGCTACGCAGGGCCGTCAGCCGGATTCGTTTAATGCGGTGGAGCGTTTGTGTTATATCGGTAGCCGTGGCATGGGCGCTTTAGAATTTTTTCTGACAAAAGGCCCGAAAGTGCGCACGTCGCAGAAAATCCAGGTTGAGCAACTGGTCAAGCTGGCCTCAGAAGTACTTACACATTGTCAACAACTTGCAGAAGCTTTCGGCGATGAGACGCAGAAAGCCCATGCGCTAAAACAGATCTTGCAAGTCGGTACTTCTGCTGGTGGCGCGCGTGCCAAGGCCGTGATTGCCTGGAATCCGGTTACTCATGAAGTGCATTCTGGGCAGGTCAAAGCGCCTGAAGGCTTTGGCTACTGGTTGCTGAAGTTTGATGGCGTCAGTGGCAATAAAGCCAAGGAGCTGGAAGATCCGCAAGGCTATGGCGCGATTGAGTATGCCTATTATCACATGGCGTGCGATGCGGGTATCCAAATGAACGAATGCCGCCTACTGGAAGAAAAAGGACGCAAGCATTTCATGACGAGGCGTTTTGATCGTCTCGAGCATCCCGATAGCGGTGGCAGATTGCATATGCAATCCTTGTGCGCGCTGGCCCATCACGATTTCAACCTGGCCGGTGCCTACAGCTATGAACAAGCCATGCAAGTCATCAAACGTTTACAGTTATCGATGCACGACGTAGAACAGCAATTTCGGCGCATGGTGTTCAATGTCATTGCACGCAATCAGGACGATCATGTGAAAAACATTGCTTTCCTGATGGAAAAGCAAGGCACATGGTCATTGGCGCCGGCTTTTGACGTTACCTACAGTTATCAACCTGCAGGGCGTTGGACTTCCACGCACCAAATGACGCTGAATGGCAAGCGAGATGGATTCGAGCTGGCTGATTTTGTCGCAGTTGAAAAAGTGGCTGGTTTGAAGCGTGGCCAAGCCAAGGCGATACTGCATGATGTGCAGCAAGTGGTATCACGCTGGCGTGATTATGCCGATGCTGCGGGCGTGAGCCAGGTTCATTGCGACAAGATCCAAAATGCATTACGGCTGGAACCGTTCTTCTAGAATCGGCTGATTTTCAATGAATATCCGCATACGGCCCGTTCGAGATTCTGATTATCAGTGGTTGCTTGAATTGCACCATACTGTGTACCGTGACCTGATAACACAAGAGTTCGGCTATTGGGATGATGACGAGGAATTGGGTTTGTTCAAGAATGCATGGGAATCGAAACCAATTGAAATTCTTTTGCAGAATGACAATCCTGTTGGCATGTTCATCGTGGATGTACATGCGGATCATTTGTGGCTGGATGAGATTCAGATCGATCCTCGTTACCAGAATCAAGGCATTGGCACTGGAGTGATTGGACGATTGATTGTCAGAGCGCGCGTGCGTCATTTGCCATTGCGCTTGCGAGTTCTGCATGCTAATCAAAGGGCTTACCGGCTTTATCAGAGATTGGGTTTTCTTCGAATTGACGGAGCAGAACATCATCATCTGATGGAAATAAAATGATGTTTTTGTGAGAAGGTTGGCTGTTGTGATTGTTTCATTCGTTTTTGGCGATTTTTTATATTGACGCAATCGTCCGGTATGCGACAGATGCTCCTTTCATTGGGGGATATCACATATAGCTCATAGTAGTAATGGGATGCTTTGCTTAAGTAATTGCTGGCATTGTAATTTGTTGCTAAGTGTCAGTATCTTATGCGCAAGGTTAGTGCTGAGAAACAGATTCTTTTTGATAATGGGCAAGCGCTGAAATGAATTGTCAGATCTAAAAGAAAGCAGTTAATTAATACGAGAGAGTGCTATACTTAATGTATAACATGTTGTTTATTAATGTATATACGTTAGATTAATAAATAATCAAATCAGAAAAGATGTTTGAATTTGGTCACTTATTTTTCCTTTTTGTAATATACGCACAGATTTATCCACAGAAATTGTGGATAGAAAATGGGTTGTTAGAATTGCATGATCCAGATACAGGGCATGCCGAATTAACTGCTTGGTAATAATATATGTAAATCAGGTAATATAGTAGGTTACAGAGTAATACCTGAATACCCGGATCTAAAGTGAGTGAGGAGAATGTCGCGTGTTATCGTTAATTCAAGCAGCGGGTTGGCCGATTTGGCCGATCATAATTGCTTCCATAGTTGCCTTGGCTATTATCGGAGAGCGGATGTGGACATTGCGTTTAAGTGTTGTCGCACCGAAGGAGTTGTTATCCAGGGTATTAAGTGAATATAAGCGCGGAGGTGTTAACCCTGAAATGCTGGCACGTTTGCAAATGCATTCCCCATTGGGACAAATACTTGCGGCCGGGCTTAGAAATGTCAAAAGCACGCGCGAGGTGATGAAGGAATCGATTGAAGAATCAGGCCGAGTGATCGTGCATGATTTGAGTCGTTACCTGACAACGCTGGGAACCATTGCCGCATTGAGTCCTTTGATGGGTTTGTTTGGTACATTGGTGGGTATGATTGAAATCTTCGGATCAAATTCACCTACTGGTAGCAACCCGGCACAGCTTGCTTACGGAATTTCAGTTGCGCTATATAATGCTGCTTTTGGCATACTTGTAGCCATACCCAGTATGATTTTTTATCGCCATTTCAGGGCAAGGGTTGATGACTTTGTGATAGAAATGGAATTGCAAGCGTTAAAATTGGTAGAGATTGTGCACGGAGAGAGAGAAGGTTGAGTTTTTCCTTAGCCGCGACTTTGGTGGTCAGGAAAGATTCGAGACGCATTTTCGTAAACTTCTCAGATTGCTTGAAAACTTTTTTATTGCCCGACAGATTCTCAATTTATGAGCTTATAAGCAGGGATTAAAAGTGGCTTTAATCTTTTTAAATTTGCAGGGACACAAGCAATTTTAAGCTGCAGTAACAAATTATGATTCTGAGGTAGTAGTGTATACTGCGGCTCAATATTTTTACTGATAATTTATGCTGAAACGTGCAGATTGGCACGATAACGATACTGTAGAAACTATGGGAAGTTAGATGTCAGGCGTTTGTTTTACTGCCAATCCGAATGAAATATTGCGGAAGGGATTGTCGAGTAGTGCCATTTTGGCATTCATATGTTCCTTTGCCACGCTATTCAATGTTTTTTGATAATCTAAAGCAGCAGTGTTTGGTTTGCCGTAAAATTTGATCTGTCAAGCAATACCGATGAAATCAAATAACTGTTGAATCAGGGATTGATGAGCCTGTTACATGGTATTTGACCTTGCTGAAGGAAACATGAAAATTGGCTGTATTACAAGTAAATGAATGAGAATTCTGAAACGTTGAGAAATATCAATTATCGTTATTTGATTTTTATTATATTTTTTCTGTGCCTGGCAATCTTGCAAGGGTGCGCGACAACACCAAAAAATAGTGATGAAGATATTGACCCGACTGATCCGCATGAGAAAATTAATCGTGCTTCTTATGATTTTACGGACCGAGTTGATCGGACTATCTTTGAGCCCGTTGTGAATGTTTATGTTGATTATGTACCCAATGCCGCACAGCGATCCATTGGAAATTTCTATGATAACTTGGCATATCCGAATGTTGCCCTAAATTCTTTTTTACAAGGGAAGGTGAAGCAGGGTGCTGGAGATACGTTACGCTTTATTATTAATTCAACGATTGGTATGGCTGGACTTTTTGATATGGCGACCCACATGGGGTTGCAAAAACATGATGAGGATTTCGGCCAGACGTTAGGTGTTTGGGGGGTTAATCCAGGTTCTTATTTATTTGTTCCGCTACTGGGGCCGAGTAGTGAACGTGACGTAACTAATATTCCGGTGAGTCTTGTTACCAATGTACTTTTTTATGCGGGCCTTGCGATAGGTACATACTTTGCTGCGCCATTTACTATCTTGGGTGCCATCGACAAACGCGCACGCTTAATTGGCCCGATGCAGATTCGGGATGAGGCAGCATTGGATCCGTATTTGTTTGTACGTGAAGCATCCATGCAACAACGTGAATTCCTGGTACATGATGGCAAACTGCCCCTAGACCTTTATTATGATCCTTTTCAGGATAATCCATTTGATAACGATGTGAAAATCAAGAAATAATGTTCTTGATTTTGCTTTATTAGGCTTCGAGTATCTGAACAATAATGCAACCGATTGTGTTAGTGAAATACACCTCATTATTTTAAATTTACAATAGATATAAGTGCTTAGGAGTATATGGACGGGTTACAGAGAATATCGGATATATCGCAGCAGTCGGGTGGGTTTACTGTGAATGATAAAGTGCCATCATCGCATTCAGCGGCCAGTCTGAGTCAAGATGAAATCAATGTCGATGAGCTGGAAAATAAGTTTACCCAAGCTCGTTCGGCCATATTGTCACTACAGAAATCCGATGGACATTGGTGTTTTCCGCTCGAGGCGGATTGTACAATTCCAGCAGAGTATATTCTGATGATGCACTTCATGGATGAGGTCGATGTTATTCTGGAAAACAAAATTGCCCGTTTTATTCGTGAAAAACAGGATTTGACTCATGGTGGGTGGCCGTTGTATTACGGCGGTGCATTTGACATCAGCTGTACCATTAAATCCTATTATGCCTTGAAAATAGTGGGTGATTCCCCTGATGCAGCGCATATGGTACGTGCCCGGGAAGCTATCATGGAGCGTGGCGGCGCGGCCAAAGCGAATGTTTTCACGAGATTGCTGCTCGCCATGTATGAGCAGATTCCGTGGAGCGGGGTGCCGGTTGTACCTTCGGAATTGGTATTGCTGCCGAGTTGGTTCCCCTTTCATATTAGTAAGGTCTCTTACTGGTCGCGCACTGTGATGATACCGTTATCTATATTATGTACGATTAAAGCACGCGCGATCAATCCGCGTAATGTAGACATCCGCGAGTTATTTATTGTGCCGCCAGAACAGGAGAAGAATTATTTCCCGAAAGCGGACACTCTGTTGAAGCGTGCCTTTATGTTGGTCGAACGGGTTTTGTCACGTGTTGAACCCAAGCTTCCTCAATCTATACGTCAATATTCGATACGCAAAGCGGAAAATTGGACGCTTGAACGTCTGAATGGTGAGTGTGGAATTGGTGCTATTTTCCCTGCAATGGTTAACGCGCATGAATCACTAGCATTGCTGGGCTATGCGTATGACCACCCCAATCGAGTGCAATGCCGTAACGCCTTACGAGGGTTATTAATTGACGAAGGAGAGCGTGCTTGGTGTCAGCCATGTACCTCGCCAGTTTGGGACACGGTATTGACAAGTTTGGCATTGCAGGAAGATTCAACGACGGATCAGGAGCCTGTGTTAAAAGCACTGGATTGGTTAGTTGAGCAACAGGTTTTGGATGCGCCGGGTGATTGGCGCGACAAGCAGCCTAATCTACCAGGAGGGGGTTGGGCATTTCAATACGCCAATCCGCATTATCCAGATCTTGATGACACTGCAGCTGTAGCTTGGGCGTTGGATCAAGGCGATGCGCAGCGTTACCTGAAATCCTTGGATCGCGCAGCCAATTGGCTGGCAGGCATGCAATCACGTAATGGTGGTTTTGCAGCCTTCGATATTGATAATACCCATCACTATTTGAATGAAATTCCTTTTGCCGATCACGGTGCGTTGATTGATCCACCCACTAGTGATGTGACGGCGCGTTGTATAGGTTTACTGGCAAAATATGGGAAGCACCAGCGTGAAGTTTGGCGTGGCATCAGTTTTCTGCTGCGAGAACAGGAGAAAAACGGATCTTGGTTCGGACGTTGGGGTACCAATTATATTTATGGTACGTGGTCAGTGTTGGAAGCCTTTCAGCTGGCTGAGTTTGACATGCAGCACGCATCGGTGCGGCGTGCCGTGAAATGGCTAGAATCCGTGCAGAGAGCCGATGGCGGTTGGGGTGAAACGAACGATTCCTATCTGGATGCACAACTGGCCGGACAATTTCCCGAGACCAGCACGGCATTTCAAACTGCTTGGGCCGTTTTGGGCTTGATGGCGGCCGGTGAAGTTAACAGTCTGTCGGTGCGTAGGGGGATCAATTACTTACTGCGTAATCAGGAAAATGATCATTTGTGGGAAGATCCTTGGTTTACTGCCCCCGGTTTTCCGCGAGTTTTCTATCTTCGCTATCACGGGTATTCAAAATTCTTTCCGATTTGGGCCTTGGCTCGTTATCGTGCACTGACCAGAACAGTATCCGTATGTATGTAACCGGCTTGGTGACAGCTTTAAGAGCTGAAGCCAGTTGTGTATCATCGATGCGGGCTCCGCTCAACGAAATGGTGCAAATCGATGATTATACTGTTTTGTGGCTCAGTGGCATGGGCGCAGAGGCAGCACGAACAGCAGCAGAGGAATTGCTGCGGCAGGGTGTCACCGCATTGGCAAGTTTTGGTGTTGCCGGGGCATTGGATCCCCGTTTAAAGTCAGGTGATCTGGTATTGCCGGGGGCTATTATTCATTCCGCTGATCAGTTACCAGTAAACATAACTTGGCGCGATAGATTGCAACGGCTACTCCCGGCGGATATTACTGTCATTAACGGTGTATTGACTGACAGTGCGGTACCCGTGACAGACGAAAATGCAAAAAGGGATTTGGCTCATGTCACAGGTGCTTGTGCGGTGGATATGGAGAGTGGCGCAATTGCAGTGGTAGCTGCGAAAGCAGGTATTCCTTTTATCGCCGTGCGTGTTATTGTTGATCCGGTTCAATTTTCTCCTCCGCAAGCATTGCTTGGTGCAGTATATCCAGATGGAGGAGTGAATCCGCTGCATCTAATGGCACTAGTGCTGAAACGCTCAGTGCATTTGCGCGCGCTCATGCAGATGGGGATCGGTATGCGCGCCGCGCGCAAAACATTATCACGGGTGATTCAATCTGCGGGTGTCGGTCTGAATAGTCAGGAAACTGATAGATCGGTAGCGTAGATCATATTCCTTCGTGTGGCTGTAGCTGCAATGCTGCCAGCCGTGCGTATAAAGGGCTTGATTGCAGCAACTCGGTATGTGTTCCCAATGCATCCAAATAACCATGATCGAGCACCGCAATCCGATCGGCGGATTGCACGGTAGCCAGACGATGGGCAATAACCAACGTAGTGCGATTGCGCATCAGATGCTGCAATGCTTGCTGCACCCAAAACTCACTTTGTGCATCCAACGCACTGGTGGCTTCATCCAGTAATAGAATCGGTGTGTCGGCTAATAGCGCGCGTGCGATCGCTAGTCGCTGTTTCTGGCCACCTGATAAGCCTAATCCTGAATCCCCCAAATGCGTTTGATAGCCATGTGGCAGCATGCAAATGAAATCGTGTGCGTAGGCCGTTTTGGCGGCTGCTTCGACCTCGGCATCGGTGGCTGCGGGGCGCGCGTAGCGAAGATTCTCGCTGATAGTGCCGTAAAATAACGCCGGATTCTGTGCTACTAGGGCGAAGCAGTGCCTTAATGCAAAAAGATCCAAATGTCGGATATCAATACCTTCCAGCTTGATACTGCCGGATTGGCTATCAAAAAAGCGCAGCAGCAGGTCAAACAATGTAGATTTTCCTGCACCGGAAGGACCCACCAACGCTAACGTTTCACCTGCACGGATTGTTAATGACAGTTGTTTGATAGCCAACACCTCGGGGCGGGAAGGGTAGGCAAAACACAATTTATCAATAACAATATTTCCGGATACTTCTGGTAATGTGTGGGGTTTCTCAGGCGATTGAATCAGATTCGGTGCTTGTAATAGCTCGATCGTTCGTTCGGCGGCACCAGCGGCGCGCTGCAATTCGCCAATAACTTCCGAAATGGAGGCAACGGCTGAACCGACGATAACGCTATAGAAAACAAAGGCAGCCAATTCACCAGCACTGATATGACCTTCGATTACATCCATGCCACCGACCCATAGCATTAGCCCGACGGCACCGAGCACCAGAATAATGACGATTGTGATCAATAACGCGCGTTGCGTGGTGCGTTGCTTGGCAACCGAAAAGGCTGCTTCGACTTGATTATGAAATGTGTGTTGATCAATGGATTGATGATTATAAGCCTGCACGGTTTTAATTTGTCCGAGCACTTCGCCGACATAAGCGCCGACCGCAGCAACTTTGTCCTGGCTTTGACGTGATAAATGCCGTACCCGGCGACCATAAATGAGAATGGGTGCTACAACCAGCGGCACACAGATCATCACCAGCGCAGTGAGCTTGGCATTAGTGATGAATAGCCAAATAATGCCACCTATCATCATAACCAAATTACGTAGCGCAAATGAGACGGAAGACCCGATCACGGTTTGTAGTAACGTCATATCAGCAGTCAGCCGAGATTGAATTTCGAGACTGCGGTTTTGCTCGAAAAAACCGGGATGAAGGTGGATCAAGCGGTTGAATACCTTGCGGCGAAGATCGGCAATGACCCGCTCACCCAACCAAGTGACCCAGTAATAGCGGGTGAATGTGCCCGCAGCTAAGGCAATTACCAGCAGCAAAAATATTCCCACATATTGACTCAGCAGCTCTTTTGATTGCGTTGCGAACCCCTGATCTATCAGCAAGCGAATACCTTGGCCAATCGACAATGTAATGGTGGCTGTGAATAACAAAGCCAATAAGCTGTAGACGACCTGACGCTTGTAGGGTGCAATAAAACCTGCTGCCATTTTGACGGCCTGCCAGCGTGTTTGAGCACCTTTCTGAGAATTTTCCATTAATTGTTAATTATTTTTAAAAGAGTAAGTTATTGCGCGCAATCCGTATTGCACCAAGAAATGATGGAACCTGCTGGATTAATTGCTGAGATCTCAGAGTGACGCTGCATAAAGAGCACTTGAGAGCAGATTGAGATTTATAATTGTAGCAAATGAGAAATCGAATTACTAACTTGCTGGTTAATGGCAATGGAAACAAACTTCATAACCAACTGAAATGGTAGTGAAGTGCTAGAGAATTCGGTAGAGGCAAGAAAATAATTGGGGCTGTTGAAGGATTCAACAGCCCCAAATAAAATTTAGTTAGAGTACAAAATCGGTAGCAGCGAGTACGTGAAGTCCATTTAATTGGATTTCCATATCGACAACTAAATTGCCATCACCCTCAAATTCTGCCTGGACAATGGTCATGTTATTGATTGCATCCTGAAAGTATCGCACTTCACCGCCGCCGGCGAAATTACCCGTGCCTCTGAAAATGAACGCATTATCAGCACCACCACTCACAGCATCGATAGACGACAGGTCAATTGTATCAACCCCGGGAGTAAAACCATTGATGACATCTCGATTAGCGCCGACAGCGCTTTCACTCAGCGCATTGTAGTCGAAAGTATCGTTACCACCACCGCCAGACATTACATCTCTACCTTCACCGCCGGTCAAGGTATCTTGCCCTAATCCACCAAAAATGATGTCGTTGCCATCCTGACCGTAGAGCGAATCGTTACCGTTCGAACCATCCAGAGTATCCGCGCCACCACCGCCTTTAATGGTGTTGTTGGAGGCATTGCCGGTGACATTGTCATTACCATTGCCCATATAGGTATTCTCGAAGCCGATATAGCTTTCACCGCCAAAGTTTGTCAGGCCGGTTGTCATGTTGAATACATAGTTGCCATTAAAGGCTGTGTGGTCAATGGTATCAATGCCTGTTCCGCCATTCATGATTTCACCACCAAGACCTGACTTCATGAAATCATTACCCGCATCACCGTTATAGGTTCCACCGTCACCATCGGAGGTGATCGTGTCATTACCGGCGCCGCCATTTAGCGTATCTACGCCCCCCCCACCTTCCAGGGTGTCATTGCCTGCGCCGCCGAAGATTGTGTTGTTAGCATTGTTGCCGGTTACGGTATCATTGCCTGCACCCATCCTGGCAATCTCAAAATTGGTATAAAGTTCGCCGCCAAAGTTTGTCAGGCCGGTTAGCATATTGAACTCATAATCTCCGCCAAACCATTGATGGTCAATGGTATCGACCCCGGTACCACCATTCATGGTTTCGGGACCGTTGCCTGAAAACATCAGATCATTTCCTGCATCACCATTATAGGTGCCGCCATCGCCATCGGAGAGGATGTTGTCGTTGCCACCACCTCCGTTCAATTGATCGACACCGGCATTTCCTCGTAATATATCGTTGCCAAAGCCGCCAAATATGATGTCGTTACCATCATCTCCATTGATTGTGTCGTTGTCTGCACCACCGTCGATGGTGTCATCGCCGCTGCCACCATTGAGTGTATCGTTGCCACCGTTGCCGGTGATGTTGTCGTTGCCGCTGCCACCAAAAACGGTATCAGGACCACCCGCGCTGCTGATGGTATCGTTACCACCGAAACCATTAATGGTGTCGGCGAGTTGGGTTGAAAATCCAGAAACTCCGGGTGAGATGAGTGCAAACGAAATTGTGTCATTACCAATTGTTCCAGTGATATTAGCCATTTTGACTCTCCTTAAAATAGATGAATTGATTTGTTGATCAGCTGACGGATTAAGAACATCAAGTGTCAGGTTACTAAATATTATCTATTTCGCCTGTGAGAAAAACCACAGAAATGGACAGATTTCTAGCTTGAATATTGCAAGAAAAGACTCCTATGTTACTTTCCTGCGGTGGTTAGATAACCAGCTCGATATCATCGGGTAAAAGATGATCGGAGGTCAGATATAGAGATCAGTTGGGGATCGATAGAACTACCGTGCGTTGTGAAAATTACCGAGGCTGTTGAAGGATTCAACAGCCTCAAATCAACTTAGTAGGTATTAGAGTACAAAATCGGCAGCAGCGAGTACGTGAAGTCCATTTAATTGGATTTCCATATCGACAACTAAATTGCCATCGCCTTCAAACTCTGCTTGAACAATGGTTCTGTTATTTCCTGCATCCTGAAAGTATCGGACTTCACCGCCACCGGTGAAATTATTTGTGCCTCTGAAAATGAATGCATTATCAGCACCACCATTCACGGCATCGATGGATGATAAGTCAATATTATCAATTCCGGGAATAAAACCATTGATGACATCCCGATTAGCGCCGACAGCACTTTCGCTGAGTACGTTAAAGTCAAAAATATCGTTGCCGCCACCGCCAGACATTACATCCCTGCCGTTGCCACCGATCAAGGTATCTTGTCCTGCTCCACCAAAAATGATGTCATTGCCGTTCTGACCTAGGATCGTATCGTTACCATTTGCACCATTTAGAGTATCTGCGCCGCCACCGCCTTTGATTGTGTTGGCAGCGTTATTGCCAGTGACATTGTCATTGCCATTGCCCATGAAGGCATTCTCGAAATTGGTGTATCTTTCTCCAGCAAAGTTTGTCAGTCCGGTCGTCATGTTGAATACATAATTGCCATTAAAGGCCGTATGATTGATGGTGTCGACACCCGTTCCGCCATTCATGGTTTCGGGGCCTAGTCCTGATGTCATCGAATCATTGCCTACATCACCATTATAGATGCCGCCATCGCCATCGGAGGTAATCGTGTCATTGCCTGCACCGCCGAATAGCCTGTCTACACCACCGCCACCTTCCAGGGTGTCATTGCCTGCGCCGCCAAAGATCGTATTGGCCGCATTATTTCCGGTCACAGTATCATTGCCTCCACCCATTCTGGCGACTTCGAAATTGATGAAGCTTTCTCCGCCAAAGTTTGTCAGTCCGGTCGCCATGTTGAACTCATAGTTTCCATTAAAGACCCTATGATCGATGGTGTCGACACCCGGTCCACCATTCATGGTTTCTGGACCCAGACCTGATCTCATATAATCATTGCCTGCATCACCGTTATAGGTGCCACCATCGCCATCAGAGAGGATGTTGTCGTTGCCGCCACCGCCGTTCAGTTGGTCAACGCCGGCATTTCCTCGCAATATATCCCTGCCAAAGCCGCCAAATAAGACGTCGTTACCGCCACCTCCATTGATCGTGTCATTGTTGGCTCCGCCGTCGATGGTATCGTTGCCGCCATTGCCATTAAGCGTGTCGTTACCACCGTTGCCATTGATGGTGTCGGCACCCGGGCCGCCAAAAACAGTATCGGGGCCTCCAGCGCTGCTGATAGTATCGTTGCCGCCGAAGCTCCTAATAGTATCGGCTGATTGTGTTGGAAAGTTGGATACCCCGGGTGAGATGAATGCAACTGAAATGAAGTCATTATTAGCTGTTCCATTGACTATAGCCATTTTGAATCTCCTTAAGATTAAAGATTAGAGTTGAAGATAAATCTCCTAAAAGATAAATAAATTGTCATTAAAAAGATGAAAGTCATCCAGTCTAGATGAGGATCATCAGGTACTAGATTACTCAATACTGACTGTGTTGACTGTGAGAAAAATCACAACGCTGAAATGATTTTCAGCTTATCCATTATGGGATAAATTGCGGTTAGAATACAACCCTAAGTGGTTAAGTTGTTTGGTAATACACTGTTAATAATAGGAAAAAAATATTAACTCTCCTGGTTTTGTCAGTGAAAGTATATTTCTGTACCTTGAGGGAGATTCTATGCCAATGCGGCTAAAGCATGCTCAAGCTATTGAGAAGTTGGAGTGTTGAATTTCGCACTGGATTGGGCGGCACGAATATGTGCGTCGACGAAGGCATTGACGCTGAGGCGTCCGGGGCGGGTACGGCCATCCGGATAATGACGTTTAAAATAGATCATTTTTTGAGCGCGTCCGATCTCGCGTAAGCGTTCAAGGAGGACGTGCGTGACATCGTTTGATTCCGATGCCCAGGCATTGATCAGCAGAATCTCACCAGATCTGCTATCTTCGAAGGAAAGTTCACCCTGTTCTGCAAGCCACATCTCACCCTTTTCTCGAGTGGTCAGTGCCCAGCCGAGAAATCCGACAATGTGCCCATTATCGGATGCAATCAGATAATGGCCGCGGTTAATTTGTCCAACCAGTATACGGGACCAGTGCCCAAATGGCAGGCGTGCGAATGCTGGTTTGGTCATCAAATAACTGACTGCGAATCCAAGTGCTTGCGCAGGGTTAATTCCCGTCAAAAGACGAATCTTGGTAGTATCAATTTGTGTTGTTGATGACCTATCCGGCATCTTTTGATTTTGGTGGTACGCGGCGAATTAGGCTGTGGATTTTAATCGCTGCGTTGCGTCACTTCCAACAGATGATAGCCAAACTGTGTTTTGACCGGGCCTTGCACTTCGCCGACAGGAGCGCTAAAGACGACGGTATCGAATTCCTGCACCATTTGCCCGCGGCCGAATTCACCCAGTTCCCCGCCTTGCTTTCCGGATGGGCATAATGAGTGCTCCTGAGCCAGTATGCCAAAATCAGCGCCACTTTCTATTTCTGCTTTCAGGTTGTTACATTGCTCTTCGGTTTTAACCAAAATATGACGTGCGCTGGCTCGTGCCATGATTTTTCTCCTATTTTTAGCGGATTCTTCCAGAAATTCCAATGCTGCATTATTTAAAAAACTCCTTGAGTAATATATAAAATATATGCAGCGAAACTATTTCCTGCGCGCATCTTGTTTGATCCAGGGTTTTGGATTTCCAGAAGTGCCTTCGATTAATTAATTATCGTGGTACAGTTAAAGCATACCTTGGTCGGGCGATACATGCACTGATTTTTTGTGGTTTTGCCGACCATCTATTTTGAATGAATTGCCGGGGTATTATTGAATATGCTGGAGTTACGCAACATTACTAAAGGTTATGCCGAAGATCGGAAGGTACTGGCTAATCTGAGCTACACACTGAATGCGGGTGAGTACGTCGCGATTATGGGTGAATCGGGCGTAGGCAAGTCGACGTTGTTAAACTTGATCGCCGGTTTGGATGCGCCTGATTCCGGCGAAATCCGGATCAACGGAATTGCCATTTCATCAATGCAGGATGATGCCGCGACGCAATTGCGGCGGGAACAATTTGGTTTTGTCTTTCAGGCATTTCATGTGCTGCCGCATTTGACATTGGCACAGAATATCGCGTTGCCACTGTTGTTGAATGGTATGACAACGGATCGTGTAGAGCAGATGCTGGAGCAAGTAGGGTTGCACGGTCGCGGGCATCACTTTCCTCGCCAGTTGTCCGGCGGTGAATTGCAGCGCGTGGCGATTGCACGTGCATTGATACATCGGCCCAAATTGGTGCTGGCAGATGAACCGACGGGTAATCTTGATCCGGATACCGCGCATGAAATTCTTCAGTTAATGCGTAGGGAAATTAAAGCGAATGGTGCGACTGGCATTATTGTGACGCACTCTCATATAGCGGCTGCCACGGCGGATAGGGTGCTGAATTTGACCAAGGATGGATTGCGTCCGGCGCAGTCAGAGCACAAGCCATGAAGGCGGCATCGATATTCCGCTGGATGCTGGTCAGTGAGTGGCGCGTGCATATCCTGCAAATAACCGTTGCATTGATCGCTATTGCCATCGGGGTTGCTATGGCATTTTCAATTCATTTGATCAACAGTGCTGCTTTTAATGAATTTTCCTCGGCCAGCAAGAGTCTTTCCGGGCAGTCAGATTTGCAGGTGCGTGGAAAAAAAGCATTTTTTGATGAGGCGCTTTATCCTGTGCTGGTTAAGCATCCGGGTATTGCATTAGCGAACCCTGTCCTGGAATTGGATGTGAGGGTGCCGGGAAAGCAGCAGAGCAGAAATGATCATAAGCTGAAAATCATCGGCATTGATCCATTCCGGGCGGCGCAAATTTCTCCTGATTTACTGGGGTTACCGGACGAAGGAGAAACGCTGGATCGCATAGCCAGCGATACAATATTTCTATCCCCTGCTGCAATGGAATGGTTGCAGGTTGAGCAAGGCGATGCGTTGCAATTACAGGCTGGATTGCAAACAATCATGCTGCGTGTAGCGGGCGGCTTGGTGCGAGCGCGCGCAGGTCAACGCATAGCGGTGATGGATATTGGTGCGGCTCAATGGCGTTTTGAACAGATCGGACAATTGTCACGGATCGAATTGAAGCTCAAAGAAGGCATTAATCATGCAGCATTTAAAGCCAAACTGACTGCAGAATTAGGTGAATCCTATTGGGTTACGGAGGCAGCGGATCAGGAAGCGCGAATTGCCAATATGTCGCGTGCTTATCGTATTAACCTGAATATGTTGGCACTGGTGGCGCTATTTACGGGTGCGTTTTTGGTATTTTCCACTCAGGCTCTATCAGTAATTCGACGACGTCAACAATTTGCATTGTTGCGTGTGCTGGGCTTCACGCGGCAACAATTGTTGCGCCAGATCATCACTGAAGGCGGATTTCTGGGTGTAATGGGCTCAGTGCTGGGGTTGGGGTTGGGTTATGTCGTTGCAGCGATGGCAATCCAGTTTTTGGGAGGAGATTTAGGGGCAAATTTTTTTCCAGGCGTTAAACCGGATATTTTTCTTGATCCTTGGGATGCTTTGATATTTTTTGCAGTAGGTTTAAGTGTGACGTTGCTGGGAAGCATCGCGCCCGCATTGGAGGCAGTTCGTGCTAAGCCTGCACTGGCTTTGCGGTCTGGTGCTGAAGATGCGGCCATGGCAAAATTGTCTACACCGTGGTTTGCGGTGATTTGTTTATCACTTGCACTGCTGTTCACGCACCTGCCTCCCATTTTCGAGCTGCCGGTATTTGGTTATCTCGCGATTGCATTATTGTTGATGGGTGGTATCGCCTTGATGCCTCGATTTGCTGCGTGGGTATTTTCTTTTTTGTTGAGCTGGTTACGTCATGTTCGGATCGGTGCTATTTTTACATTGGTGCTGGCTCGGTTGGCGAATGCGCCGAATCAGGCTGCAATTGCATTGGGCGGCATACTGGCCAGTTTTAGCCTGATGGTAGCAATGGCAATTATGGTGACAAGTTTTCGCGTATCAATCGACAGTTGGCTTGGGCATGTATTGCCGGCCGATTTGTATGTGCACACTACTGTAATCGGTGATCAGGGCGGTTTTCAATCCGATGCGCAAAATGCGATTATGGCGTTGCCAGAATTTGATCGAGTGGAATTCTTTCGAACCCAGAAGTTGACGCTTGATGTTAATCGTCCGGATATCACATTGTTTGCTCGGCCTGTGGATAAAATGGATCCACGCAATACGCTGTCGCTAACGGATGACGTGATCGCGGCAGGATCATTGCCTGAAGATGCAATTCCTGTCTGGGTATCTGAAGCGATGGTCGATTTGTATGGTTATCGGGTGGGTGAAAGTGTGATTCTGCCAGTTGGTGCAGCATCCGGAGAATTTCTGGTTGCCGGAGTGTGGCGGGATTATGGTCGCCAGTTTGGTGCGATACAGATGCAATTGGCGGATTATCGGCGATTGACAGGAGATTTGAGCGTCAATAATGTGGCGTTGTGGTTGCAAGCTGGCGTGACATCGGATGCGGCCATTGCGAGTTTGCGACAATTGCCGTTTGGTGCTGCACTTGAGATATCGAGATCAAGTGACATGCGAGCTTTGAGTCTGGAGATTTTTGATCGAAGCTTTGCGGTGACATATTTACTGGAAATAGTGGCGGTGATTATTGGATTGCTGGGTGTGGCAGCTAGTTTTTCTGCGCAAATACTGGCGCGCGCCAAGGAATTTGGCATGCTGCGGCATATCGGTGTAATGCGCCGGCAGATTCTTGTCATGCTGGCCGCGGAAGGGGGGTTGCTGACTGCACTCGGTGTTGGGTTGGGGTTTGTGCTGGGGTGGAGTATCAGTTTGATTCTGGTTTTTATCGTCAACCCACAGTCCTTTCACTGGACCATGCAACTGCATATGCCGTGGAGCTGGTTATTGGCGATTGCCATCATTATGTTGATTTCGGCGGCATTGACAGCTCTGGTTTTCGGGCGCAAGGCAGTTTCCGGTCAGGTTATTCGCGTTGTACGGGAGGATTGGTAATGAAACGGAACAAATTTGGCAGTGGTTCAATCGTTCTTGTCATGCTGTTTTTTAGTTTGCTCGTCACTCTGGTATATGCCGAATCGAGCCGATTAAAACCGGTGACTCCAGATTACAAACTGTCCTTCCCAATGGATTATGGGTCACACCAGGATTTTCGTATTGAATGGTGGTATATCACCGGTTGGTTGGAAACGGAAGATAAGAAACCGTTGGGTTTTCAGGTTACTTTCTTTCGATATGCCACTGATCACAATCACGATAATCCGAGTCGCTTTGCTGCTAAGCACTTAATTATCGCGCACTTGGCTTTATCTGATCCTGCGGTCGGTAAATTGATGCATGCCGAAAGAACCGCCCGGGAGGGTTTTGACCTCGCCTATGCCAAACATGATAATACGGACGTTAAATTGGACGATTGGACGTTGGTGCGTGAGGAGGATGGCCGCTATCTGGTGAATATGCAAGCCAGAGAATTTGGCTTGCAATTGTCATTAACGCCCACGCAAAGCATCATGCTGCAAGATATGGACGGTTTTTCCCGTAAAGGCCCAAAGCCAGCGCAAGCCAGTTATTACTACAGCGAACCGCATTTGAGTGTGACTGGCACAGTATTCAGACAAAACAAGCCAGTCGCTGTTAATGGACGTGCTTGGCTGGATCATGAATGGTCGACCGCCTTTATGGACACTGATGCTGATGGATGGGATTGGGTGGGCGCCAACCTGGATGATGGTTCAGCGTTGATGGCATTTCAAATACGTGCGAAGCAGGGTGGGAAAGTATGGGCTTATGCAGCGCTACGCGATGCTGAAGGAAATATGACTTTGTTTGATCCCGATCAAGTGGAATTTACTCCCGTACGTACTTGGCGCTCACCACATACTGAGGCGATTTATCCGGTTGCCATGCATATTCGCACCGGTGAGATTGAATGGCAACTCACGCCATTGTTTGACGATCAGGAACTGGATTCGCGCCAATCGACCGGCGCAGTATATTGGGAAGGAGCCGTGATGCTGACCAGAGATGATAGGCCGGTAGGGCGCGGCTATCTTGAGCTGACGGGCTACGTGAGTCCTTGGACATTGTGATCTTAACGGGATGTAGCATACGCCCGATAACCGGAGAAGATATTGTCAATCATGCGATTTTCTGGTAAATAATAAAGCGCACTTAATTTCAATACTTTCATTGTTGTTAAATGTGAGTTAGAATTCAACGGCGCAGTAATCTAAGTGGTACAAGATGATTGCGAATAAATTACTCGGCTCCACACATAAAGATCGCTGTAGCAGTGAATCTGAGGGGCGGAGATAAGATTCACGATTACAAAATTTTGTGATTGTGTGAGCAAGGGGGGTCGATAATTTATCGGCTTTAAATCTAAATCAAAGAAAGAATGTACCTTAACTAAGGAGATAAATTATGAGCGAAGTCAACAGAAGAGAAACAGATGCGCAAGTTCTGAGATTGTTCTTCATCTCAGTTGCTGTTTTTATTGTTATCGGAGCAATTGTATACGGCGTATTCTAGACTGAGAAGCTTGTCACTACCCTTATGTGAGTTATGTTTTTTAGTTTTCTATAGAAACTTAATTCCTCACAGTATTTGAGTAACAGGGTGGTGTCAGTCAGTACTATCTAGTATCCAATAAAAAAATAAAAACGCCTATCTAGCGGAAGAGCTTGTGTTCGCTAAATAGGCGTTTTTTATATATCATTTACAGCATGTTGCTGTAGTCTTCCTTCTTCTTGTTTGCAATGGTGATCAGTTGAGTTCTAATGTAAAGATGATGTTTTTCTGCTATTCGGATTTACATAGAGATTTTTTGCTCAATAAAACCTAACGTAGCTGTGGCACCTATTCTATCGAACTCATATAGAGAAGCTTATTAATGATGGCGCTAGTTAATGCCATGGGATAATATCACGGCTGTTCTTAACAGAATAGGTGGGTCCTTGACAGAACTTGGGTAGCGTATAGTTTCAGTATCAGTAAATGTTTTTGATACACTGGCAAATAGTTAAGGGGTATCTCATAGTCGTCTGAATGTCATAATGTTTATGAAATACTCTTATAATATTTATCAGGTAATCTCTTGATACGGGTTAGTTGATTTAATTTTAACCACACAGAGAATTTGAAAATAATGTCATTTAGCTTTGATAGTTTTTATGAGGCCAACCGCCGTATACTGATCTGGCTCATTCTGATTGGTATTTTATGGCTATTGCAAGACTTTTTCGGATTGATTTTCATCACGTTTGTTCTTACTTTTATTGCGACCCCGTTGGTAAATGTTGGGCGGAATAAATTGAAATTGCCGCATCGGGCATCCCTAGTGTTGGTATACATTTTTTTTCTGGTTGTGCTAGGTAGTTTTTTTCGTTATGTGACGCCCAGCGTCATCGGGGAAGCCAATCGTTTTATTAATAATTTCAGTGAAGTGCAGTTAAAATTGATTGAGATGAAACGGGATATTATTGGCAAATACCCAGGTATGGAGCGTCCTCTGCATGGCTATGCCCGTAGTATTCTGGATGAGGATAGTCTGCGGGTAATAGATTCCAAGCTTAATCGGTTCCGGCAGAAGCTCAATTTTCCTGATATTGAGCACTTGGATGACGTCAGCGATAGCGAGATTACTGAGGATACGTATGAAAAGTTGAGAAAATATTACGACAGAGAAACTGAGCTATTGGTGGATGTTCTCATGACAAAACAAATGGGTAAGGTTCGTGAGGAATTACCAAAGCTGATCAATTATCTTTACCAAGCGATCGGTACGATGTCCCTAGCGCTATTATTCAGTTTTCTGATTTTGTTTGACAGCGTTCGTCTCGGTGGTTTGATGAAAAGCCTGCATGAGTCGAGACTAAAAGATTTTTATCAGGAGACCGCACAGCCCGTAATCCGTTTTGCTTATGTCGTTGGTCGCGCCATTCAAGCACAAGCAATGATTGCATGTGTTAATACGTTCCTGACTTTGATAGGCCTGATAATGCTTGGGATTCCGTCAGTTGCATTATTATCATTAATTGTTTTTGTGTGCAGTTTTATTCCAGTGCTGGGTGTATTTATCTCTACTACGCCGATGGTGTTGGTTGCGTTGAATACGGGTGGTTTGACTTTAGCGTTAGGAATAGTTGGCATGATAACCATTATTCATATTATTGAGGCCTATGGTCTTAATCCGATGATCTATGGTAAACATCTCAAGCTCAATCCAGTCCTGGTGCTTATTATTTTACTTATTGCCTATCACGGTTTTGGTTTGTGGGGAATGATACTGGGCGTCCCAGTCGCATATTATTTTATTCATGATGTATTTGGTGTGCCTCTATGGGACAGGCATCGGCTAGGGCCAAAAGTCACTAATTAATTATTATTTTCTGTGCTACGGTTTGTGAGGCAGAAGCCGTATAGCTATTCTGAATAGGCTACAATGGAAAAATTCATCGTTATTGTGAAGAATTGTGCCCTTTCCTTCCTTTTGTTAAATGAATAGGTTATGTAGTCAATGCAGAGCAATCTTTTTTATGCGGCATTTTTTATAACGAATTTACTTTATCCTAATGTTTCTTATCGACTTTATACTGAATATTGATCAGCATCTTTATGTATTGTCCTCAGAATATGGTCTATGGGTTTATGGTATTCTTTTTCTGATAATATTTTGCGAAACCGGATTGGTTGTGATGCCTTTGCTGCCAGGAGATTCGCTTTTGTTTGCGGCAGGTACTCTGGCCTCATTTGAGGACTCGCAACTCAGTCCCCATGTCCTGTTTGTCGGATTATGCATTGCAGGCATTCTGGGGGATAGTGTGAATTACTGGATCGGGAAAAAGACCGGTCCCAAAGTTTTTACTTCGCAGGAATCTCGTTTCTTTAAACGCGAATACTTGGATAAAACACGCGCTTTTTACCTTAAATATGGAGCCAAAACGATAATTATTGCGCGTTTCATTCCGATTATCCGAACCTTTGCGCCCTTTGTTGCCGGGATCGGAACGATGCCCTACCGCACCTTCATAACATATAACGTTATCGGTGCCATATTATGGGTCGGTATATTTATTTATTCGGGATTTTACTTCGGACAACTTCCGATGATTCAACAAAATTTCAAGCTGGTCATCCTGGCCATTATTATCTTATCGATAACCCCTCCCATAATAGAATACCTGAAGCATCGATATAAAAAATAATATTGCTGCTAAACACCTATTTCCCTAGGAATCAGCGCCTACTTCCTAGTGAACTTAATTCTTACTCTTTGATGCTATGGAATCTTGGTTGCGATCTGCTAGTGGTCGAACTGGTTTGATAATATCTTCACCGCCCGATGAGGTGTCGATGCCGAGCGCGAGATGACTTTTCCGGTAGCCATAAAGGAAATAGAAAATCAATCCGATTCCAGACCAAATCGGAAATACCAGTTTCGCATCGTTGGGTAGAAACCAAAAAAGTGTGATACAGCCAATCACGGCAAGGGGACCCACTAACCAAATTATCGGTGCCTTGAAAGGCCGTGTGCGATGCTTATCCTTGGTGCGAAGTATCATTACCGCTAGTGCAACCACCATGAAAGCGAACAATGTGCCAGAATTGGAGATGTCTGCTAGCTTGCCAACTGGGAAGAAGGCGGCGGCAATGGTTACGCCAATACCTGTTATGTAAGTTACAATATGAGGCGTTTTAAATCGTGCGTGCACACGACTTAATACTTCGGGAAGTAATCCATCGCGTGCCATAACGAAAAAAATGCGCGTCTGCCCAAATAGCATCATTAGAACAACCGATGGCAATGCCAAGAATGCGGCTAGGCCAAGTAAATTGCCAAATTTTTCCCAGCCAATCTCTCGTAAAACCAGAGCCAAAGCTTCACGCGAGCATACGAGTGGTTGTTGTCCGACGGCGGCAAGCGATTGACATTGTTCAGCCAGAACTATTGAACCAGGCGCTAGGCCTTTGCCGGTTTCGTCTAGAATGGGCTGTGCACCAATAGAGCCGATTGCGCCTGCTGAAACCAGTATGTAGAAGATGGTACAAATTACGAGAGAACTTATGAGTCCAATCGGCACATTACGTTGTGGATTCTTTGTTTCCTCAGCAGCAGTCGAAACCGCATCGAATCCGACATAGGCAAAAAAAATGGAGGATGCCGCAGCAACTACGCCTGCTTCGCCCAAGGGCAAAAATGGTTGGAAATTCTCGATCTCAGCAACGGGGAGTGTCAGTGCAATAAACAGTGTCAAAGCTGCAATCTTGATCGTGACAAGTACAGCATTAAACGAGGCGCTTTCACGTGTACCAACAACCAACAATCCGACAACCAAAATACAAACGAAAACTGCTGGTAGATTGATGATGCCGCCAGCGAAGGGACCGTTGGCAAATGCAATGGGAATC
The DNA here is from genome assembly GCF_022842015.1 of Nitrosomonas sp. Lineage (GTDB taxonomy): Bacteria > Pseudomonadota > Gammaproteobacteria > Burkholderiales > Nitrosomonadaceae > Nitrosomonas. The sequence goes on along the minus strand of NZ_JALHQJ010000005.1, from coordinate 19,629 downwards.
TTGATTCCTAGCGAATTATCGAGTAAACCGACAAAATAGCCTGACCATCCGACTGCAACTGCACTCGCGGCGACTGAGTATTCGAGTATTAACGCCCAGCCAACCATCCAAGCTACCAGTTCGCCTAATACTGCATAGGAATATGTATAAGCGGAGCCAGAGACTGGCACCATCGAAGATAATTCGGAATAACAAAGGGCAGCCACCATGCACACAAAACTGGCAATGATGAAGGAGAACATCATTCCAGGTCCGGCTTTTTGCGCAGCTTCGGCTGTGAGTACAAAAATGCCTGTTCCTATGATTGCACCAACGCCCAGAAGAGTTAACTGCCATGCCCCCAAAGATCGTTGAAGGGATTTCTTTTTCGCTGTCGCCAGAATGGCGTCAATTGATTTTACGCGCCAGAAAATCATGTATTCTTCCTTTTGTTAATGCAATTATCTGCGATAAACCGTAAATTTTTCGGGAAATAGTGTACAAGAAATTGTGAAATTGAGAAGTAATATGTTGTTTCAAACAAAAACGTAGAGCTAGAGAAAATGCCTGTTCAAATTGAATTGTGATCTATTACCCAGCGTTTGTATCAGTCAAACAAGTTTTTTCAAGAAAATAATTCCTGCTCTCTGGCTAATGACTTCTTAAATATACCATACCTTGTTATCATGAAGCGGATGATAAGCCTGTAGTATATAGTGATGATTATGCGCTGAGACCATTTCTAAATGACCCCAGAATCCAGTTCCTGGATAAGATGAATGGATGCGGCGTAGGATGTAAAAACAAGGGGGAGTTTACGTATGGGTTCATTCTTTAGACAAATCCTGATAGGTGTAATAAAACTTTATCAATATACGATCAGCCCATTGTTAGGTTCTCATTGTCGCTTTTATCCTGCGTGTTCAAATTACGCCATTGAGGCGCTAGAACTACATGGCGTTTTGCATGGCAGCTGGCTTGCAGTGAAGCGCATTTTGCGCTGCCATCCATGGAATGCGGGTGGTTTTGATCCGGTGCCGCAGGACAAGATAGAGCGCTAGGCCTCGATGAAGTATTGCCTGCTTGTTTATGAATATGGCTGTCTTTAGACTATCTGACCTCAGTTTTCATGGCATAATTTAAGTAGTGTATTACTCACCCATTACCGCATGGCCAAAATCGACAGCGAAGTTGTAATTAGAATAGGATGCCGCTGATTTTTAGTTTAAATTCAGTGAGGGCTTTGGTGCAGCAGGTGCTAAAAGATGGAGGGGTGTTTCTGTCGCAAATTAAAACCGGGAATACTCCATCGAGTTGTAGTCGGTGGAGTATTCCCTTGGAATAATTAATGATTGTCCAGTCTTCCGAGAGTACCTTCGATCACGTTCTTTAACTTATCCACTGCGCCTTGAACAGCAAGGCTCAGGTTTTCTGCTTGGTGAGTAACTGCGATAGGCTGGCGACCTTCCAGACGCGCTTCCATCAAGCAACGTTTGTCATTCATTCCGCCCTTATCACTATTTTCGTCGCTGATATGTACTTCAATCCGAGTGATATGTTTGCTGAAACGATTCAGTATATCCTTTATCTTGGCTTCCACTTGATGGGAAAAATTTTCGTGACCTTCAATATTACGGTCAGTATTGACTTGTATTTGCATGGTTTTTCTCTGTAATTGTGATTAACGCAATCTAACAATATTTAAAGCCGTTCGGGTAGGCGTGCACGCAATTCATCGGGTCGGAGCGATGTATAGTCTTTGTCTATCTCCAGGGATAGCAGAGAACTGAGTGGAGCATTGAAATTAGTACGCAGAAGGCCAAGAAACGCGGGTGCAGCGACTACTACGAGCCGTTCAAATGCATTCTCCACGCGTCCTTGCTCGAGTCGATCAACAATCAACTTGGCGAAGCGAATTTGTTCTTGTTCCTTGGGTTCGACTTCGGTCGCCATCGCATGGCGGCCCTCGCCATGACTGTCAAAGCTGCGCCCCGGGCGGTCACTGCTAAGCTCCATCTGCTTCACGCGAGCATCGGGATTATCAAAGGTCATGAGCTCGGTCAAAGATGCTGTCGGAGAATCTGCGGTAAAGAGTGTGGCATTTCCGCTGTTTGCGATGAGAATCCAGATTTTAGTCATAATGTTTATCCTTTAAGTTTTGCCTAGTGATTAAGTATATTACTTATTTTCGGGAAAACGATATAAAAGAAAAGCAATTATCACAAATAATTCACTCGAATGAATTAGGTAAGTATATATAGTTATAGTTCTATCAGGTCTTTGATTAATATGTATTTTATGGATAGTAAAGCTTTCAAGCCGCCTTGTTTATAGCTCTTTACCCAGGATTTTAATCTTTATTGCCGGGACCTTCATTTAAGTATGATTCGTGCGATAGTACAGAAACTATGCTTGTTACTCATTACTGTGGTCTGATTTCGAGAGTTATAAATTTTGAATTGAAGTTTCATGAATTACGCACAGATAACGCAATGAGAAAAAAGCATGAAATTCTGCATGCCTTTGTTCTGTTTGGCGTCCCCAAGGGGATTCGAACCCCTGTTACCGCCGTGAAAGGGCGATGTCCTAGGCCTCTAGACGATGGGGACAAGTGTTATATCGGCACAGCTTCGCTTTTTAAGATTGACTGGTGGAGATAAGCGGGATCGAACCGCTGACCTCTTGCATGCCATGCAAGCGCTCTCCCAGCTGAGCTATACCCCCTGAGCAAAGGAAGGGGGGATTATACTGATGCCTGGAATTATTGTAAAGAAAAGATCAATCCGGGAAATCGCCCAGGTGGTTGTTCATGCGAGCAAGCGTTTCTTCTCGTCCGAGCAGTGCTAGCACTGCATCGATTGAAGGGGTATGAATTTCTCCAGTGACTATTACCCGTAGTGGCATAGCAATTTTTGGTAATTTAACGTCGTGCGCCTTGGCAGTGGACTTTATTTCCTGGTGAATGATTTCTCGATTCCATTCAATGTGATTGAATTTTTCCAGCAAACTGATCATGATCGGTCTTGCTTCTGCAGTAAGGTGTTGCTCTTTCAGTTCATTAGATGGATCTAGAGGTCGATAGAAGTATACCGCTGCGTCGGCCAGTTCTTCGATGGTATTGACTCTTTCTTTGAGTAAGTCGACAACCAGCGCTAAATTGGGGCCATCATCAATTTGGCAATTGTCTTTTGTGAGGAAAGGTACTGTCAATTCAGTCAAACGAGCATTGTCAGTTGTTTTGAGATATTGCTGATTGATCCAGTGCAGTTTCTCCGGATTGAATTTAGCCGGGGAGCGGTTGATTGCCATCAGATCAAACCACTCCACCAATTGCTCGCGGCTGAAAATTTCTTCATCGCCGTGCGACCACCCCAGCCTGGCCAGATAGTTCAGTAGAGCCTCGGGCAAATAACCGTCATCACGGTATTGGATGACTGAGACAGCGCCGTGACGTTTGGATAAGCGTTCGCCGTTCGCGCCCAATATCATCGGAACATGTGCATACTCTGGTAACGACGCCTGCAGGGCTTTAAGAATGTTAACTTGGCGCGGAGTGTTGTTGACATGATCATCGCCGCGGATTACATGGGTGATATTCATGTCCAGATCATCAATGACTACACTGAAATTATAAGTCGGTACCCCATCGCTGCGCAGCAATACCAGATCGTCCAGTTCATTGTTCGCGACCGTGATCCGTCCCTTGATTTGATCATTGAATGTGACATGACCCTCTAATGGGTTTTTGAACCGGACTACTGGTTTTACTCCTGTGGGTGGAGTTTTTGAAGAGTTACGCCAGCGTCCGTCGTAGCGAGGTTTTAGCCCTGCAGCCAATTGTTGTTCGCGCATTGCTTCCAGTTCTTCTTTGGAGGCGTAGCAATAATAGGCTTGGTTGTTTTGCAATAGCTGCTCGGCAACTTCGTGATAGCGCGTAAGCCGTTGCATCTGGTAGAAAGGTCCTTCATCATAATCCAATCCCAGCCATGCCATGCCGTCAAGAATTGCCTGTATGGATTGTTGGGTTGAGCGTTCCAGATCGGTGTCTTCAATGCGCAAAATAAATTTGCCGCCGTGTTTGCGCGCATAAGCCCAAGAAAAAAGCGCGGTGCGCGCGCCGCCAATGTGAAGATAACCGGTAGGGCTGGGGGCAAATCGTGTGCGTGCCATCATGATTATTTAATAACCGTTAAGCTGAATGGGGAAATAGAATAGTTTACGCGATTCTTTAAAGCCGGTGTTTATTTTGCCTAGGTTATTGCAAGTATGGTGGATGTTCATTGATGCTTGTAGCGTAAAGCCGATTATAATGTGCGCAATTTAATCCAAATGTTTTTTGTGGAAATGATCATAAAGTATCTGATAAATGAATGACTTAATCCATGATCTGATTTTTGAAGCTGCAGAACGAGCGCCAGATTCTGAAGCGCTGTCATATCAAGATCAGCGTATGTGCTATGCCGTGTTGGCTGGGCATGTTAAAGCAAAAGCGGGTGGTTTTCGGGTGACTGGTTTGGATCGTGGCGAGCGGGTTGCGGTATATCTCGAGAAGCGTTTTGAGACTGTCATTGCATTATTTGCTGCCGCTGCGACGGGAGGTGTTTTTGTTCCGGTCAATCCGGTATTGAAACCGGAACAAGTTGTTTTTATTTTGATTGACTGCAACGCGCGAGTATTGGTGACGTCGCTGGAGCGGTTAAAATTGTTGCAAACTATTTTATTGTCTTGCCGTGATCTGCGCGTGGTTGTGGTGGTCGATGCCAAAGACGAGCTTCCGGTTATTGATGGGCTTGTCATTGTTAGTTGGAATGAGGTGGACGATGTCAATGCGGTGACGCCAACTATCGATAGCGATATGGCAGCTATCATTTATACTTCTGGCAGCACCGGAAGACCCAAAGGAGTTGTGCTTTCGCACCGTAATCTGGTTGCCGGCGCTAAAAGTGTGACGCAGTACTTGCGGAATCGATCTGGCGATCGGATTTTGATTGCGTTGCCGCTGAGTTTTGATTATGGATTGAATCAACTGACGACTGCTTTTTATGTAGGTGCGACAAGTATCTTGATGAATTATTTATTGCCACGGGATATTGTTGCTATCGTTAAGGATCAGCAGATCACTGGATTAGCAGCTGTGCCGCCATTATGGATTCAACTTGCGCAACTGAATTGGGGAAAAGCGCCTTCATTGCGCTACATTACCAATTCAGGCGGTGCCATACCGCGCAGGACGCTGGATCAATTGCGCAATGCCTTACCGGAGACACAAATTTTTTTGATGTATGGCTTTACCGAAGCTTTTCGCTCAACGTACTTGGAGCCAGATGAGATCAGTCGACGTCCCGATTCCATCGGTAAAGCGATACCGAATGCCGAAGTGCTGGTGTTGCGGGAAGATGGTTCGCATTGTGGGCCGGGTGAGCCTGGAGAATTGGTGCATCGGGGCGTTCAAGTTGGGATGGGTTATTGGAATGATGCGGAAAAAACTTTAACATGCTTTAAACCCATTAAACCTCGCCAAGCTGGATTGATGCTCACTGAGATTGCTGCGTGGTCGGGTGATACTGTGTATAAGGATGAAGAAGGGTTTTTGTACTTTGTCGAGCGCCGTGACGAAATGATTAAAACTTCGGGGTATCGCGTTAGTCCAACCGAAATTGAGGAAGTTATTTATACGACGGAATGTGTCGCTGAAGTAGTCGCTTTTGGCATTCCGCATCCGATTCTAGGGCAAGCAATTGCTGTAATTGTGACTGCCAGGAAAGGTATTCAGTTAGATATTGAAACTCTGTTAAGTGCATGCAAGAAACAACTACCTGCTTATATGGTGCCAAATCATTTCGAAGTGCGCGAAGGTAACTTGCCGCGCAATCCTAACGGTAAAATAGACCGTAAATTTCTTTCTCAGCAATTGCAACTATTATTTAGCGAAAGCGATTCATGACCAATCCATTGTTGGAACATGCGCCACTTATACCGTTTTCTGTGCAGAATGATTGCTTGCAGATAGGTAGAATGGCATTGACTCGACTGGCAGAGCGCGTGGGTACGACACCATTTTATGCGTATGACCGGGAAAAAATCACCGAACGGGTTAAACTGCTGCGCCAGCATTTGCCGCAAGAGGTCTTGTTGCACTATGCGATAAAAGCTAACCCCATGCCGGCTGTGGTACAACATTTGGCAAGTTTAGTCGATGGCCTGGATATTGCCTCAATAGGAGAGATGAGAGTTGCGCTGGATACAATTCTTACCCCCGAAAAGATAAGTTTTGCTGGGCCTGGAAAAAAAGTGCATGAATTACGCGGCGCGATTGCCGCAGGCGTGATTCTTAATGTTGAATCGCAGCAAGAAATGGAATCAATTGCAAAGCTAGGAATAGATTTAGGAATCACTCCCAAAATTGCTATTCGCATTAATCCGAATTTTGAGCTCAAATCTTCCGGGATGAAAATGAGTGGCGGGCCAAAACCATTCGGCATAGATGCCGAGCGTGTGCCCGATTTGCTGGTGCGGCTCGGCTTTCTCGGTTTAGATTTTGTTGGGTTTCATATTTTTAGCGGTTCACAGAATCTGAATGCGACCGCAATTCAGGAAGCGCATGAAAAAACCATCCAACTTGCTATTGAGCTTGCAGAATATGCGCCATCACCTGTGAAGCTGCTAAATATCGGTGGCGGTTTTGGAGTGCCTTATTTTCCTGGTGATCGACCGCTGGATATTACAGCGATTGGGATTAATTTACAGTACCAGATGAAAAGAGTAAAACAGCAGTTGCCGCATACCACCGTTGCGCTTGAGTTGGGGCGATATCTGGTTGCCGAGGCAGGCATTTATGTTTGCCGTGTTTTAGAGCGAAAAATGTCGCGAGGACAAGTCTTTCTCGTAACAGATGGCGGGCTGCATCATCACTTGGCGGCTTCCGGAAATTTAGGCCAAGTGATCCGCAAAAACTATCCCGTCATTATCGGCAATAAAATTCAAGGTGCTGCAAGGGAGATTGTTTCAGTAGTGGGGCCGCTATGCACGCCGCTAGATTTGTTAGCGGATCAAATGCAAATGACACAGGCATCCGTGAACGATCTAGTGGTTGTTTTGCAATCTGGGGCTTATGGTTTGAGTGCCAGTCCGACAGCTTTTCTTAATCATCCTCCGCCGGTTGAAGTGTTGGTTTAAGCTACAATTTGCAATGAGAATTATTATTTTATCTGCAGTAAAGCAGGGTAATCTAAACAATCTACTTGGATAAAATTCTTTGCACTGAGTTTGAATGTTGTTTATTGTGCACAAGCTTGAATCATCTGTGAATTTCCCCGATAAATTAATAGAGACCAGTTGAATATTCGCTTCAAATATACTTAAATGACCAGTGCAATTGAATAGGTATTACTTGTAAGCGTGGGAAAATGTTTGTATTGCACCAGTAAAATAGAAAATGCACTGTGGTTATCGTGTTTTATTACTAATGAAATATTGTGAATGTGATGTATGGTGCCAGCTCATGCGATTAACCAATTCATTATCTTATTAAATTTTTGAATGATTACGAATTGCTTTAAAAATTTAATTAAATGTGAATATGGAAAATTTTAAAACTTAACTGGGTGATTCTATGAGTGATTTGTATCAAAACTTTCAGCAATTCTTTGAACTTGTTGTTGCTGATACTGCTGAGCTGCTGGAACATGTTTATAGGATTCGCTATCAGGTATTGTGTGTTGAACAACGTTTGCCTGGCTTTGATCCAATGCTGTGTCCGGATCAGAAGGAGATGGATAGTTACGATAGCCACTCATCACACATTCTTTTGCGCTATCGCCCTTCCGGGGCATATATTGGTACCGTAAGACTGATTTTGCCTGACTCATCTAGGCCTGAAAAGCTTCTGCCGGTAGAGTTATATGGACAACTGGATCCAACGCTATGTGATGTCAAAGCGTTGCCTCGTCAACATACTGCTGAAATTTCACGTTTCCTGGTTATCAGTCAGTTTGATCGGCGTAGGGGAGATCGTCGCAAGCAAAGCGAAGAAGTCGACGGAGAAAAAAGAGAGGTACAAGATCGGCGTTCCACTGATCGCCGTTCTTCGCTTAGTATTGGATTGGTGCTTATGGCGGGCGTAATGCGCATGTCAGTCAAATATGACATCAGACATTGGTTGTCGGTAGCAGATCCAGCACTAAATAAATTGATGGGTTTTTATGGTTTGAACTTTAATCCGATTGGCCCCCCGGTTGATTATCACGGTATCCGCAGGCCTTATTATGTGAAAGTAGAGGATGCTTTGGAAAGAATGTATGAAGAACACCGCGACGCATGGGAGGTTGTGACCGGTAATGGTGAATATAACCTCGATCATTACTCACTAATGGAACATCCTTAAATTAGGGACTTGTTTCTTGAATTTATTTCATTTTTTAATACAAGCTCGAATATCAAGCTACTTTTTGTCAAGAGCAAGATCATACTTTTTGTTTGCGATATTTGTCGGCCTTCTAGGTGTTAAGGTTGATGTCTGGGCAAATGATCATTTTGAGATTGTGATCAATCCGAGTGTCAGTGAAGTGGCGCTTTCGGCTAACTCATTGCGTTCCATTTTTAGTATGAGCCTGAAAACATGGCCGGATGGAACCAAGATTCGGGTATTCGTATTGTCCGATGATGATCAATTGCATAAAGCGGTTTCGAAGGGAAAATTGAACGTGTTTCCTTATCAGTTAAGGTCTACCTGGGATCGTTTAGTATTTTCGGGTACGGGTCAGGCGCCTGTCAAAGTTAATTCAATAGAAGAGATGCTTGAGAAGGTCGCTAATACCCCAGGGGCGATAGGTTATTTGTGGAGAGCCAATATTAATGAAAATGTTAACGTGCTCCAGATTAAATAGCTACTTTGGCAATCCATCCAAATGGGTTGCCAAGGGGGTTATTTTGTTATTTGCGATTGGAAGTATTTCTGCTCAAGCTCAGGAATCTCCAGCGCAAAAACAATCTGAATTGATCAAGCCGCTTAATAAAAGACTGAAAAGCATAGACTTGCTTGCTCAAGTTGCCGAGACTGAGGTCAGTAGCGTCACCGAAAAACCCGGATTGGTAAGTACTGCGATGCAATGGTTACGTTCGACAGACCGTCCAGGAGATTTGCAGTTTCATGGTTTTGTCAGTCAGGCCTACATTACGACTTCCGATAATAATGTTTTTGGGAATAGTGACAACGGTGGCAGCTTTGGGCTTACAGAAGCTGGATTCAATGCTTCGGTGCGGCCACTCCCGAGACTGCAACTTTCGGCGCAAGTGTTGTCACGTCGTGCCGGTGAGGGAAGCTCAGGCATGCCACGCTTAGATTATGCTATTATCGATTATCAGGTGTATGCTCACGAAGCTAACCAATTTGGCATTCGAGTGGGTCGATTGAAGAATCCCTTCGGTTTTTATAATGAAACCCGGGACGTGGCATTTACGCGTCCCAGCATCCTACTGCCGCAGTCGATCTATTTTGATCGTACCCGAAATTTGGGACTTTCAAGTGATTCTGTGCAACTTTATGGCGATGCGGCAATATTTAATTGGGGTACGTTTTCTACTCAATTTGGTGTAACACTGCCTGTCGTGGATAATAGAGACACTGAGAGCTCACTGCTTGGGTTAGTGCGGCCAGGAAGCTTGAATCGGGAAGTTTCGTATATTGGTCGTGGAATATTTGAAACGAACGACAAACGACTTCGCCTCGGTGTCAGCGGAATATGGTTGAATACATCCTACGATCCTAATAACAAATTGAACGATCTGATAGGGTCAGGTGCATTGCAGTTCACGCCTGTCTTTTTTTCTGCTCAGTATAATACAGAGCGCTGGACGTTGACTTCCGAATATGCGATACGTCCCTTCCACTATAATAATAATTTTGGAGTCGCCGAGCCAACTGCCCGAGGACTCAATGGTTTAGATTTCGTTGGCGAGAGTTATTACTTCCAGGGTGAATATCGCTTTACTCCAAAATGGGAAGGTATTGTGCGATATGACGCGCTATTTACTGATCGATCAGATCGCGACGGAAAGGATTGGGTTGCTGAAAGTCCCACACGTCGGAGTGGTTTAGCGCATTCACGTTTCGCCAAAGATATCACGGTGGGTTTGCGTTGGAATGTTACACCGCAATTCATGCTGCGGGCTGAATATCATTATGTGAACGGCACCGCGTGGTTATCAGGGTTAGATAATCCAATTGATCTTAGAACGGGGCGTCCATTTGATACTGATCAGCACTGGCATCTTTATGCAATTCAGGCTTCTTATCGTTTCTAAGCAAGTATCTGATGGAAACTAATTCCGGGATTAAATTGGAAAAAGCGTCTATTGCACTGAACCATCATGGTCGCAGGTTCCGCAGCCTGAGATGGAAAATTTCATTCAGCAGCAGTTTGATACTGCTGGCCGTTGTGATGCTGTTTTGTTTTGTTAGCTATCTGAGTTTGATGACTAATTTTGACAATCAGCGAGAGGATGATTACCGGCGGTATTCCAGAGAAGTCAACAGCTTAATCCAGAATACTACGCAGAATTTATATCAGCTTGCTGAAATGGTTCCGTTTCTGGATGGCATGAAAAAAGCTTTGCTGATGAATGATGAGGAAATCATTAACAATGTTTTTGATGCGCACTGGGCGTTGCTGCAATTTCATAATAGTGTTGAATTTATTTATTTCTATAACCCATCGAATGAACTGAGCGCTAGTTGGGATAGTTTGGCTACCAACATCGACGATGGTATTTTACTGTCGGATTGGGTGCGCCAGGTTAATCAATCCGAACGGCCGATAAATCCGCTACTCTGTCGGGAAAGTTGCATTCAGTACATAGTCGCGCCGTTGCTGGTAGCAGGAAAGAAGGCGGGCGTCATCGTCATGGGAATTTCCTTGGCGGATGTACTTTTAGCTTTTAAGCGATTGTCCGGTGCCGATATGGGGTTGTTGGTCAAGGAACCGGATAGTTTACAAAATGGCGATTCTGATTTCTTGCGTTGGAATATCTATATTTCAGCACTGACCGGCAAAGAAAGAAATCTTGAGATTCTCAAAAAAGCGGCTCAGAATTATGAAGATATGACTGCACTCAGTGATGGCGTTCAGGTTCACTGGAATGATCAGTATTTTCAACTAAAAGTATTTCCACTCAATTCATATGAGCCAGATAAAGCTCATTTGGTCATCATCACGGATGTTACGGCTGCAGTAATTAATATTCATGATTCCATCTGGAAAATTGCATTAATCGGTTTGCTTGGGCTAATTTGCTCTGAGATTCTGTTATTTTTTATTTTTACTAGGCTATTGGCAAAGCTCAAGGATGTCGCGTTTGTACTCCCGCTTCTTGCCAACGGACAGTTTGAGAAATTTCGCTTATCGCTGGCCTCTACAGGTCGTGTGCAGCGTTTCCGAGATGAGGTCGATACGTTGTCGGAAGCGGCTGTGACTTTATCGCTGCAGCTGGAAAAACTAGAGCAGGAAGTATCTAGCCGTACCGAAATGCTTATTGAACAAAAGAATGCACTCAGTAAAGAAAGAGATTTTGTAAAGAATTTACTAGATACTGCACAGGCGATTGTATTAACACAGAATTCTGATGGCGAGATTATGTCATTAAATGCTTATGGTGAGATGCTAACTCGTTATTCGGAAGATGAATTATTTGGTAAATCTTTTCTAGATATCTTAATTCCGGATTATGAATTGCATGATCTACTTTTCCACATTCAAGAAATTCATGCCGGACAGAGGATGCAATTGCGCCATGAGGCGATTACACATTGTAAAGATGGAACAACACGTCATGTCGCTTGGCTGCATTCTCATTTGCCCCGGAGCTCCCCCGGTGAGTCGTCAATTTTATCAGTCGGCCTAGATGTTACCGAGTATAAGCGGGTTGAAGGACATTTAGCTTGGCTAGCTGATCATGATCCATTGACTAATTTGTTTAACCGGCGCCGTTTTAGTGAAGAGTTGGAGCAGGTGCTTAGTCGGGCTGAACGGTATAATCACCCAGGTGCGTTGTTATTTTTTGATTTGGATCGCTTTAAGTATATCAATGATACCAGTGGGCACCAAGCCGGCGACACGTTGCTTAAAATGGTTTCGAGCATGCTGGCGCAAAATATTAGAGCGGATGACATTACAGGGCGCCTGGGGGGAGATGAGTTTGCGATTATTTTGCCGGAAATTAATGCTAATGGAGCGATAGGCGTCGCTAAGAAGGTATTGGATCAACTGAGCTTGGCACAATTGGCAATCAATAATCGTACCCATAAAATTTCAGCCAGTATCGGGATTGCATTGTTTCCCGAACATGGTGCCAATATACATGATTTGCTGGCGGCGGCTGATCTTGCCATGTATCAGGCAAAAGCGATGGGGCGGAATGCCTGGTACCTGTTCTCGGATAAAGATAGCAGCCGCGAACGCATTCATACGCTGGTGTATTGGAAAGAGAAGATCGAGTACTCGCATGTACATGATAATTTCATATTGTATTTACAACCGATTATGCATGTTAAATCGAAAGAAATCTCACATTATGAAGTATTGCTGCGCATGCAGGACATTGATGGCACGGTGCTATCGCCGGCAGACTTTATCCCCGCTGCAGAGCATACTGGGTTAATTCATGCAATTGATCATATGGTATTGCGCAAAGCCATAGCGCAAGTGGCTGAAATTTACCAGGCTGGATTTAAAGTTAATTTCTCGATTAACCTGTCTGCGCATGCCTTCAATGACCCTGAATTGTTGCCTATACTTAAGGCAGAATTGACACTGCATGAAATGGATCCGGCATGTTTGATGTTTGAAATCACTGAAACGGCAGCGCTTGAAGATTTGCCTGGAGCACGCGGATTGATGGTGGAGATTATAGAATTAGGGTGTAGTTTTGTGTTGGATGATTTTGGGGTTGGTTTTTCGTCGTTTTATTATTTGCGGGAATTGCCGGTTGAGGTTGTCAAAATTGATGGCTCGTTTATACGTAACTTAAGCGAGAATAGTGATGATCTTATTCTGGTGAATGCACTCTGCAGTGTTGCAAGAGGTTTTGGCAAAAAAATTACAGCTGAATTTGTCGAAAGCGCAGAAATACTTTCCTTAATAGAGAAAATGGATATCGATTATGCTCAAGGGTATTACATAGGGAAGCCAGCGCCTGCAAGTCAATTTCTGGCGAAACAGGGATTTCAGTAATGTAGTGATCCATGCGTAGCAATTATCACAGCTTATTCGACAGACATTATCCAGAATAATCGTAAATCAATGGAGCGATATCAGCGTGGGTTTTCGCAATGGTAGGATTCTTCGGGTCTTGCTGACCGTGTTGGCGTTCTTGTTTATTCATCCCGTATTCGCGGATAAGGTTGCCGGTATTTTCTCTGCTCAGCAGTCTTGCCCAGCCTTTGTTTCAAAAAATAAATCGACCAACCCGGATAATGCACAAATTGTGGTGGGTAATCAGTATGAGATTATCGAGGTTATCAATCCAAATCACCCTGTCTGGTATCGAGTTGTCTTATCCAATGTAAATCCTAAAGCGCGATGGGTAAGTGCGGCATGTGGCCAGGCACATTTATCCGGTCAAAGTACGAAAGTTAACGGAAGTAGCGAGGGGGGTAATAGCTGCAATGTTTCAGGTGAGGCGGATAGCTATGTGCTGGCATTGTCATGGCAGCCTGCTTTCTGTGAAACTAAACCAGACAAACCGGAATGTAAAATTTCAGATCCTCAGGTTTACCAGGCTAGGCATTTTGCGTTACATGGTCTATGGCCGAACAAAAAAAACTGCAATAAAAATTATGCATTTTGCGGCTCAGTGAAAAAGAAAGAAGATGAGTTTTGTGATTATCCGGTAGTTCAATTGGATACCGCGTCTCAAGTGTCACTGGCTGAAGTAATGCCCAGTGTGGTAGCTGGTTCTTGCCTAGAGCGGCATCAGTGGCACAAGCATGGTACTTGTCAGGGAAACTGGTCGGCGACTGATTTTTTTGATGTATCTGTTGATTTGGCGCGGCAATTTAATGATTCCGGCATGGCTTATTTTATGAATCGCAGAATTGATCAACAGGTACGTACCGAAGATTTTCTCAATCGCTTGGGAGTGGTTTTGGGTTCTGCTGCCAGAGATCGAATTAAACTGGATTGTAATCGGCAAGGAATGCTAATGGAGATTCAGTTGAGCTTGTCAGCTGAGTTAATTCCAGGTGCTGATCTTGAAAAACTGATCATGGATGCGCCAGTGCAAGAAAAATCCAATTGTGGAGAAACTTTCCGGGTTGATCGCATTGGGCAATAACCCACGCCCAAGGAAAAGCAAAGATTACTCACTTCAGATTCCAGGTTAATCCCGATATCTGCAGAAGATTAAACTAGATTTAGATATGTTTCTTTATTGCGAAATACCGCCATAAGTATCGTCTTTTCTCCTGTTTACTATCCTATGCGCATTTTATAATGCAAAATAAAGTAAGGTTAATTAGATGGTCTTTCGAATACTGCTGCTCAAAAAATAACGTTTGGATATTTCTCTTCGGGGTAGGGAAAGTAGTTTTCTATTTGTAAGATTATTAAGAAAAACACTCAGAATCCCGTAATTATAAATTCAACAGATGAGTCTAATATGAACATTTAGTATCAAAAAAGAATTCAAGTGGCTGAGAGTAATTGGGTGACAAACTTGAAATTTATTGTAAGTGGTTAATTTGAGAACATTAGGCTTATGTTATTGCTTATATTTATGCTGCTAGAGTTTCAGTTGGGTAATGGTAGGGAGCGGTTATATGAATCAATTTGCTAATGCTAGTCCATCCGTGATCGCCCGTGAGACATTAAAGCAACTTGCGATACTCAAAATACAACCTACTCCCGAAAATTATCTTAAGCTATACAATAAAATCGAAGGTAATCCAGATAATCATTTATCTGCTGTTACTGCAGAAATGCTCTTAGAACTGGCGAAAGAATTTCCGTGTCATACGCCCAATCTACTTAATTGTGCTAATAACTTAAAGCAGGCTGTCAAAGATAACAACTGGCATAGTTATAAATCTTTATTGATAAAATGCGTTGCGACTGTGACGGCCTCTACTAGGGCTGTTTCACCTATTGATGCTGCACAGTCTATACCTGGAGCTTCCTGGGTAATAGTTATTAACAGCTTATTCGATGATTTCGCTAATTCGGAAAAATCGCCTGAGAGCACAAGTAAAAGAAAAAAATTAAAACAAGTGCTGGTTGAATTTTCTGGCAGTCCTGAACTTTTTTATAGTGAATTAATGGCATTAATTCAGTCATGGAAAGCTTCGAATTCGGCTTTTCAAGAGTCAGAAGATAGTATAGAAAATATATCATTATCAGCATCAGATGCAGATTCCTCTAAGCAAAAATCCCATTTCAAAGAAGATATTCTGTCGCAAGAATATGAAATCAGCAGCTATACAGATCAGTTGTTAGAATTGCTGGCACAGATTCTAGAACAAATTGTTGCTAATCAGGTTGAAGATAAAATTCTGGCAGACGAAGCTAGATCTTTAGGTAGGCAGGTTAAAAAAATTCAAAGCAAGCTAGCAATGGAGCAGTTTATCGCCAGCTTTCAGAAATTTTGTATTAGGCTAGAATTGGGTAATGGAGATAAAACGAATATACAGCAGGGCTTGCTTAATTTATTGAGCATGCTGATGGATAGTACAAGCGAATTATTGTCGGAAGATCAGTGGATTAAAACGCAGGTTTCCAAGCTGAAGAAAGCCATGTCTAAGCCATTGGATATGCAGATAATAGCGCAAGCTGAATTTTCGCTTGAAAAAATAATACAGAGACAAGCCAAAGTAAAGCAAAGCCTGAACAAGACAAGGGAAACCATGCGGCAAATGGTAACTTCTCTAATTTCCAATCTTGAGGAGCTTTCAGATGCAACCGGCGGGTATCATGAGAAATTAGAATACTATTCCGAAAGAATTAGTAAAGCTGATAATATTGAAGATATCAATCAATTGCTTACGGAGATAATGCAAGAAACTCAGAAAGTGCAAAATAATGTGCTTAACCATCGCAATGATTTGGCTTTTGCGCGTGCAGAAATTGACGAAGCACAAAATCAAATCTATCAGCTTGAAACACAATTGCAGGAAATGAGCGAACAAGTGCAAGAAGACCATCTCACAGGTGCACTGAATCGGCGAGGATTAGATACTGCATTTAAACGTGAGGTTGCACAGTTAACTCGCAGCGAGGGAACGCTCTGCTTTGCTTTATTGGATATTGACAATTTTAAGCAGTTAAACGATACGCATGGGCATCATGTAGGTGATGACGCGTTAAAATATTTGGTTGAGGCAGTCAAAGAAACTGTGCGCCGGGATGACGTAATATCACGTTATGGTGGAGAGGAATTTGCAATTTTGTTACCTAATTCTGGGTTAAAAACAGCGATATCAACGGTTGCAAGGATACGGCGCTATTTAACCAAGAAATTCTTTCTGCATGGAAATGATCGATTGTTGATTACATTTAGCGCAGGTGTGGCGCAATTGCAGTCGGGGGAATCACAAGCTAGCTTGTTCAAGCGTGCTGACGAAGCGTTATATTCTGCTAAAAGAAATGGTAAAAATCAGATTGTTGCAGCCGAAGAGACTGTTGCAGCCACTGAAGATTGCAAAAACCAGAATAAAGGCTCAGTTAGCACCGTTTGATCTTTTGTAATAACGGAAATCGCCAGGATCAAATATCAGTAGATCGAATATTACATGCTGTGCTTGCGCGGCCATGTTCTTTTCTTCGTAAGCGTACAACGCCACCACCTAACATCTTTTAATGCGCTCAATTATCCTCAAACATTTTTTGAGAGGATAACCAATGGCATTACCGACAGATCCGCAAAAACATATAGAGGCTTGGCAGTCGAGTAGTTTATCGCAGGCAGCGTATTGTCGTCAGCATAAGCTGAATTCCAAAACGTTCGCGAACTGGTTGCGGGTTTATCGTTCTCAACCAGTTGCTGCAGTTGCGTCGACTTTGATTCCGGTTGAGATCAAGTTGGAGCCTTCGTTATCCGGGTCACTGTGTTTGCGTTGTCCGCAAGGTCATACGCTAGAACTACCAGCAGAGATATCACCCCAATGGCTGGGGAAATTGCTGAAATGCCTGGATTGATTGCTAATCCGGGTAACATCTGGCTGGCAGTAGAGCCGGTTGATATGCGCCGTGGTATTGATGGTTTGTCGATGCTGGTACAGCAGTCTTTGGAGCATGCGCCCTGCGCAGGTTCAGTTTTTGTGTTTTGCAATCGTGCCGGAAATCGCATCAAGGTATTGCTGTGGGACGGCACAGGCGTGTGGTTGTGCCAGCGCCGTTTGCATCAGGGCAAATTTGTTTGGCCACAGTCAGATGAACGCTGTTTTACGTTGACGCAAGCGCAGTGGAATTGGCTAATAGCCGGTGTCAATTGGCAGCGATTATCGGCGTTTCCACCGGCACATTTAAAGGCTTAACAAAACATCTATAAGCCTCTATTCATAAGCGTTTCAGTGTGTTTTATGGTAGAATTGGCACCATGAAAACGCTTGCACAATTAGATCATTTGAATCTTGATGCAGATACTAGAATGCAGGTTCAAATGCTGTTTGAGCAATCGCAAAAAGAAATTCATTCTCAGCAACTCAAAATCCAAGCATTGACTATGGAACTGGCCTATTTGCGCCGGAACCTATTTGGCAAAAAGAGCGAGTCATTATCTGCACACCCCGATTTGTTCGAGGAAACCTTACAAACTGATCTGGCAGCGGTACATGCCGAAATCGAACAGCTCGACCCATCAGCAAAAGCCGATTCGACTAAATCAACACGTTCCCGCGCTGGCCGCCAACCATTACCAGAACACCTGCCACGTATTGAACACCGTCACGAACCAGAATCCTGCCAATGCAGTCAATGTGGTCAGAATCTGGTTAAGATCGGTGAAGATGTTAGCGAACAGTTGGATGTGGAGCCAGCAAAGTTCTTCGTTCACCGTCACATCCGCCCACAATATGCCTGCAAGACCTGTGAAATCGTTACTGCCGCGCCTATTCCGCCAGCCATTATTGATGGCGGTATGGCCGCACCCGGCCTGCTGAGTTGGGTGCTGACCAGTAAATACCTGAATCACCTGCCACTCTATCGCTTAGAACAGATTGCCGCACGGGAACAAGTCACGCTTTCACGCTCAACAATGGCGGAATGGGTCGGTCGTAGCGGCGTTGCACTGCAACCTTTGGTGGATCGACTGACATGGCATCTGTTGCAAGGCAACACGCTGCATGCCGATGAAACGCCAGTAGCGCAACTTGATCCTGGCAAAGGCAAGACACGAAAGGCCTACTTGTGGGCCTATCGCAGCAACGACTTGGAACCTGGGCCGCGCATTATTATCTTCGACTATCAAACCGGCCGTAGTGGCCGGCATGCGCAAAGCTTTCTGGAAAACTGGCAAGGTCATTTGCTGGTCGACGACTATGGCGGCTACAAAGCCCTGTTCGCCGAAAAACAGACGGAGTCCTGCACTGAACTGGCTTGTTGGGCGCACGCACGCCGTAAATTCTTCGATCTGCACCAGGCTAATAGCAGCCTGATGGCGTTGGAAGCGTTGCAGCGTATCAGCAATTTATATGCTATTGAGGCAGAAGGTAAAGATTTGACCATCGCAGAACGTCAACAACTACGAGAAGAAAAAAGCCTGCCCGAGTTGGAGGCATTACACGATTGGCTGGTGCAAACCCGTGCTCAGACAGCAAATGGGGGTGGTTCCGCCAAAGCCTTGGATTACACACTGAAACGTTGGGGCAGCCTGATCCGCTATGCACAAACCGGCCACCTGCCAATTGACAACAATCCCGTAGAAAATGTCATTAGACCTATCGCGATTGGAAAAAAGAATTGGTTATTTACCGGTTCAGAGCGTGCAGGCCAACGTGCAGCAGCTATTCAAACTCTATTTGGCACTGCTCAACTCAACGGTCTGAACTCATCTGATTGGCTCAAAGATACGCTCATAAAATTACCCACGTGGCCTAACAGTCGAATTGACGAGTTGCTACCGTTACCACCTGAATTTATTGAAATGCTGAGAAAAAATAATTGATAGATGGTGGCGCTGGACGCTTACGATCTATCCGACGTTGATAGTTGCTCAATGATGTCTTCCATTGTCCAAATTTTCTGGAATTTACTAGAGCAAACGAATCGTGAAGTTGTTATCGGTGTCAATCAGCATTCAATATTTTCCAGTGTCAGCGTCTTTTATGAAATAAACTAAGATTTAAAAGCAATGACATAAAAATTAAGATGGCAAACTTGGATGCTGTTTTTTGAAAAAAACTGGCAAAATTTCAACGCTGATTGACAATCCAAATTGCTTTGACGACATACAGTCGTTCGACCGGACAGGTTAATTGTCGTCTAATGCCGTGGTGACAACGAAGCCGTGAAAATGACAAGATATTGATTGTAAATCTATTTTTTGCAAGCGCAATTAGAAATAACTATCTGCGCATTTAAGCTTTCAATTAAATTTGGCACCGTATGACAGCTATGATGTAACTGGGCCTAAAACTGATCTTGGCTAGGCGATCTTAAGGAGTAC
>NZ_JALHQJ010000004.1 GCF_022842015.1 Nitrosomonas sp. | reverse complement strand
AAACAGTCAAATAGCTTGGCCGAGATGGCGGAATTGGTAGACGCACGGGACTCAAAATCCCGCGATGGTGACATCATGGGGGTTCGATTCCCCCTCTCGGCACCAATAGAGGTTTTCAGAAAGTTTCATATCGCATCAAATCCTTTGTAATAATTGAGTTTTTCATGGACTGATTGTATCAGAAGATAGCATATAATCTTTTGACATATCTTCATTTGACGGTATTTTTGATACTATCAACCGAGATACCGTCAAATGCTTACCGATATCACAGTACGTCAAGCTAAAGCAAAAATTCAGCCCTACAAAATAAGTGACAGCAGTGGATTGTATTTACTGGTGAAAACTACGGGTTAATATTGGCGCATGGATTACCGATTTGTGGGGAAACGTAAAACTTTAGCATTCGGTGTTTATCCCGCAGTCTCCCTTATTAATACCAGAAAGAAACGCGATGATGCACGTGAATTGCCCGCAAAGGATATGATCCATCGCTAGGGTCTGCTGACGTTTCACATAGGCAGCCCAGATATCCACACGCCATGGCTACCATACTTTCGTAATTTCTCTTCAATTTATCGTCTCGTGTCGCTACTGCCCGATACTGCTTTAGCCGGGCAAAAGCATTTTCCACCTAATGCCGGTATCTATACAAACCCCAATCCATATCTGCGTTACCCCTCAACGAGTTGCACTTTCTCGGTATCGCAGCCTGTGCCCATTCTTCGTTATCTGATCCCGTATAAATTCGCTATCATAGCCCTTTGTCCGCAACAATCACTTTTGCACGAGACAGTCTAGCAATCAAATCAGCCACTACAGAACAAACATTGACTTCTCCGCCGGTGATTCCAAACTTAACTGGCAAACCATAACCATCAACAACCAAATGGATCTTTGTAGTATTGCCTGCACGGCTTTTACCAATGGCCTGCCCTTCTTGACCTGCTCCTCCGGTGCTATGCTGATGTGCTTTAACATAGCTGCCATCAATAAATTCCCATTCCCAATCCGGATCAACAGCCAACGATCTAAAAATCCTTAACCATTTGCTACTTAACGACCATGCATTGAATCTTTTGTAAATGGAATTCCAGCATCCAAATGCCTCAGACAGATCTCGCTACGAACAACCAACCCGCATTCGATACAGTATACCTTCTACCATCATGCGCAGATTGCGCTTGTTATAAATTGCTTCTTGAAGCAGAATCTTTTCTAGCTTCGACTGGAATTCATCATTGAACATCAATCGGGGCATCGCAAACTCGTTTTGTTGGTGGTGTAAGAGTTCCAATATTACGAGCTTGTTTCTATCTATTAAATACTTATCTTAAAACGTCAACAGACCCTAGCAAAAAAGGAAAAAATATATGAAAGATTTAAAGGAACAATCGGCATGGCTAGAAAAAATAGATATCTCATCTAGAGATAGGTATACCAAGAAACATGGTGGAGTGATATGGAAAATAGCGCATGTTGATTTTCAGAAGAATAATATTGGTTTAGTGTCGACCATTTCGGAAGAACATAAAGAAATTGAAGAATGGAATGGAACAGCAGAGGAATTTCTAGAGCGATTTGCCAAAATCGAATAATATTATCTATCAAGTACATTACATTACGAGGTATTTCCTGGCATGGACGTCATGAGGGAAATTAAAAGCATAAATAAATTCTAAGGTGTCAAAAAATACTGGTTAACTCAATATGCTCAAATGGCTAACTGAAGTGGTCTCCTACAACTGTACAACCTGAGAGTAGAATTAAGCTCTGCTATTGTTAGTTAATCAAGCTCAGGCAGCCCGATGAATTGCTTGATATTAATAATTGGGTGTTTGGTTATCAAGACCTTGATGAAAACGTTCCTGATTGTACCAGCCAAACCACTGAGTCAAACTTTTCCTTACCTCCTTTAAGTCACTAAATGCCCTGGTGTATAAGAGTTCATACTTTACTGTACGCCATAGCCGTTCAACAAAAATATTATCAAGGTAACAACCCGCTCCATCCATGCTGACCTGGACATCGTGATTTTTCAAAACAGCTATCCATGCTTCACTGGTGAACTGAGCACCCTGATCGGTATTGAATATCTGCGGGCAACCGTGGTCTTGAATGGCAGCCTCCAAAGCCTGAACGCAGAAATCGGCATCCATCGTGTTGGATAAGCGCCAGCTCAGCACTTTACGGGAATGCCAGTCCATGATGGCAACCAGATAACCAAAGCCTTTCTCCATTGGCACATAGGTAATATCAGCGGCCCAGACTTGATTGGGCCGGTTTATTATCTTGCCTTTGAGTAGGTAAGGATATATCTTGTGTTGTCTAGCTGGAATACTGGTTCTCGGTTTGGGCGCCGTGCTGATAATACCCAGAGTCTTCATCATGGATGCCGCTTTCTTGCGTCCTATCAGTATTCCCTGACGCAAAAACCACGTGGCGTAGCTGCGTGAACCATATTGTGGTGTTTTTAGGTATTGCTCGTCCATTTTTCGTAGCAAAACCAGCTCAGCATCACTTGCCGGTTGAGGCTGATAATAGTAAGTTGAGCGTGCCAAACCCAGTAAATGGCATTGGCGGATATAACTCAGTTTGTCGTGGCGCTCAATCATCATTTTGCGTTCCGCCGCACTTAATGATCGAGCTTTCTGGCTAAAAAATCGCGTTCCACCGTCAGTCGCCCGATAACACGGTGTAAATTATCTGTGGTTTGTCCGTTCTCTTTGCTTGAACTGTTGCTTCTGGAAAACAACTCAGCTGCTTGTTCAATGAGCTGCCGTTTCCAGCTATTGATCTGTGTGGGATGTATCCCATAACGTGCTGCCAGTTGGGGAATGGTTTCGTCCTCCCGTATCACTGACAGCGCTATTTTTGCCTTGAATTCACTGGAATATTGTGTGCGTTTCTTGCTCATGATTATGATCCTTTATAGTGTCCATAACAGAGCTTAACAACCTGTCCAGTTTTGCGGTACCACTTCAAACCATGAGATAATTTTTATTTCATTTCAGCATTATTTTTTAAGAGGTTTTTTACATTACCAACAAATTCTGTGGATAACTTTGTGAATAACTTCTTTGTTAAGTATCAAACCCAAAGATTTATAAAGGTTTTACTTAGACTGATTAATTATTCAACGACTTAATTAAGATAGGTTTATCATATACTTACATATTTAATGCAAAATAATAATATAGATTCTAAAGAATATTCATAAGCTGTGGATTAAATACAAAGTCAAGGAAATAATAAATTGCAATTGCAAGAGTAAGATTACTTTAATGTTTTCATACCCTTTTAACCAAGGTACTTCTTCTATTCTCAGTGGTGAGAGTGACTAAAGCCCCATTTATTTTTTAGCGAACAAATTTCAAAACATGCTTACCAGCAATTTATCAATTAGGTTAACAAAGATGTATGAGTTTACAGATCAACCAATCTGCATATATCAATTGCTGAACTAACATTGATAAATCAAAAGTATTGCTTGAGTCCCAGCACGCCGATTTAGTTTCATAATTGGTTGCACCTCAAACCAGAAAAAATTTTCTCCAATAGTACGCAATCAAGTGCGCAGAGACCAAATATATTTTAAATATCTTTCTTTATAAATTTACTGCCGATTTAACCGCCAATTCATGGGTGATTATCGTTGATTCTAATGAGCTAGCAATGATTTACCGGGATAGGAAAAAGAATTTTTAAGAATGGTGCATTGTCCTGGGGCGGATGATATCTATATGGCTTTTATATATAGTACTGTTAGCCTAATCTTCAATTACCGCAAACACATAAAATTACGCGCATTTATCGCATTCATACAAAATACTCAACTTTAAAGTTTGACGACGCTCATGAGGTACTTTAAGAGGGCATAAATTCACGGCAGGCATGATTAGTTGATTGCAGCATGTTATCCGACTCCCAATTTCTCAAAGTTTCCCCTACATATCTTTTATTTCATGTATTTTTCATACAGAACACCATATTATTAGCGGCTGAAGTTTACAGCACTAGAAAATTTACGAACTTCTTTCATTCCGACTCCGCATATTCAATTGAGTAATCCCATGCTAACTTATTCTCTATACTCTGGTTTAAATATAAATAAATATCTTTTTTAAAATCTCTAGCCTGTCTGGGAGGAATAGAGAGATAGATGTATTCTTTTTTTTCTGCAAAAATGATGCAGTGCGTATCATCATTATTTGTGCAATCTTTTACTGTAATTTTTAGCTGGAGACCATTCAAAATATATTTTTCTGAGTTATTAACGATGCGCCCCGTCAATTCATAATTATTGTTTCTAGTTTCAAAGGATATGTTTTCCAAAGTTACTTCTGAAGCAGAAATTCTGCTTTTAGATTTATTCTTTTCATATTCCTGATACCCCCAAAGTAAAGCACCTCCCACAATACAAATCAAAACAACTAAACCTGCAAATTTTCTAAAGCGTGCTGATACAACAAGCAAGATTAAAACAATAATCCCGAAAAGCCATTTCATAAAAAGCCCCTAATATAAAGGTTTATTTTGATCCGCCAGGAAAGAGAACTGATTAATGCATCTGAATTTATCATTGGTTCAGAACTTCGCAGGGATCTGGATTGATAATTGATATTTTATGGTGTTGAGCCCACCAAAGAGTATTTGCTTGCAAAAAAGATTACTTACGACAATAATAATTTTCATCAAATTATTAGAACGCCTTGCATACTCCCACACGAGGAAAACCAAAAAACTAGCAATAATAAAAGCTCAGTTTCAAGCACATTCGATTGTCGACATTTCTTCTTAAACCTGTAAAATCAGATAATTCTTCAGTACGCTCTACTTTTATTAATTTCTTAGATTTGTAATTAATTTACGGAAGTATAAATGGGCAATAAAAATTTCTTGCATCCGTACTACAATTAAATCAACTCAACCTTAAAACACATGAATATGCGTCATTTAATAAATGTCACTAAAAATGTCACTAAAAATGTCATGCTAAGCGATCCAAAATTATTGGAAATAAAAAATATAAAATTTTTATTCTCATTGGTATCATCTTTTCCAACCAAAATTTTCGGCTCCTTATTAACCCAAGTTACTCTATGTCTATTAGCCTTAAATTTGACCGGGTGCGCATCCCCAAAACCGATTCCAGTTCCAGACATTAAACCAGTGCCAGTAGCAACACCTCAGGATGAAAGCTTAAAAAAGGAAATTGATCGCTTGGAAAAAATAATTGCAGAAAAAGATCAAATAATTAAGAATCAGCAGATTAAGCAAGATAATCAGGCGCAAACACTGCAAGAAGTCAATAAAGAAGCGGCTCGAGCACAAGTAAAGCTGCATCGATTAGCTACTAAGCCAAGCACTGCTTCCGCATTAGCAGAAACTGAAGTAATCCTAGATCGCCTCAAACAAACTCAGATTCCAGCAACCGATCAAATCCTGCAGATACAAGCACATCATCTTGTTGAAACAGCCTCAGTTCTTTTTGCTCAGGATCAATTTGCTGCAGCCATGAACTACGTTGCACAGGCAAAACAACTGATCGACTTGATTACCCATCCTAATCGCAAGAAATCAACCGATGAAAATAATTCCTTCTTTGAATTTAATACACCGATACAATTGCACACAAAAACGAATGTTAATATGCGCACGGCTCCAAGTGCTAATGCAAAAATAATCAGCACGCTAAAAAAAGATACAAAGGTGTCAGCTAACGCTAGCTTAGGTTCATGGCTACGAGTTCAACTTGATCAGAATCAAGGGTGGATTCTGAGTACAGGACTTGAGGTAAGTAAAAACAACACCCCATAGTATATTAGCTATGTTGCTGCTTTACCTCAGGTATAGGCGTTGAGCAGTGAACTTGATTACGTCCAGAACGCTTTGCTTGGTACAACGCGCTATCAACACGGGATAGTAGCATCGTCAAAGACAAATCTTCTGGTTCACTTTGGATGATCCCGATACTTAGCGTAACTTTCAGCGTTTTATTGAGCGAGCTACAATGTACATTAGCCACTTGCGCTCGTATCCGCTCCGCAGTTTTCACCGCCTCATTTACAGAGGTTTCAGTCAGAATAATAATAAATTCATCCCCCCCATAACGAGCCGCGAAATCGACGTTGCGAATTGATTGTGAAATCTTTTTCGCTATCGCAGCAATAACCTCATCGCCAGCTATGTGTCCAAGGTTGTCGTTTAAAGTTTTAAAATAATCAACATCAATCATCAGTGCAGCAAAAGGGCGTTTGTTTCGCTCATATCGAGCTAGTTGATCGCTAATGATCATATTTAGTTTATTACGGTTATAAAGACCCGTAAGGCTATCGGTTACCGATAACGTTTCCAATAATTGATTTTTCTTCTGCATAGCATCACTTGCAGCGTTTATTTCGACCTGATTCTGCCGCAACTTATCAGTCATCTGATTAAATCTTTGCGTAAGCTGCCCTATTTCATCGTGCTGTGAATTAACTAATTCGACGTTAAGATCACCTTTTACAATTTTCTCTGTTGCGCTAATTAGTTTTTGCAAAGGAGTCACAATGGCATGACTCATACGCAATGCAATGGCTGCTACTACAAGAATCATTATGCCGATCAGACCAGCAAACAAATCACGTTGTTGTTCCCAAGCCGAATAGACAGATTGATAGTTTCTGAGCGCAATTATTGTGATAGAAGGTTTCTCCGACTCATACGCCAGACCGACCACTTTTTCTTGCTGCGGCCCAAGAAAAATCTCGTACTCTCCCGGTTTCTCTTGCAAGCGATTCATCATGCCTGAATCAAACAACTTCGATTCATTTGTGTTAAGAATCTCGGCATCGCTAGCCAGCATTATATTTCCGGCTTTATCTAACAGCAGAACTTCGCCAGGAGGAGACTTAACCTTATCTTTCAAACTTAATTGAATGCTGCGCATATCAAACGTCACGATTAGCGCTCCCAAGATATAATCATCGATCGACAATATAGGCACCGAGACACTTAAGATTGCAGTTGCATAATTCTCATTCCACTCTGGAGAAATTACCACATCCCCCTGAATAGAAGCATCTTCTGGCCAGTCCTGTGACAATGTTACTGAAAACGGTATTGCTACATTACTTGCAACTATTCCGCCTTCTACATCAACTACCGTCAATTCCAATACATCCTCTAAGCGCCTATGCACTGATTTCAAGTAAAGTTCCAGAGCTCCTTGCTGTGCTACAGATATATTTTCCTGAGATTGATTTTCTAAAGATAGTTCCTCAATAAGAATCTTAGAAGTTGAAATAGATGTCGCAAGATCGCGCGCAATTAAAATTTGCTCTTTAATCCATAAATCCGACTCCCGGCCAGCATAATTAGCCAGTGCACG
This sequence comes from Nitrosomonas sp., assembly GCF_022842015.1. GTDB lineage: Bacteria > Pseudomonadota > Gammaproteobacteria > Burkholderiales > Nitrosomonadaceae > Nitrosomonas. The sequence continues at coordinate 62,579 of NZ_JALHQJ010000004.1, read as the reverse complement.
CAATTCACGCGTAACATTCTCGTTGATCATCGTTTCATTTTGCTGAAACGACAATATACCCAACCCCACAGCTGGTATCAGTGTAGCTAGAATAGAGAAAACAATAATTTTGCTTTTAATATTCAAATTCAGCCTTGATCAGATCATAAGTTATATCGTACGAAGCGCTACGGGTTGTTTATCCGGATAATTGCTGATTTGATAGCCCTGCCACAATCGACCTGCGATAAAAGATGCGATTGCGTTGGCTTGCTGCTGTAAATTCGAATTACCCAGCTCCTCAGTCGTTTGCCGAAAAATTTGAAGCCAGCGTTCAAATAATTCGGCAGTAAGTTCCGGCAGTGCAATATGCTTGGGCATCGGTGCTCCACGAAATCTGCTAGTTCCGCGTAATTGCGCTGACCAGAAATTAGTCATTTGTACAAAATGCGCATCCCAATCAATTACATGCGCCTCAAAGATAGGACCTAGCGCGGGATCTTTTCTGGCTTTCGCATAAAAAGTATGCACTAATTGTGCTACATCTTCTTCAGTATATAAGCTGGGATTAGGCATGGGAAAATGCGTTTGATTCATAATTTTATTGATTACCTCACTAAAGTTATTGATTAAAGTTAACTAAGGATAGTTTTACAACAGGATTTTCAAACTTGAATCGAATCTATTGTCGTGGCAAATTAATTCATACTACTGATCTAAATTTTCTTTGTATCGCAAAGCGATGCAAAGAGAAACATCAAAAATCCATTGCCACAATTTTGCCAAGCTTGTTGCGATTACTCAAATCCGACTAAATTTATCCGGAAAAATTTTACCAAGTTACTGAAAATAAAATTTTTAAATATTTTTTACTGAAACGAATAAGTCTATCTTTCGTTGCCTGGAATGTCCAACTTGAAATCACTCAGAATTATCCAGAATAGCAAGACAGTAGTATGATCATCTAATCTCCTAAGAAATCCCAACTACTATGAAAAACTTACGCGGAAGAACACTACTTACAAATCCAGCTCATACCAAGTCAACTGGATTCACACATGCAGAACGTGAACTATACGGATTGCGAGGATTGCTCCCTTACAATGTTGCAAGCATTGACAGACAAATAGAGCGCGTGCTCGGCAGCCTGCGTCGCAAAAATAGCGCAATAGAAAAATATATATTTTTAAACGCCTTGCTGGAACGCAATCAGCGACTTTTTTATCGCACCATGATTAATCATATCGAAGAGATTATGCCATTAGTCTATACCCCGACCGTTGGAGAAGCTTGCAGTGAATTTGCGCATATTTACAGAAGTGCACAAGGATTCTATATTTCTCCTGAAGACCGTGGTGAAATTGCCACCATCCTAAAAAACTGGCCTGAAGAAGATATTCAAGTCATTGTTGTGACCGATGGAGAACGTATTTTAGGCTTGGGAGATTTAGGCGCCAATGGCATGGGCATCTCCATCGGCAAAGTAGCCCTGTATGTTGCATGTGCCGGAATCCATCCAGCGCAATGTATGCCCGTCATGCTCGACGTAGGCACCAACAATATACCTTTGCGAGAAGACCCACTTTATCTAGGTTACCCCTACCCACGCATTAACGATAATGCCTACCGTGCATTAGTAGATGAATTTATTAAAGCAGTGCAATTGCGTTACCCGAGTGCATTGATACAGTTTGAAGATTTCTCGTCGCCTCATGCATTTGAATTTTTAGATCGCTATGCTCCGAAAGTACGTTGTTTTAACGACGATATACAGGGAACCGCCGCAGTTACCCTAGCGGGCATCTATACCTCATGCCGTATCACCAAGAAAAAATTCACTGACCTGAATATCATGTTCTTGGGTACGGGGTCTGCAGCAAGCGGAACTGCGGAACTGATGGTAAATGCATTTCTTGCCGCTGGATTAAGTCAATCGCAAGCACAGAAAAGACTTTGGTTCATCGACAGAAAAGGGCTTGTAACCTCGCACAACAATAATATTAAGCCACGCATCCAACCCTTTGCACACGATCATGCTGCTTGCAGTTTTGTTGATGCCATCAGTACAATCAAGCCGGATGTGCTGATTGGCGCTACCGGGGTAGCTGGAACATTTACTGAGACCATTGTGCGTGCAATGTCTACAGTCAATGAACGCCCTGTTATTATAGCCTTATCTAATCCAACCTCACATACGGAATGTACGGCTGAGCAAGCCTATCATTGGAGTAATGGACAAGTTATTTTTGCTAGTGGCAGCCCATTCGACGTCGTAACGTTCAAGGGTCAGTTATTTAAGCCTGCGCAAGGTAATAATGCCTATATCTTTCCAGGCATAGGCCTTGGTATTTATGTCAGTGCCGCCCGACTAGTAACGCAAAGTATGTTTCTGGCAGCCGCAGAAGTACTGGCAAGCATTGTTTCAGAACAAGAAATCCACAGTGGCGCAGTTTATCCTTCTCTAACTCGAGTGCGTGAAGTATCTCACGCCATCGCTGTCGTTGTCTGCCAAGTAGCAATCCAAGAGAAACTAACCAATTTGAGTTTGCCGGAGGATCTTAGTGGCTACATTAGGCCATTGATGTATGAACCGAATTACTAGATAACCCGCCTCATTAAAAAACCTATCGGTTCAGGTGAATAAATGGATAACACCATCCAAGCCCACATAATTGATCGAATACGTCGCATGCTGTTTGACAATGGGTTTGGCATGATAAGCAATACTAATTCCAGACTCGGACATCATGTCCAGATCATTTGCGCCATCTCCAATCGCAATGATCTGTTCGCGCTTCAATCCAAGTGTGTCACGCACCTGCTTTAATACTTGCGCCTTTCCTTGTCTGCCAATAATTTCTCCTACCACTTTTCCGGTCAATTTATTATTTTCAATCTCCAGTACATTGGCAGCCGCAAAATCAAGCCCCAGTTTTTCTTTAATCCGTTCGGTGAAAAATGTAAAACCACCAGAGAGCACCATTGTCTTTATGCCAAATCGTTTGGCCTGCTGTAACATTTTCTCGGCACCGGAACTGAGTCTGACACGTTCATCATAGACCTTTTGCAAAGCATCTTGATGCACGCCTCGCAATAACCAAGTTCGGCGTGTCAGGCTTTCTTCAAAGCTTATTTCGCCTTTCATCGTTTGTTGTGTAATAGCTGAAACTTGAGGCTTGATATTTTGCATATCCGCAATTTCGTCTATGGATTCAATTGCCAGTAACGTGGAATCCATGTCCATTACAATTAATTTAATATCGGAAAGCTTTTGCTCAGAGGTTATAAACGCACAATCCAATTCCGAGTGCGAACAATACTCGGGAATATCATTGGACTGCATCGCGTTTGTCAAACGGAATGCTTGACCGGTAATCCGCTCAATTCCATCTGCATGAGATAATTTTGCAACAGACCGTAAATCACTGTTGTTTACGTCCAGTCCTTGGATAATTAGATTCATAAGTAATATAGGCTTGGTCTAGCCAGGACTCCATTCTATAATTCTATTGCGACCCGCATGTTTAGCCGCATAGAGTGCTGAATCTGCAGCCTTAATTAAGTCTTTTGCATCATGAAAATGCGCAGCATTTTCATGATATGAAACGACCCCTATGGAGGCAGTAATCTGAATGATGCTGCTGCTATCAAATTTGTACGAAATTGCGGCAATCGAATCTTTTAGGCGAGCAATTAAGTTCCTTGCGGCAGAAAGCGCCGTTCCCGGAAGAATCAAAGCAAATTCTTCACCACCATAACGACTCAAGGTATCATCTTGGCGAATTTGGTCAAAAACCGTTTTTACTACAGCGGCCAAAAGAGAATCCCCTGCAATATGGCCATAAGTATCATTGACCTGTTTAAAATGATCAAGATCAATGATTGCAACCGTCAAAGGCAAATTATATTGTGTTGCCAGATTAAATTCTCGTCGTAATGTATCGTCAAAATATGTACGATTATAAGCGCCTGTCAATCCATCGCGCTGCGACTTATCTTCCAAGTCCCTCATTCTGGATAGACTGTGGATCATCAACAATTCTTTAGCTTCAGCTAGAATCCCATTGACTTCTGACGAATCATGCAACGTCATTTCAAACAAATCCTCAACAGCACTCAACCCGACTTCCATAATTTTAATAACATCAATGAGTACTTCTGTATCAAATTCTAGCCAGTTTTGTGCCGCTTGATTTAAGGCGACTATTTTATCAGCATCATGAGGGTACAAAAAATAATCCGCCATATAACGAGAAACTGCCAAGCATGCCTGCAAGGTTGGGCCTAAGTTTTTCGGTTCCGGCTGAGCGTGGCTATTAATGCAGGATAAAGCTATGTAATCAGGAAGATGCCATTTTTTGAGCAAGGCATACCCTAATTCATCATGTCCAGCTCCAAATGCCTCACGCTCGTTTTTAAGCAATGTATCATGATCAGTAGTCGATGCAAAAACCTGTCCATATTCTTCCGGCATAATAACCCAAAATGCAAGGATGCCAATTTCCTGAATTAAGCCTGCTAGGAATAAATCATCCAGAAAATTCAACTCAAGCTTTTCCCCAAACGCACGACTAGCTAGCGCTGTAGCTATCGACCTGCGCCAGAAGATATTGCTATTAAAAGCGGAGCCCTGGCTCGACAAAGGACTTTTTATTAGGGAATTCGACAAGGAAAAAGATAGGGCAATAACAATTACGGTATGCGTGCCAAGTATACTGATAGCTTGCCGAATATTTGTCGCAATCCGACGGGATTTATACAATGGCGTGTTAGCAGTACGAAGTAATTTTGCAGAAAGCACCGGATCCATTGAAATATATTGACAAACCGCTCCGATATCGGCATCAGGATCATTCGCCAGTTCAATTATTTTGACAGCGACCGCAGGCAAACTCGGCAACGTTGCACAAAAATTTAATCTTCTTCTCAATACATCATCAATCACTTATCGCCCTTATTGTTATACAATACTTATATACTATTGAGTAACATACTGATTATGCTTTCATTATAATACATAACACAGCATATTGTCTTATTTCCACAAGGATTACCTACTATAACTCTTCAAATTATTCACCATACTTCTTGGCTCTATAATCAGGCGCTTATTTTCCAACCAAAGTATGTGATTAGATTATCGTAGAAATTGTTTTGATTATTTGGAACAAAGCAGTTATAAGACAATCAACTGGATAAATACTAAACTAATGAATTGTTCGAAAGGACATTCTTGATAAAGGAGTTAAACGTGGATTTTGGAATTAAATTTGGAACCCCTGAGAAACAACGAGGCGCCTGTGCTGTGGTTGGAATTTTCGAATCAAGAAAAATGACTGAGTCGGCAAAAGTATTGGACAAAATTACACAAGGACATATTAAAAACATACTTACGTCGGGTGATATCGACGGAAAAGTGAATACTTCCCTGTTACTTCATAATGTTCCGGGTACGCAATTTAAAAGAATTTTATTAATTGGGTTAGGAAAAGAGCAGGAATTTAATGAAAAAATATTCTTAGCGGTGATCAATTCAACGTTAAATGCCTTGCACAAAACAGCGGTGGCTGATGTCATGCTGTTTTTATCTGACTTTCCTAATAAAGTGCGCACAAATGATTGGAAAATCTCTCAAACCGTCATTGCTACAATCAGCAGCATTTACCGATTTGATCAGCTAAAAAGCAAGCCCGAGAACAATCAGAGCAAATTACGCAAGATATTATTTTGCATCGATACTCAAGAAGAACTCATTGCGTGTGAACAGGCCATGCAACAAAGTTTAGCTATTGCTCATGGGATGAATCTTACAAAAGATTTGGGCAATCTTGCTCCGAATATCTGTACCCCCACTTATCTTGCCACGCAAGCCAAAGATCTTGCCAAAACGTATAAGCTCAAGGCATCCATATTAGATGAAAAAGATATGGAAAAGTTAGGTATGGGATCTCTTCTCTCTGTTGCCCGCGGTAGCGAACAACCGGCAAAGCTAATTGTGCTGGAATACTATGGATTGGGTAAAAAAGAACACCCCATTGTTTTAGTTGGTAAAGGAGTGACTTTTGATACCGGTGGCATCTCGCTCAAGCCTGCTGCTGAAATGGATGAAATGAAATTCGACATGAGCGGAGCCGGTAGCGTGTTAGGAACGATGCTTGCAGTTGCCGAATTGAGATTACCGATCAATCTGGTTGCAATCATTCCAGCAACCGAGAATATGCCCAGCGGTAACGCGACAAAGCCTGGAGACGTAGTAACCAGCATGTCCGGCCAGACCATTGAAATTTTAAATACCGACGCAGAGGGACGCCTGATTTTATGCGATGCATTAACCTACGCCGAACGCTACAACCCCAAAATAGTGATTGATATCGCCACCTTGACAGGCGCTTGCGTAATTGCATTAGGCAATCTCACCACCGGCCTGATGAGTAATGATGACAAGCTTGCGCAAGAATTATTAGAAGCCGGAGAACAAGCAGCTGATCGTGCTTGGCAACTGCCTTTATGGGATGAATATCAGGATTTACTAAAAAGCAATTTTGCAGATATCGCTAATATCGGAGGAAGAACTGCAGGAACTATTACGGCTGCTTGCTTCCTATCCCGATTTACCAAGAAATACCGCTGGGCACATCTGGATATTGCAGGAACAGCCTGGAAATCAGGTAAAGATAAAGGAGCAAGCGGCCGACCAGTGCCGTTATTAACACAATTCTTGATTGCACAATCCAGGGCTTCTAGCTAGAGTTCTATCAGTCTAAATTCAATGCATTGATTTTTATGACACATATTATTTTCTACTCGGGATCAAGCAATAAGTTACAAACAACGTGTCGGCTTTGCGCCAAAGCAGTACAGAAAAATATGAAAATATTGATTTACACGCCCGGATCAACATTGCTAGATCAGTTAGATGAATTACTATGGACGTTTTCACCTACCAGCTTTATTCCACATTGCAATATCCTGGACAGTGATCAGTTGGTAGGCGTAACGCCGGTGATTTTAAGTAATCAAATTCAAGTAAGCTCTCCGTTTGATGTGTTGATTAATCTGCATGATCAACCTCCAAATTTATTGGATCAGTTTAAGCGATTAATCGAGATTGCAGGCACTTCTCATGAGGACAAACTGGCAGCACGCGAACGCTACCGTTTTTATAAGAATGCCGGTTATGAGATACAACATTACCATCTAAATGAACAGCTCGATCCACATTAACTGCCGCTTCTTCTATCATGGATGAGAATAAACCTGCAATCGATTTTGATGATGCTGCAATACTGGAGAAATTTCGTAGCTTACTCAACAAATATCAGAGTCAAGGTAAAATCACTCCTGCAATAAGTAACGTCACACTCTCTGCAAGCGCGCAGCATGCCGACAAAACAGCCTCCATGGATGCAGGTACAATACCACTATTGAGTGAAGTGGTGGTACTTCACCCGTCCGTAATTCAACTGCAGCCAGTACGCCTAACACCGATCCAGCTAATACTCGATGCCGCGTTAAGAGATGCCAATATCGAAATGGATACTCTGAATAAAAAGGCGCTGGCAAACGCTTTGGAAGTTCGATTGACCAATCAAATCAAATAACCGTTGCAAATAGTTAGTTATGTCTACCCCACTGCAGTAATAGATATGTCGACCTGCATCTAAATAACCTGCGTCTCTTGTCCTGCACGCGGGCATGGCATCCAGTAGTATAATGGCTATTTTCTTAGCAACACTTACACCCTTAAAATTTCATGGATCTCGAAAAAAGTTTTGACCCTAAGCATATTGAAAATCTTTGGTATTCCGAATGGGAATCAGCCGGATATTTCAAACCTACTGCAACTGAAGATTGCTCCGCCTATTGCATCATGCTGCCACCTCCCAATGTTACGGGCACATTACACATGGGGCATGCATTCCAGCACACCTTAATGGATGCACTAACGCGCTATCACCGCATGCGAGGGCACAGTACTTTATGGCAACCAGGCACTGATCATGCCGGTATTGCCACGCAGATTGTAGTTGAGCGTCAACTGGATCAGCAGAATCTCGATCGACGCCAAATGGGCCGGGAAGCATTTTTAGAACGGATATGGCAATGGAAAGAAGAGTCTGGTTCTACCATCACCCGGCAAATGCGACGTCTGGGTACATCTTGTGACTGGACACGCGAGCGTTTTACCATGGATGACGCATTATCACGCGCTGTCACTGAAGTATTTGTTCGCTTATATTGTGAAGGATTGATTTATCGCGGCAAGCGGCTGGTGAATTGGGATCCTGTTTTGCAAACTGCCGTATCCGATCTGGAAGTCGTCGCAACTGAAGAAAATGGCTCATTGTGGCACATACGCTATCCATTGGAACAAACGGATGGTTCTGGCACAGAACAAACGAGCGCTTTAATTGTCGCCACTACCCGCCCAGAAACCATGCTGGGTGATGTGGCCGTCGCCGTGCATCCCGAGGATCCGCGTTATCAACATCTGGTTGGGCGACACCTCAGACTACCACTATGTGAGCGCACTATTCCAATTATCGCGGACTCTTATGTCGATCTGGAATTTGGTACCGGTTGTGTAAAAATTACTCCCGCTCACGACTTTAATGATTATCTGGTGGGACAGCGACACCATTTGGTGCCCATCAACATTTTTACCTTGGATGCAAAAATCAATGATATGGCTCCAACCGAATATCAAGGCATGGATCGTTTTGAGGCCAGAAAAAAAATCACTGCCGATCTGGATGCGCAAGGTTTTCTGGTTGAGACCAAACCTCACAAGCTGATGGCTCCACGAGGCGATCGCACCAATACCATCATCGAGCCGATGCTGACTGATCAATGGTATGTCGCGATGGAAAGCCTGGCTAAGCGTGGACTAGAAATCGTTGCCAATGGCGAAATTAAGTTTACCCCGGACAACTGGACGCATGTTTACAACCAATGGCTAGAGAACATTCAGGATTGGTGTATTTCACGCCAATTATGGTGGGGGCACCGTATCCCAGCATGGTATGACGAAGATGGCAACGTCACCGTGGCGCATAACCTGGAAGAAGCACAGAAACTTTCCGGCAACTGCAATCTGAAACAAGATGATGATGTGCTGGATACCTGGTTTTCATCAGCGCTCTGGCCATTCTCCACCTTGGGCTGGCCGGATGAAACGCCAGAACTGAAAACGTTCCTGCCGACATCGGTATTGATCACGGGATTTGACATCATTTTCTTCTGGGTAGCGCGCATGGTGATGATGTCGTTACATTTCACCAACCAAGTGCCTTTCAAGGAAGTTTATATCACGGGCCTAATTCGCGATGCTGAAGGTCAGAAAATGAGCAAATCCAAAGGAAACGTACTGGATCCTCTGGATTTGATCGATGGCATTACCCTTCCCGATTTGATCACAAAGCGCACAGCCGGACTGATGAATCCAAAGCAAGCCGAGTCGATTGAAAAAAATACCCGCAAACATTTTCCCGAAGGGATTCAAGCTTTTGGTACCGATGCCTTGCGTTTCACATTTGCCAGCCTGGCTTCGCACGGTCGAGATATTAAATTCGATCTGCAACGCTGTGAAGGATACCGGAACTTCTGCAACAAACTCTGGAATGCAACACGCTTTGTCCTAATGAATTGTGAAGACAAAGATACCGGATTGGATGAAACCTTACCACTCACTTATTCTGCAGCCGATCGATGGATCATCAGTCGACTGCAACAAGCTGAACAAGCAATTGAACTGGCATTTACCCAATATCGCTTTGATCTTTTAGCACGTGAGATCTACGAACTGGTCTGGGATGAGTACTGCGACTGGTATGTTGAGCTGGCTAAAGTACAATTAAACAACCCACAGGATTCGATTCAACGGACAACACGCAGAACATTAGTGCGTGTATTGGAAGCCATGCTGCGGCTGGCACATCCTATCATTCCATTCATTACCGAGGAACTATGGCAAAAAGTCGCTCCGCTTGCAGGAAAACAAGGTGCAAGCATTATGTGCCAGCCATATCCGATTGCTGATACAACCAAAATCAATCAACAATCCATTGAAGAGATTCTGTTACTCAAAGAAATAATCAATGCCTGCCGTAACCTGCGCGGTGAAATGAAACTATCACCCGCACTCAAGGTGCCACTTCTCGCCAGTGGTGATTCACAAACGTTATCAAATTTCTCGCCCTACTTGCTTTCATTAGCTAAATTATCAAATATAGAGATTCAATCAGATGGATTACCTGTGGCAGATGCTCCCGTGGCAATTGTCAGGGATTTTAAATTAATGCTGAAAATCGAGGTAAATGTGGAAGCGGAACGCGAACGCTTATCCAAGGAAATTACCCGCATTCAGGCAGAAGTGTCCAAGGCACAAGCTAAACTTTCCAATCCCAGCTTTGTTAAACAAGCGCCGGCGCAGGTTGTCGAACAAGAAAAAGACCGCCTAGTTACATTTAACAAAAAACTCGATCATCTAACTTTACAGCTGGAAAAACTGAATTAGCTCGTCTACAGAATGTCGAGAATCCGCTGAGATGCGCTGTCAATCAAGTAAGCCATTGGTAGAAAATTTATTGGATTACTTTGCTCTCAAACTCAGTTGCTTGTGACCGTGTTTTTTTATCAGAATAGTTCGTATCTAGCCATTTTTTGTAACTATTATTCATAACGCCACGCCACCAGTCCTCGTTATCGAGATACCACTGAACCGTTTTGTGGATGCCGGTTTCAAATGTCTCCAACGGCTTGTAAGATAGTTGATCCATGATCTTGGTGGCATCAATGGCATATCTGCGATCATGTCCGGGACGGTCAGTGACATAAGTGATTAATTGGGTATGTGGTGCGCCATGAGGGTGGTATTTGTCCATCAACTGACAGACGAGTGTAACAATTTCGATATTCGCCCACTCATTGTTGCCGCCGATATTATAGACCTCACCCACCTTTCCACTCAGGAGAACACGTTCTATACCACGGCAATGATCCTCAACGTAGAGCCAGTCTCGAATCTGTTTACCATCGCCATAAATCGGCAAGGATTTGCCTTCGAGACAGTTGACGATAATTAAAGGGATCAATTTTTCTGGAAAATGATAGGGACCATAGTTATTCGAACAGTTGCTGATGGTGGTATTGAGACCGTAAGTATGGTGGTAACTGCGCACTATGTGATCCGAAGATGCCTTGCTGGCTGCATAGGGTGAATTAGGCAGATATTGATGCTGCTCAGTGAATGCAGGAGCGTCAGGTGTGAGCGTACCATAAACTTCGTCCGTGGATACATGGTGAAAGCGATGGGATGTTTTGCCCCCATCAAGCCATATTTTTTTGGCAGATTTAAGCAATGAATGCGTGCCTTCGATATTGGTTTTAAGAAAGGCGTCTGGCCCTAGAATTGATCGATCCACATGACTTTCTGCAGCAAAGTGCACTAAGGTATCAATCGAAGCATCGTGCAATAATTTTTCTACCAATGCGGTATCAAGGATGTCGCCGTGCACAAAACTGTAAGCCTTGTTGTTTTGTATATTTCTTAAGTTTTGTAAGTTTCCGGCATAGGTAAGCGCATCCAGTACCGTAACCTGGCTGTCAGGATATTTCTGCAACCAATAATGCACGAAGTTGCTGCCAATAAATCCAGCGCCACCCGTCACTAATAAATGCTTAGGTTGATAATTCATTGTTTTTTTTCCATTGGATTAACACTTGTTCTAACCCTTTTCGCCAGTCTGTTTGAGAAATGAGTAATTCTTCTTGAATGCGCGCACATGCCAGCGCTGAGTTCTGTGGACGCTTGGCGGCGGTGGGATATTCAGATGTGCTGATGGGTTTGATAAACGGTTTTTTATTCAGCATGCCTAGCTCAAAAGCCTGTTGGCAGATGGTTTCAGCAAAAGCGTGCCATGTGGTGACAGGGACACCGGTGTAATGATACAGTCCCCAAGTAATAGTCATACTTTGGTGTATTCGATCCACAATTTCCAACAGGACTTCAGCGATATCGCCTGCCCAGGTTGGCGCGCCGGTTTGGTCAGCAACAACACTCAGTTCGTCATGTTCTTTAGCAAGACGCAATATGGTGCGGACAAAATTATTGCCTGTGGCTGAAAATACCCAGGCTGTACGTAGCGTTATGTATTTTTCCAGCGTATTGGCAACAGCAGTTTCACCTTCTAACTTACTCTGGCCATAAGCTCCCTGCGGGTTCGGAGTATCTGTTTCATGATATGGGGCAGACTTTCTTCCATCAAATACGTAGTCGGTGGAAACATGCAATAGCGGTATATCAGCCTTCACACAGGACCTTGCCAGATATAGCGGACCATCACGATTGACGGCAAAGACCGAAGCAATATCAGTCTCAGCGCGGTCGACGGCAGTATAAGCGGCAGCGTTGATAATAATTGTAGGATTTATATGTGCAACAAAGGCCTGAATACTGGATTCATTGGTGATATCCAATTCATTGTAATCGACACCAACGAAGTTATAGCCACGCTCTTTGCTGCGCAAACAAAGTTCTGTACCTAATTGACCTGCTGCACCTATTATTAATACGGTCATAATAGATTTCATTCCCTGGAATTATTCATGTCGCACTGAGATTGGCAACTTCTCTAGTAGTCAAACAAACGAAAACAATGCAGAAGGCGTGCAGCAATTGAGCCCATTATCGGCCGCCTGAGATCGGATTACCGAATGGCCAGAAATTACCTGAAGGGCACACATGGTGATCACATCAATCTGTGGATGGCCGCAGCTGCTTGGAACTTAAAACAATGACTGCTAATCATTTTCTAACTCTTTTTTCCGACAGCTTGCCTGAAATAATTGTTTTCCGATACTTTTTCAGGGCGACTAGATAAACCGCCGACAGTGTACTCTCTTCTTCTGCAACAAAAAACATTGAAATGCTGATTTGTCGCGTCAGATAGCCATAGTCAATCAATCATCTGCACTGGTGTCAGTAAATCCAACACGATTAGTATCCTGTGGCCATGCGCTAAACGGAAATGGGCGCAAGTCAGTATTAAATGACAAATAACTAATTATCTGATGGATATATGCATTTAAGCCTTGACTGAATCCAAGTAATAGGGAATTTGTTTTTCCAGTTATTATCAAAGTAACAAACTGAAAGAAAACGACACAGATAACTAAAGAATTAGATAAGCCGTAGATAAACATAAAGAAAATAACATAAAGGCCACGCTGCCAGAAATCTTTCTTTTGTAATCTTTGCTTGATTTCTTCATCCATTTCACTTTTCCACAATATAGTGTAGATTATTTATCAACGCTCTAAACATAAACAATATATCAGCAGCGATTCTCCCACACGGCTCACACCAAGATACGGAAAGCTACTAGAAGGAAATATTTCAAATTAGATACGAACGGATTTCCAGTAATTGGATCTCCAATAAACTTGGTCAAGCCGTGATATTGTGACACCTTTCTTTTGAGACGCATGTAAGAATTTATTATTCTCCAGATAAATTCCTACGTGATTTGAAGATTTACCAGTTCTGAAGAACACCAAGTCTCCAGCCCTTAAATCATTTCTTCTAACTTCTTGCCCAATTTTTGCTTGCATCCTTGCCGTTCTTGGTAAATTCTTACCGAGTTTTGACTTAAACGTCAAATGTACAAAACCTGAGCAATCTATCCCACGTCGACTCAGTCCACCATATTCATAACGCACACCTTGCCATTCATTATAGTGAGAATAGAGTATTTTTCTCAGGTAACTGGGATCTAGGGGCTTATTGGCAGCAGAACGAGAATCATGCGTGGAAAAAGACCGTTCTTGAATTGATCCACAGCTAACTAAAAAACTGATACCAACAAAAATAATAAGTCGAGAAACAGATCTTTTCATTGATAGTGTACTTTTCACTTTATCCTAAATCAAATACCAGGAAATCAAGCAAGCTAAATACGGTTACGTTGTGACCCCATACTAGATACCTTTGATAGAACACATCTAGCCATATCTTTTAATGAAATAACCTCATTAACTCCACCTGCAGCAATAGCTTCTTTTGGCATCCCAAAAACAACACAGCTCTCCTCATCTTGAGCAAAATTATATGCCCCCGCTCTGTGCATCTCCAACATTCCTACAGCACCATCTTTTCCCATGCCCGTTAGAATTACACCAATAGCATTTTTGCCTGCACAATTTGCTGCTGAACGAAATAGTACATCAACTGAGGGTCGATGTCGACTCACTGGTTCACCATGATTTAATTCAGTCAGATAATTTGCACCACTACGTTTAAGCAATAAGTGCGAATGTCCTGGTGCGATAAAAGCATGGCCTGGCAACACCCTTTCTCCTCCCTGAGCCTCAACAACTGATATCTTGCATAGACTATTCATACGATTAGCAAATGACCTGGTAAATCCTTCCGGCATATGCTGGGCAATAAGTATACCTGGTGAATCAGGCGGCATGCGAATCAAAAATTCTTTAATTGCTTCTGTACCGCCAGTAGAGGCACCTACTATAATTAACTTTTCAGTCGACGAAATACGGTTTGATACAGTTGGCAGCACAACATCTGCATTAACACTTTTTGAAATTGGCAAAGGTATATGTCGCTTGAGCCTAGCTGATTTCGCGATACGGATTTTATCTGCAATTTCGTTACCATATTCTTTTAATCCCGACACTATATCCATTTTAGGCTTAGACACGAAATCGACTGCACCTAATTCAAGTGCTCGGAAAGTTACGTCCGAGCTTTTCTCAGTCAGAGTTGAAACCATAACAACAGGCATAGGCCTCAATCGCATTAATTTCTCTAGAAAATCAATTCCATCCATTTTAGGCATTTCGACATCCAAAGTCAGTACATCTGGATTCATTGCTCGTATCATTTCGCGTGCCGCCAGAGGATCAGCCGCGGCCCCAACGACTTCCATATCCGGTTGACTATTAATGATTTCGCTCAATAACTTACGAATAAGTGCTGAATCATCAACGACTAGAACTGAAATTTTTTTCATAATATGAACTCAAGGAAATTCAAGAAGCAAATTCAGCTAAGAAAATAATTCTATTTCTCCACCACTTTCAACCTTGCGCAAACGTTGACTATAATCTTTCTCACGCTGGGAAATAGTCACGTTACGAATATCCCGTAATTTCTTTACCATTACCTTATTGTTTTTTGGAAAGAAATAGACCTTACGAGGAAATATATCAACTAAATCTTGCGCTACAACTTTTATTTTTTCGGTTTGTAAAAACTTCAAAACAAAATCTGCATTCCTCTGCCCGATATTTACAACCGTCAACCCATCCAAAACATTACCACCACCGAATACTTTAGCCTCGAGGTTACATCTGCGAGCGCCCAATTTGAGTAGCTGGTTGATCAATATTTCCATTGCATACGTACCATAACGAGCTGAAGCATTTAACGGACTACCTATGTCCGCACCACCATCTGGAAGCATAAAATGATTCATACCACCGATACCGCTATAACAATCACGTATACAAGCTGCTACACATGAGCCGAGCACAGTTACCAAGAGCATGTCTTTATCAGTGACATAGTATTCACCTGGTAACAATTTGACTGCTTGATGGTTAAAGCTTTTGTCAAAATATAAATTGCTCGCAATTTGCTCATCAAGGATCTCAACCATATTATTATCTCTGCCGATTAGTTAATTCATAAACAGTCTTCTCACGCAACTTAAATAAATCAATAGCATGTTGAAAGCTTTCAGAATGACCAGCAAACAACAATCCGTCAGGAGCTAGCAATGGCACAAATTTCTTCAGAATTTTGTATTGTGTCTGTTTATCAAAATAGATCATTACATTACGGCAAAATATCGCATCAAATGGGCCTCGAATGGGCCAGTTATCATTAAGCAAATTCAATTGCCGAAACGTAATCAAATTTTGTAACTCGGGACAAACCTTTACTGATCCAGCATGAGAGCCTTTACCTTTTAAAAAAAACTGTTTAAGTTTTTCCTTAGGTAGTTTTTCTAACTTGTCCAGTGAATAAATACCCATTTGGGCTTTCGCCAATACATTTGTATCCAAATCCGTCGCCAGAATATGTACGGGAGGAGTATATGATTTAAACGCCTGCACCATTGCCATCGCCATTGAGTATGGCTCTTCGCCAGTAGATGAGGCACTACACCAAAGTTGAATTTTGTTGTGACTTTTTCGCTTCTCTACGTGCCTCTCGAGAATGGGAAAATGATGCTGTTCGCGGAAGAAAGCCGTAAGATTCGTTGTCAAAGCATTTGTAAACGCCTCCCACTCTTCCGAATTCCCACGTTCTAAATAGTCCAAATATTCATCAAAACTATCAAAGCCCGTCGCACGCAATCTTCTGGCAAGTCGGCTATACACCATGTTCTGCTTACCTATAGAAAGAGAGATACCCGCATGCCTATATATCAGCTTTCTAACTCGGTCAAAATCACTCTGAGTAAAATTATATTCGCGCGTTTTACTTTCAGGGCCATCTTCGGTATCTGTAATCAATCCCATAATTCCCATCCACAAACAAAATAAAATAAAATGCCATTTTGCGATAACCGTTTACAGTATCAATATCTTCTTATTCAATTCCTTCACTTCCTCATATATCGAACTAATATACTTTTCCTTAATCCCTCGAGATCATAAACACCAAACTGGCGCATCTACTATGCTCGTTGACAAGCCTGGCACTTGTATTGGTAGAATATAAAAAGAATTTTTTCAAAAAATAGATTTTGGGATTCTCCTTAATTTCAAGTAAACAGAAAATCACCTTAAATAACAAAGTTATTGATTAGTCCGGTACACTACCTCATCATTCATTCCCAAGCCAACAATGTATTCGGCATCAGTCTCTATAACCCAATCTAGGGTAAGGGCGCAGCTGATCCGCTTCCAAACTGATCACATTACATGTTCTGCCACACTTTAGATACCCAGTAAACCGACTATAATCAACATCTCCCAAACTTCAAGTTTTCCACTGTTCATACCTGTTCTGACATAAAATACCGATAAGCCGCGCATCATAAATAAGTAATGAATTTCCTATACGAGCTCTTGCTGTGATGCCATTACTAAAGCTGCGGTATCAAGAATAAGCGCAACTTTGCCATCACCCATAATAGTCGCGCCCGAAGCTCCCTGAACTCTGCGGTAATTACTCTCAAGGCTTTTGATAACGACCTGATGCTGTCCAACCAGGTCATCCACAAATAACGCTGCTTTATGTCCTTCAGCCTCAAGAATGACAAGAATTCCTTTATGAATCTCTGTTACGCTAGGACGCAAATTGAAAAACTCATGCAATGCAATCACTGGGAGATATTCACCTCTCACTTGTACCACGCGCCCTTTCCCACTCACTGTTTTAATATCAGTGGCCATCGGTTGCAATGACTCGGTTATATAATTTAATGGCACAATAAACATTTGGTCTCCAACAACCACAGATAATCCATCAAGTATGGCCAGCGTTAGTGGCAAACGAATGGATATGCGCGTACCAGATCCAAGCGTCGATTCAATATCGATACGCCCCCCCATGCTCTGTATATTGCGTTTCACCACATCCATGCCAACACCTCGACCTGACACGTCTGTAACCTGATCTGCTGTTGAAAAACCAGCCTCAAAAATCAACAACCAGACTTCTTGATCTGTCATTGCATCATGTACAGGTAATCCACGTTCTCTTGCTTTGGCAAGAATTTTCCCTCTATTTAGTCCTGCGCCATCATCACTAACCTCGATAACAATACTCCCTCCCTGGTGAAAAGCTCGCAGGGTTATTGTGCCCTGTGCTGGCTTACCAGCAGCCACACGTTTTTCAGCTACTTCTACACCGTGATCCAGGCTATTTCTGACTAAGTGTGTTAAAGGATCAGCAATTTTCTCAATTAACCCTTTATCAAGTTCTGTATTCTCACCAACAGTCCTCAACTCCACACGCTTATTCAGTTTCGCAGCCAAATCACGAACAACTCGCGGATATCGGCTAAATACAAAGCTGATTGGCATCATACGGATTGACATCACAGATTCTTGCAAATCTCGTGTATTTCGCTCTAACTGACTCATTCCGCTGTACAACTTCTCGAACAGTACCGGATCATACTGAGAAGCTGTCTGAGCAAGCATTGCTTGAGTAATGACCAGCTCTCCGACTAAATTAATCATTTGATCAACTTTTTCTATGCTGACTCTGATAGATGAAGTTTCACTAGCCGCCGCGATATTAGCTTTCCCGGAAGATTTATTGATGACTTGAGATTCATTTTTGCTACTACCTGTATCCGGCAACTGTGTCCGGTCAAAACCAATATCTGAGTCTTCTACATCCTTCGGTGCAGCGGGTGCCCCAGGGAAAAACCCATAACCTGGAGCAGGTGGCATCCTATACTTTAGCGTATCTTCTTCTGCTAAAAATTCTGTATTACTAACTAATCCATTAAGGGTTTCAATTTCTGTTGCCTTAACTCGAGCACTGTCAAATGTAACTGCTTTAATTTCAAGGCTTGTGGGGTCAACCACAAATACCAAAGTTTCCCAAACATCTTCTTCGCTACTACTTGTAGTCAATACTAATTTATAACGCTCCTCCGCATTTACAGGCGTAAGATTTTCCAGATTACCCATTCCCTGCAAATTAGCGAGTAAATTCTCAATTGTGGCACTACTCAAATCTGCACTGGAAAATTCGATACTAAAACTAAGTCGTGTGACAGCATTTTCTTGAGAAATTTTTTCTGCCATTGACTCTGCATCAGTCCCCTCCGACGCTGATTTGGCTTCATCGTCATAAACAATTACTTTTATATCTTCTACCGATACAGCCTCCTGCGCGTTCTCACTTAATTTCTTAAGTTCCTCGCAAACTGCTTCAGCAGCAGCAGGATCAGCTTGCCCTTCTCCACGATGTCCCGCCAGCTGTGCTTTGATAACATCTCCAGCCCCTAAAAAAGCATCGATCATCTCGCTACGTACTTTAAGCTCGCCCTTCCGCAATCTATCAAGCAGTGTTTCCAACATATGCGTCATCTCCGTCATATCTGTAAAACCAAATGTACCCGCTCCACCCTTAATAGAATGAGCAGCACGAAATATAGCGTTTAAGTCTTCCAAATCCGGCGAATTTACATCGAGCCTAAGTAAGCATGCCTCCATGTCCGCAAGTAACTCTGAGGATTCCTCAAAAAATATTTCATAAAATTGCTCGAGATCTGTACTCATAGGAAGCCCTATTTCAAGTTGAATTGTTTGGCTTGCGGTATAAAGAAAGAAACTAAGTAATGAAGGAATAACAAAACACTTACCCTTTGGGATTAAAAATTATTTAAGTCTATTAATCTGCTTAAAAATATTAACCTCTAACTAATAACTTTACCGATTACTTCCAATAATCGTTTGGGATCAAACGGTTTCACTAGCCAGCCAGTTGCCCCTGCCGCTCTACCTTTTGCTTTCATTTCATCACCGGATTCTGTGGTCAGTATCAAGATAGGAATATTTTTGTATTGAGCCAATTTTCGCAGCAACTCAAGTAGCTTTAATCCATCCATGCGTGGCATATTGATGTCAGTTAATATTAGATTAACTTGATAATGACTCGCCTTATCGAAAGCATCTTGACCATCAACTGCTTCAATGACCTCATAACCTGCGCCTTTAAGCGTAAAAGCCACCATCTGCCGAATTGAAGCAGAATCATCCACTGCAAGTATTGTCTTGGCCATTTACTTAGCTCCTTTACTGATAATATTAATTTGCTTGATAAAAAATTGCCTACCAAGCATTTTGCTAAAAAAGCTCAATATCGCCCATTTTCATTCCTTGCTGCACTACTGGCTTCTTTTTACCCTTATTTTTTACTTCATTAACTGCCTTATTAATACTTGAATGTGTTGAATTCAAGGCTCTTTTCTCAGCTTTTCCCTGCAAACTACCTTGTCGATCAATACCCCGCAACTCATCGCTCAACATTTCCACTTGACGCGCGGTATGCGCGAGTAATTGTGCAACTAAATCACCGAATTGTAAGGAAGTGATTACCGCCTCTAACTCTTGTTCGATTCGATTAGCAATTAACATTTGTTTTTCCAATAATTCATTAATAGAATGTCTTTCTTCAGGAGTAACCATTCTTTCAATCGCCAGAACCATCTCGTGATGAGATCCTGTTAATTTACTTATATATCTGAAGTTACATACTAAATTGTTGGCTGCGTCACTAACTAATCTTTCCGCTTGGTTTAAATCTCCCTTAATGCCTATAAGATACTCGCTGGCAGTGTTATTGCATATAACCCCATCCTTATCTTCCAGCACCAATTTATCTTCTGCTTTATTATCAAGCTTGTCGCTAGCTGATTGCAGCTCAGTCATCATCTTTTCCTCGCCACTTGTTTTTTCAGAGCTATTGACGCAATCGTCCGAGACATTAATCTATATTTTTATTATGCGAACACATAAACTTTACCGCTAAATTTTGCAAATTCATTAAGTTAAAAACATGAGTATGAGTATCTTTTTCGCACCAATATCTTTCTTTAATATAAAGCACTAGCGTCATAACATTTAACAACTTTAATTCCACGCTCACCCCAAGAATCTAGTAGATCTATGAAATAAGTGACATGGAGTCGACAGTCACGAATAAAGCGAATATCTCAGTAAAGTTCTTCGAAAATTACACAACTTCAATAAAATCCCTAGTAATATATATTAGTTACATATCAATGCTAAAACTTAAAAATACATTTAACCACATGAAAAATACAGTTCAATTGGCAACTTCACCGATCCGATTAGTCCATCCAATTGCTTGCATTTCAATATCCGCCAATTCACTCAAACTCAGAAAACCAAGTTCAACCAATATCAATTGAATGACAGCAACTTCCCCTCTCTCATTAGCCTCTATTAACTTCAATTCTTGTCCCAATCGTCCTTCCCGGTTTAATAATGCCTGACTCATATCATCTGGAATTCCCAACTTGTCGACAATCTGCTGCATCTCAATACCAAGTAGCACATTGAGCAAAGATAATATTCCTACCATAAATGCTCTTTCTTGATGATTCTTATCGTGAGGACGCTCCGCTGTTGCAATCAATTCCATTAATTTACCCCGTGCAGCAGCAGTTTGCATTAATGCATTAGACATATTCTCATTAGACTGATCAGCTGTATAAAGCAACAGTTGCACCCACCTTTGCAACTGTTTTCGTCCCATTATCATAATCGCATGTTTGATTGAGTTGATTTTTTGTGGCAATCCACTTGCCACAGAATTCACCATGCGCATCAAGTTATAACTGAGCCCAGGTTGATGCTTAAACTCCTTCTCTATTTCTTCAATGTCACCATCACCCATTACTAACGTCAGTAATTTTAATAGCGACAATTTTCCTGGGTCAGCTCGCTTAACCGACAACACCTCAGGTTTTGCAAAATAGAACCCCTGAAACATCTGAAATCCAAGTTGCATGCAATTGCTTTCTTGTTCGCGAGTTTCCACTTTTAGCGCTAAAAGCAATACTGGCCAACGATTCAACTCAGTTACCAGTTTAGAAAGCTCATTTTTCTCAAGTTCAAGTACATTTACCTTGACTACGCTGACCAATGGTAGCAATTGCTCGACTTTCTCATTCATCGCGACCACACTATCTAGTGCAAATTGATACCCTTTCTGTTTTAACTCGCTACATCGCCGCATAAAATCTGCCGTCACAGCTACTGTCTCTTTTAATTCGAGAACAACATGTTTGCTTGGCAACAGACTAATAATGTCGCTCATAACTAATTCTGGATCCGCATTGATAAAACCTCTTTGCTTGCCTAATACATTCTGAATACCCAATTGACAGTATGCATTGATGATGACATTTGCGGACGCAGATAAGTCATTAATAATACTTGCTTTTTCATCATATTCTTCTTGCCTAAAAAGTAATTCAAAGGCCACCAAATTTTGATTACGATCTAGAATAGGCTGTCGCCCAAGAAAAAAACCTTCCATTTATTCCCTCACATTAACCAAACGATACAAAGAAACGTTTAAACACACCGGTTCCATTGTTTGCTCCACTTGCTCCACTAGTTTTATTCATCACAAACAAACGTATTTCACAGGGATTAATATATTGAATTATGATTTGTTCCTCATATACTTCCCAAGTTCTCAGTTAGGTCAAGGCAGGAATTGCCCGATTCTTCCCAGCTCGTTTTGCCTGATAAAGTGCTTTATCAGCACGGCTTATAACTGAATTTTGATGCTCTCCAAACGAACGAAGTGCAACGCCAGCACTAAAAGTTACAGGCATTGATTGATTATCGATTTGTAAAGAAAAATTTTTTCCCAAATTATTTTGTAACCGCTGAATGATAGTTAATGCATCTTCAAGCTCAACTTCGGGCAATAAAATCACAAACTCCTCTCCGCCAAAACGTGCAACGATATCGGAAGGTCGTAATGTTTCCTTAGCAACAGTGACTAAGTTTATTAGTACACTATCCCCATATTGATGGCCAAAATTGTCATTAATTTTCTTAAAATTATCTAGATCAATCAGAACCACCCCCAACGATTGTGCATTTCTGTCGGCACGCGCTGCCTCACGTTTAAAAATTTCATCAAGACCACGACGATTGAATGCACCCGTCATTTGATCTGTCTGCACAAGCCCCCGCAGTTGTTCCAATTCACCTTTCAATAATTCAATCTTTCGTTCTGCCCGTTTTACCTGCTCCTGCGCAGCAAAAACCTCATCACTAAATTTCAACCCTCGAGTCTCAGATAACACGACATCCAGAATTCGAATGATCTCATCAGCATTACGTGTTTTACGGATTTGATCAGCGTAACGTTCTACTTGCTTATAATAATCTTCAGAATCAATCATAGGTTTGTGCTCACTTCTAATAGCTTTAGTCGATTTAACCAATCTCAACATTCTTTTTTGTTTATGATTAATGGCCTCTTGCATTGCTATCCTCCTAAATTGACAACATTAGATGCAGATTAAGCCAGTAGGGGAAATTCGTTGGATTGCGAAGGAGAACCCATCCTGGTATGGACTGCCATGTCTGCAAAGTTAACAGAACTCATCCAGAACGGATTTAAAGAATAAAAAGGGAAATCGGTACTATTTATCCATAAGAACAGCTTATGTGCTAATTAACTCAGATTTCCCATTAGAAACTTGCCAATGACGAGAAACCAATAACACAAGCAATCTTAATCAAACTGATTGGGAATAAAGAATTTCAAACATACGTGATGATGATTTATTGAAACTCTAGTATATTCAATAGGTTTTCCTAATGGGGAATCGGGACTTAACAATGGCTAAGCAATTCATTCTGCCTCGAGAATTAGATTCTTACCACCTTTTTTTGCACGATACAAAGCTTCATCCGCACGCTTAAAGACACTTTCTTGTGATTCTTCTGGCCGGAGCCGGGCAACACCCGCACTAAATGTAATTAGCAAGCGCTTATTTTCATGCAGAAAAAATTTCTTAGTTAAATTCCGTCGTATTCTAGATACTATCTGAACCGCTTCCTCTAGCTTAGTATTAGGAAGCAAAATCACAAATTCTTCACCGCCATATCGTGACACGATATCTTCTGGGCGCGTCGTATCCTTAACAGACTCCACCAAGTATTTCAAGGCATCATCACCTACTTTATGGCCGTGCGTATCATTGAGTTGTTTGAAATTATCGATATCCAGCAGTGCATAACATAATGGATGCTCATGACGTATCGAACGAGAGGCTTCTCGCTCAAAGGCAGTATCCAAGCCACGCCGGTTAAGTATCCCGGTCAAATGATCTTCATGAACTTTCTCACCCATCTCAACCAACTTGGTTTCAAGCTGGTCGATTTTATTCTGTGCAAAACTGACCTCTGCACGAGCAGCAAGAAAATCACGACGATAATTTAATGCGCTTGTTTGCATCTGCTTGGTTTCTTCCACAATCAATCCAAGCAATTGATTAAGTTCTTTAATATCATCAGTATTACTAATTCT
Organism: Nitrosomonas sp.; assembly: GCF_022842015.1. Classification (GTDB taxonomy): domain Bacteria; phylum Pseudomonadota; class Gammaproteobacteria; order Burkholderiales; family Nitrosomonadaceae; genus Nitrosomonas. The sequence continues at coordinate 38,527 of NZ_JALHQJ010000004.1, read as the reverse complement.
TTGCGAATATTGCTCCAGCTTAACCTGATACTCTCCCGTAGTATCACTCAACTCTTCGATATTTGTAATCAGAGAAGTCACCATGAGCTTCAACGTCGTCTTGGCCTCATTCAGGTTATGTCTGATTATTTCCTGCCTTTGTGCTATCTCCTCTATATAATGCTCAGCTTGTTCTATGACCTGAAGATCTAAGGGTCTGGATATAGTGTCACGCAGTTTATTAAGCCGCACTCCAACCCATTGATCCTCGGCTAACAACTCACCAGTACTATCCATAAACATATTGAGTAATTTCAGTAAGCCTTTCTTCAACTTAAGTCCATTTTCCCCATATGCATCGAATTTTCTGCAAAAATTCTGAAAATCAACCGTAAATCCTTCTACGTCTGATTTATTTTGAATCTTACGCACTTGGTTTGCCAGTATTTTTGCTTCTTCATTTAGAACAATATCTTCAATTTGTCGAGCGACCACATGCTCTAATATCTGAGACATTAACTCCAATAGTTGATCTGCAAAATGCCCAAAGGTAAGATTCTGTTCTAAAACGACTTGCGATGTTCGAGAGTCTTGTGGTATTAAATCAACTTGCAACAAAGAACTCTTTACTTGCACATCCTCGGATGATTCTTGAATAGTGGGCGCTAACATTCCCCAAGAATCGATCAATGCCTTCAGCTTGATGTGCAATTGATTTGAATCTTTTGAAAACTTAGTAAGCACTCGATTAACACCGTCTCTTTTTTTCGCAATTGTCAGCCTGCCTTGCTTGTTCTCCAAATGTTTCAACAATGCCTCGATCGTGCCTCCCCAAACTGCTGTGGAATCAATTAATTCATTAGCTTGGCTCAACTCTTGATTCCTTGATGCCGGAATTAAAGGGTCGATGCTAGTTTCTGAATTTCCAGAAATCTGAAGATACAGTTTGTGGTAATTTTCTGGAGTTGGCTGAATTCTTTGCGAGGCAAGTTGCCGCAGCGTTTCGCGAGCAATAGTAAGTGGATTAGAATCTTTAAATTGTTTCATATTAATCGGTCAAAATTAAACATAATGAATCAGTAATCCTGGGACTAAAAAATATCGACTCATTCGAAAAAAAATTAAACTAATTGCAGTAACATCTTTAACTAGGAAATCAATCTACCAATTTATTCTTTATTGCATAGCGAATTATCTCTGAATTGTTTGTCAGTTTGAGTTTCTCCAATAATCGCGCACGATAAACACTCACTGTTTTAGGACTCAGAAACATCTCAGACGATATTTCAGACAAAGTTTTACCGGCTGCAATAAAACACAATGTTTGATACTCTCGATCGGACAAAGTAGCATGAAGGGGTTTATCGATATCAGAGTTAATAATATTAGCAAGTTCTTGTGCGACAACAGGGCTAACATACTTATCTCCCGCCGCGACTTGCCGAATAGCCACTACCAGTTGCGCAGGTGCGCTTTGTTTATTTAGATAACCCGATGCGCCCGCTTTTAATGCACGAATAGCAAACTCGTGTTCATTGTGCATACTAAGCATTAATACTGACAAATTTGGCCTATCTTTCTTTATCTGCTTCAAAATCTCAATACCATTTCTATCGGGTAGAGATATGTCCAACAACATGACATTGAAGTCTTGTTGCCGTGCAATTTTGATTGCTTGAAAACCCGTTTCTGCCTCCCCAGTCACCTTAATATCGTCAGTTTCACTGAGTATCTGTTTCAAACCTTGACGAACAATTGCATGATCATCGGCAATCATTACACTAATCATGTATACCTCCAGCTATTTAAAGCCGAGAAATTTGCTTTCCCTTCTTAATGGGCTCCGAGTGCGGGAACTCTCTAAACTTATTATTTAAATCACATGCTTGCTCAGAATCATATTCTGGATCCCCAGTCGGTATCAAAATGGTCACCTTAGTTCCTTTTTCTGATTCTCCAGAAATATGAAAATTTCCCTTTAATTGCAGGCATCGTTCACGCATTCCCCGTATTCCAAATGAATCTTGCTTGTCCATATCAATTTCAGTAATGCCGCACCCATTATCCATCACATCAAGTAAAATCAAGCCTTTCAATTCGACAAGCTTTACCTGAATGCGTGATGCATTGGCATGTTTGGAAATATTTGTCAGCGTTTCCTGGAATACCCGAAAAATCGCTATGGCCAAATCCGAATCTAAAGATATTTCATCATTGTCGCATGATACTCTGCAAACAATACCGGTACGATCACTAAATTCTTTTGCTTGCCATTGCACAGCGGCAACGATCCCACAATCAAGAATTCCAGGGCGCAAATCAAGCGAAATCCGTCTAGTACTATCGATTACACGATCCACTAGTGATTCAATAGATTTCGCTTTCTGTTGATAAAATTCGAGCTTTCTTGCTGTCTTATCCATACAAGGAAGTAACTCACATTTAATGGCAGTTAATGTCCCACCGATGTCATCGTGAATTTCGCGTGCAATTCGGGCTCGCTCCTGTTCTTTAACTTTCTGCAAATATGAGGATAGCTCGGCCAGCTGTTCACGCGAACGTGCAATCTCGCGCTCAGCCAGCTTATTGCGGGTAATGTTTATCATAATGCCATCCCACAACATCGCTCCATCAAGCATTCTTCTGGGCGTTGCACGTAAACTAACCCATTTAATATCACTGTCTCCTTTTACTTGAATACAGCCCTCCCAGTTCCAGGTTGAAAGTTGCTCGGCAGATGTCATCATAAGTTGACGATAAGATTCTTTGTCCTCAGGCAGAATTAATTCCGGGAAAAGTTCTGGGCTGCTCATTAGCTTCTGGGGTGATAGCCCCAGTAGTGTTTCGCTTGCATCACTGACATATGGGAAACTAGCTTTATTATTCTTACCCAACTGAAACTGAAACACGACTCCGGGAAGATTAGATGTAATAGCTTGAAAAAGCGCTTCACTTTTTTGTAGCGCAGCTTGAGCAGTAATAAGACGCTGATAATTCTTTACTTCACGCAAACTACGTCTGATTACCGGCACCAATCTAGCAAGATTGGCCTTCATCATAAAATCATATGCGCCTAAAGCCATGATATTTTCAGCCGCTTCTTCACCGATATCACTGGAAACGATGATTAAAGGTATATCCAATCCTTGATTTTTTATCAATTTGATTACGTCGCACGCATTAAGTCGCGGTGAAGCATAATCAGATAGAATCACATTCCAATCCTGGAGCCTCAGAGCCTCTTGCAAATCGTCAGCCGTAGCAACGCACAGATAGTCTGTTTGAAAACCACTGTGTGATAGTATTTTCAGAACCGCAGCAGCATCCTTTGCAGAATACTCAATCAACAATATTTTTAACTTCTCTTCATCGACCATCTCAGTCCCTCATTGATTGAAGCCGATATAAACTTAAGAATTAGGTTGAAAAATTAACCATCTGAATTAATTCTATATTCTACAGAGTGACTTCACCTTTAGAAAGTAATTTATATCACGAATAACTGTTACTAACCAACCAAATAGATAAAACACAAAAAAGCAAATCTCTAAACTTTCCAAAATCAATTCCGATAACTGCAATCAACGGTGCTTGCCTTTCTTCTTGGATTGCGAGGAAGTCACCACCGTAATTTAAATTAAAGATTTATCCGCCCAAGGTTTTTATACCTTTCAGGATTGCGGACAAACCAACTGGCAATAATGCCAAATGTAAATTAGGAGAACCCAAATGTCTCAAGTTATAAATTCAAACATCGCTTCGCTGACTGCACAACGTAACCTTAACTCATCAGCGTCATCACTCAACACATCACTAGAACGTTTATCTTCTGGATTGAGAATAAACAGCGCTAAGGATGATGCTGCGGGCCTGGCTATTTCAGAAAGAATGACTTCACAAATCCGTGGTTTAAACCAAGCTGTACGTAACGCAAACGATGGCATTTCACTGTCACAAACTGCTGAAGGTGCGCTGAGTGAAATCGGCAACAACCTGCAGCGTATTCGTGAGCTGGCTGTACAATCTTCCAATGCTACCAACAGTGCCAGTGATCGCACTGCACTACAAGCCGAAGCTTCACAATTAATTTCTGAAATATCTCGCGTTGCCAGCCAAACCCAGTTTAACGGCACGAATTTACTGGATGGTTCTTTTCAGAATCAGAGCTTCCAAGTTGGCGCTAATGCTGGCCAAAGCATCGATATTACAAAAATCAATGATGCGCGCGCTTCTGCACTCGGCAGCCATACCTTAGCCACTAGCGGTACAGCAATGAATGCCGTTGCTGTCGGCGATATCGCCAGCTTGACCAACGCTGTACTCGCAGAAACCGATCTCACCCTTACCACTGCAGATGGCGGCACAACGAGCGCAATTACTTATGCTGCGGGTACAGCAGGATCGTTGACCACTACCGGTGGAGCCAGAGAAGTTGCTGCTGCTATCAACAGTGCAGCAAGTGGTATCGGAATAACCGCCACCGCAAGTAACAGTACGACCCTAAGTAGCCTGAGTGCGGCTGGTACGGTTTCATTCAGCATCAATGGACAGGCGATTTCGACATCGGTTACTGATCAGAATGACCTGAGCAGTGTAGTTTCTGCCATCAACGGTGTTCAGGCCACTAGCGGTGTCACAGCTAGCTTCACCAGCGCCAGTTCGAAAACGAGCATTACCCTCAGCACGACGGATGGGCGCAATATTGTTCTGAGTAACTTCGCGAACAGCACCGCTGGTAACGATACAGTCAGCTTCGGTGGCTCGACTCTGACGGAAGGCGCTGCTGCTACCATCTCTGCCGTGAAAACTGGTACTGTCTCGCTTTCCAGTGCCAAAGGCGCGATCTCGACAGCCAACGCTAATGCTTCTGCATTTTCAATTGCTGGCGTAAATAACAGCACATTTTCTTCGGTAGCGGCGCTAAGCCTATCGTCTGTAGCGGGCTCACAAGCTGCACTCACCTCAGTGGATGCAGCATTGGCCCAAATCAATTCATCCCGCGCCGACTTAGGTTCATATCAGAATCGTTTCAGCTCAACCGTCGCGAATCTGCAAAGCACTTCTGAGAATCTTTCAGCTTCGCGTAGCCGGATTCAGGATGCCGACTTCGCCGCTGAAACAGCCAACATGACACGTGGTCAGATTTTGCAACAAGCAGGTGTAGCGATTCTTGCACAAGCAAATTCCTTACCCAATAATGTTCTATCACTGTTACGTTAAGCAATCCGTAACAAATGATGCAACGCATTAAATAAAGCTGATAGTACGCGGGATTATCAAGAAAAACTCCCGCGTACGTTTCAACTTTGAGGAGCTATCTCATGAATATCAATCAATTAAACAGATCAGATGCAATTTCACACCCAGTAGCACCAATGCCGGTTACTCAGAAGAAAGTCATGTCTGATACTGACGTTGCTCCATCACCTGTTTCAACTGGACGACCTACAGTAAATAATAAATCAGAGACAGTAGAACAAATCAAACAAGCTGTTCAAGAAATTCAGGAGGCAGCAGATATTCTGGGACATAATTTGCGTTTCTCAATTGATGAAGAAACTGGCAAATCAATCATTAAGGTATTGGATGCCCATACTGATGAGGTTATTCGGCAGTTTCCCACAGAAGAGGCCATTGAAATAGCTCGCAGCTTAGACAAGATGCAAGGATTGCTACTTAACGACAAAGCATAATAAAAATTCTAATAGAATCAGAATAACAGGACTCAAAAATGCTTTCATCTCCAGGAATTGGATCAGGTTTAGATGTCACCGGTATTGTCAGCCAATTAATGGCATTGGAACGCCGCCCCCTGTCATCCCTTGATACCAAAGAGGCTAAACAGCAAACTCAGCTAACTGCTTTCGGTAGCCTAAAGGGTGCGCTGTCCTCATTCCAAAGCAGTCTTTCTGCGTTGGCCAATCCGGAAAAATATACCGCCAAAACGGCCAGTCTTGCCGATACAACATTGGCCAATGTAAGCGCCAATTCGACTGCAGCAACAGGCAGCTACTCCATGGAAATCCAAACACTCGCACAATCGCATAAATTAAAATCTGCTAACTTTGCAACTACCGGCACCACAATCGGCAGCGGCACTATAACCATACAGTTCGGCACATACAGTGGCGGCGCATTTACACTGAATTCAGATAAAGCTGCGCAATCAATTTCCATTTCTCCTGACAATTCATCATTGGCTGGCATCCGTGACACTATCAATCTAGCTAACGCAGGAGTAACCGCCAGCATTGTGAATGATGGCACTGGCAATCGTTTAGTGATTGCTTCAACGGATACTGGTTTGAGCAACGCCCTAAAAATAACTACAAATGATACTGATACAAACAATACCGATAATGTAGGATTATCTCAGCTTAATTACGATGCATCCACTGGTGGCACGACTAATCTTACTGAGACTGTGGCAGCCAGCAATGCCACATTAGTCATTGACGGCATTCTAATTAACAAAGCATCCAACAAAATTACAGATGCTATTGAAGGTGTCACGTTAGATCTATTGAAAACAAATACTGGCACAACAACAACCTTAAATTTATCTCGAGACACAGCAAACACTCAGAGTGCAGTGTCGTCATTTGTTAAAGCTTTTAATGATCTTAATAAAACCATCGTCGATCTCTCAAAATATGATGCCGCTACTAAGCGCGCATCTATTCTAACGGGGGATTCAACCGTTCGTTCAATTCAGACACAATTACGTAACACAATCTCCGATCCACTGACTACTGCAGGCGGCGGCCTGAGCATACTAACTGAGGTAGGCGTTTCTTTTCAAGCGAATGGCACTCTCAAATTTGATTCAACTGCTCTATCCCAAGTACTGAATGATCCGACAAAAGATATTTCGACACTGTTTGCCTCCGTTGGAAAAACCAGTGACAGTTTAGTATCATTTATCAGTGCTAAGCCTGATACAAACAATGGCAAGCACTCATTGGATATCAGTCAAATTGCGACACAAGGCACTGCGGCAGGTAGCGCTCCTGCTGCGCTGAGTATTAATACTGGAGTCAACGACACACTAAATTTCACTATTAATGGAGTAAGCGCTAGTGTAACTCTTGCAACAGGCACTTATACGGCAACTTCACTGGCAGCTGAAATCCAGTCAAGAATCAATGGTGCACCAGAAATTTCTGCAGCCGGTATAAAAGTAGCACTAAGCGAGTCAGCGGGAAAATTAACTATCACTTCCGATCAATTCGGTGCTGCATCAACTGTATCAATTACAGGCGGGAATGGTAAACAGGATTTATTTGGCACACCTGTTGAAACCAGTGGTCTAGATGTGGCTGGGACGATTAATGGCGTCACCGCCACAGGTTCTGGTCAAATCCTAACCGGTGCTGCCGACAGCAGTGGACTCACTCTCAAAATATCCGGTGGCAATACAGGTGCTAGAGGAACTGTCGATTTTGCGCATGGCTTTGCGGCAAAGCTGGGTAAATTAGTAGATGATATGTTGAAATCTAATCTAATTGATAATCGTATTGATGGCATTAATTCATCAATCAAAGATATTGAATCACAGAGAGAAGCATTAAATCAGAGACTCGAGGGAGTAGAGAAGCGTATACGTGCACAGTTTTCTGCACTGGATGCGACAATCGTCAGCATGACCCAAACCAGCAATTTCTTACAACAACAATTGTCCAGATTGCCTGGTGCAAGTAGCTAAAAATAAGCTCCAAGAAGTAAGCTTTTTATAATATAAAAGAGAGTACCAAATGTTTACTACCAAGAATAATGCAATATCCGCCTACCAGCGTATTGGTGTTGAAACCGGCGTTGAGTCAGCTGATCCGCACAAACTTATTTTAATGCTATTCGAAGGAGCACAAGAAGCACTGGCGAGAACCAGAATACATATGCAGAATAACGAGATCGCAGAAAAAGGACAAATGATTTCAAAAGCCATCATGATTATTGATCACGGCTTGAAAGCTAGTTTGGACATGAATGCGGGCGGTGATTTGGCCATTAAACTCCAAGCACTTTATGATTATATGACGCACCGATTATTAATGGCTAATATTCAGAATAATATTGAGACACTGAATGAAGTAAATAAACTTTTATCCGAACTATATAGTGCCTGGAAAGAAATCGGAGAATCCAATGGAACTCTAACTGCAATAAAAGCAATTGCTACCTAAACAAAGATTTCTGTGACAAGAAAAAGGATATGTAAAAGAATGGATAATGCGCATACGATAATAACCTACAATGCCATTTTAGCAACAACTGGGAAAATGCTGACTGCTGCACAAAATAGCGAATGGGATCAATTGGTATCATTAGAACAAGAATGTAGAAAGCTAACCGATAGCCTCAAAAAAAATGACACGGAGCCTTTACTAGATAAAGAATTACAGCAAAAAAAGGTAAAAATTATTCACCAAATATTGGATAACGATGCCCAAATTCGAGCAATCATTGAACCTTGGATGGCAAGACTACAAGATATGCTCAGCATTAATAAACGCACACGCAATCTTCAACAAACATATCAACCTGTTAACAATGTATAAGCATCCAAATAAAGTATCAGAATATGTTGCTTCTATTGGATAAATACAAGCTGTCGTGAATCCAATCATTATCAAAACCGATTTAATCACGCCCCTAACACAGATAAAATCTGTTTCACCGATAGCACCTGTAACAGCAATTCTTGATTCACAAAATTCTTCTAGTAAATTTGAGCAAGGACAAAAATATCAGGCATTTGTTGAAGCACGTTTATCTAATGGAAGTTCCAGAGTCTTGGTTAACGATAAACTACTCCAGATAGATCTCCCTGCAAAGTTTCAACCCGGCAATAAACTAGAATTAGTTTTCATTTCTCACCAACCAAATCTAAAATTCCTTATCCTCGACAAAGCAACGATAGAATCAAAGGAAAATATCGCTTCAATAAGCACCACTGGACGATTTATCGGCCTCCTAATGCATGATACTTTAAAGCATGCTCCAACAAATACCGCCCAATCACTAACAAACTCTTCTCCTATTCTGAATGGAACGCTAACAAATAGCACTGAATTACCCGGTTTATTGCAAAAAACAATTACCCAAAGTGGGTTATTCTATGAATCACATCAGGCTCAATGGATTAATGGAGAAAATACACTGGAGAATTTACAACAAGAACCACAGGGTAAGTTAATGTTAGCAGTGCCTGAACTATCTGTGACTAAGACAGCGATTTTAGCTTCGCCAAGTCCTGAAATGCCAGTGCATGTTCAGACTCTGCCACTAGTACAGCAACAACTAAATACACTGGAAACCGGACATCTATTCTGGCGAGGTGAAGTTTGGCATGGCCAATCGATGGAATGGGATATTTATGAACAACAATCTGAAGATGGAAACAAGACCGATGAATTCGATCATGCAGCACAGTGGCGTACGCAACTTCATTTATCGTTGCCACAACTGGGAGATGTTACCGCCAACATCTTATTTAATGCCCAAGGTATTAATATTAAATTAAAAACATCACAAATTGATACGTCTAGTTTATTAAAAGACAATCGATCATTACTCACGACAGATATGCAATCCGCAGGATTAACCATACAAACGGTAGAAGTTCAGCACAATGACAATGAATGAATCTTACCCCACTGCTGTAGCGCTTGCTTATCAAGAGGGACAAATCGCGCCCAAAGTCATTGCTAAAGGTCGAGGCCTCATTGCTCAGGAAATTATAAGGCGCGCCAAAGAAGCGGGGATTTATGTTCATGAATCAAGTGAATTGGTCGCATTATTAATGCAGGTTAATCTCGACGATCGTATTCCGCCACAGCTTTATGTCGCAATCGCCGAATTACTTGCATGGCTTTATCGCTTGGAAAAAGCAAAAACGCCTTTGACTGCTAACAGTCTTGGCAGCAAGATCACACAACAAACTTTGGAAGGACATTGAAATGCTCGCACCCAATGAAGATACTGAAACATACGAAGTATTAGAGCCTACTATGCTAACTCCTGAAGAAAAAAGTGAAAAATTCCGCATTAACTCGGAAATTGATATTCTTTTTATACTTCGCGGAATCATGCAAGCAGATTCACTGATTACACTTTATCCTGACTATGAAAGCGATTTTATACTAACATCAATTCTATCCATAAACTCTGAAAAGAAGGAAATGGTGATTGATTATGGCATTAATGACAAACATTGCCATAAAGCACTTAATTCCAAAGAATTAGTATTTGTTACTACACAAAATAGAGTAAAAATAGAATTTGTCTGTAATCAAATCAAGAAAATACAATTTAATAATAAAGATGCATTTTTAGTCAATGTTCCAGAAATGCTTCTACGTATACAAAGAAGAAATCATTTCCGCATTACTACTCCTATTGTAAAACCACTTAAATGTGTTATTCCAATACCCGGAAAAAGTTCAACAGCTGCCAAAGCGGAAGTAGCGATCCTTGACATAAGTTGTGGCGGTACTGCTGTCATCGATCAGCACCCAATTATCAATTTTGACCCAGGCATAATTTATAGCAATTGCCAAATCATGCTCCCAGAGATTGGAACTATTAATGTCACTATCCAGGTAAAAAACACCTACGAAATCACTTTACGTAACGGTCAAAATTGTATGCGCGCCGGATGTCAGTTTATCAATCTAGCAGCAAGTATGGAGGCTATGATACAGCGCTATATTATTAAACAAGAACAAATTAGAAAAATGAAATAAATTAAGATTCCTTGCTAAAAGGAACAACTACAATTCAGTTTGACCTGCCTCTTCCAGAGGCCTGATCAATAATATGCTCTTCTGTTCAAGCATCGCGAAGCGTGGTTACAAAGCATTCGTTGTGTTTGTGTCACCATTTTTTCAACGGCATGCGTCTAATGTAGTACGACATGGCCTTGTTTCATATAGAGATATTCCTCGAATTAAAACAAAACAAGCTTAAACAACAAAGCAACCAATAAGACAAATAGCGTAAAATAAAAGCAATCTATCACCTAGCCATGCGCCAACCAATATAGTCAGAATCTTTCGAGAAATCATCCCAAATGAACAACGGATCAGGCGCTGGATAGGTTGGGAGCCAAAAAGTGGCAAGATCCAATACACCATTTCCAGTGCGACTGGCAGTATGAAAAATACCCCATAACAATCCTTCTGCAGTCCCAATGACAACATTCTTGTCTCTCTGTCCCCACAAAATCATATTTTTTGGTAATTCCATCCATCCGGTGGTTGCATTAGCTACTCCGCTTATAATCTTCGTGCCCGCCCTGCTAAAATAAACTCTGTTAGTAATTTCTTCCATGGCCTGAACCTGTGACGAAAAAATAAAGCACAGCGATATCACCAAGGCTAATTTTCTAATTGTTCTCATTATTAATACTCTCCTTACAGTTTTAAAAATAATGATTATGCGTCCATTAAAATATTCAATGAATAATATTGAATATAGTATGATTGAAAGTAGGTTAATTTGGAGTATTCGGAAAATGTCTGATATGTTAGAGATCGTTTTATATTCTGCAATTGCATTAGTTGCGGGTTTATTTGTTGCACAGTTTATCAATGAGAAATTTCGCAAATAATAAGCCTGCTTAGAGAGCAGTTCGCGTAGTATTATGTTTCTGAATTCTGACTGATATCTTTTCGAATGGATCGAACGCGGTACATTTTGTGGCAGAAAAATCCAAAGCTACAGCCCACAACCTCATACAAGATCCACGTCAAATTCCAATTATGCTTCCTTTCATCCTTAATCGCTTTCAATTTCCCCACATTTATTTGTTTATTTGCTCGACATCTGTATAGGTGTATTGACACATGATTTCAAAATGAGTCGACCTGAAGTGCACTCGGAATCGATAAATCCTGGCAAACAGGCGGCGAACACAACTTTAAAAGGAATAAAGAAAAACCTTATTTAACTTATACGAATGCAATAGTATAGCGATCTTAAATTACGCAGAAGGATCTGAATATGAAAAAAATAATTTTGATAATTACATTGATACTCTCACTGATTCTATATGGATATTATGCAATAACCGGTGATGAAATAGTATTGGCTCCCATATTGCTTGGCCTCCTTGTTTCATTTACTTGTGCAATGATGTTGCTGACAGAAAAATAGCAGTAAAACCCAATCTTCATTAAAATTATGCAAACTAGGACCCAATCATTCATAGAATCATTCGCCAATGTTATCATTGGGTATTTTGTAGCCTTAGCCGCTCAATTGATCGTGTTTCCGATCTATGAAATAGAAGTCAGCATGAGTCAAAACATTCAAATTGGATTAATCTTCACGGCTGTTTCAATAGCGCGCAGCTATCTGCTACGACGTTTTTTTAACCACTACCATCACCGCCGATCCGAAAATCAGGAAATTATCCGCTAATAGACTTCATGATTCGGCTAGCTTCGTATCAGGTCGCTCCGTACTCAACCTCAACCGCAAGCTCATAAACATCATAATCCAGGCTGTCTGTAAGAAACTAAAACCATCTACTGTAGCGTTCAATATTTTCTTATTAATTAACTGCCTGAAATATGTTCAGCGCGCAAGGCTTTTTTATCAATTTTCCCGACGCTGGTTTTAGCAATACAGTCAATCCGTTTAAATTGCGTTAGCAGTGCATGCTTCGAAATCAATCCACGCGCGGCACATAGGCGCACATGATCTTGCGCAACCGATTCACTGAACAAGGCTGCATCTACAACCAGCAAAGCCAACGGACGCTCTCCCCAGCGCTTGTCCGGCATGCCGATTACGGCCACCTCCTTAATTCCTGCAACCGACACAAGCACATTTTCCACCTCCAATGAAGACACCCACTCACCCGCAATTTTAATAACGTCTTTCATACGATCGGTAATGCGTAAATATCCATCCGAGTCGATTACACCTATATCCTGCGTGTGCAGATAACCACCTCGCCAAAGCGCTGCACTTGCTTCAGGATTATCGTGATATCCCGGCGTCAACCAAGGCGCCCGCACAACCACTTCACCACTGCTTTGCCCATCGTGGGCTTGCGACTGCATCGCATCATTAACAATTTGCAAATTTACTAGCGGTATGGCCCGTCCAGCACTGCATAACACCGTCAACGAATCTTCCGTCACGGCTTCCTCTGCACTGCTGTAGTTACCGCTCAACTGTGCCAACGTAAGGATCGGCGCTGTTTCGGACAAACCGTAACCGGAGAAGCAATCAACCCCCATTTCCAACGCTTGTCTGGCTAGCGCCTGAGGCAGTGCTGATCCACCCACCACAACCTTCCATCCACGCAAATCGGTTGCTGATGCTCGCGCTGCCGTCAATACCATTTTCAATAACGTGGGCACGCAATGTGAACAGGTAACTCGCTCCTCACGAATTAATTTCAGCAGCATTTCGGGAACATAGCGCCCCGGATACACCTGTTTCACACCAAGCAACGTTGCAATATACGGAACACCCCAGGCATGCACATGAAACATCGGCGTCAACGGCATATAAACATCATTCGCATGAAATCGTTGATGTACCGCCGGCGCGGCTAACGCCATCCCTGCCGCAAGAGTATGTAATACCAGCTGCCGATGCGTGTAATAAACTCCCTTGGGCACACCGGTAGTGCCGGTGGTATAGAACGTCGTCGCCCGCGTATTCTCATCAAAATCTTCAAAATCAAAATTACTTGGCTGATTTGCCAACCAAGTTTCATATTCACCGTCAACATACGCGGTAGCTGGGAAAACTTCCGCCTTATCCATCATCAAAATAATCTTGTGTATTCCTGACAGTTCCGCGCGTATACCATCGATAATCGGAACGAAATCCACATGCAGCAGCAATACTGATGCACCGGAATGATTTAAGGTAAAAGCAATCTGCGTCGGTGTCAGGCGCGTATTCACCGTCATCAGGGTTGCACCATACATCGGGATTGCAAAATAACATTCAAGATAACGATGGCTATCGTGATCCATGACTGCAATCACATTCCCCTGCTGAATATTATCAGCTGCCAACGCCGCACCGAATTGCTGAATTCGCGCATACACTTGACGGTAACTCAAACGCAAATAATCACGATAAACAATTTCTTGCTCAGGCGCATTCGCCAAAGGCGCATGCCAAAGCTGTTTCAGTAATAATGGATACAATGTTATTTTCCTTTGACTGAATAATTAGTCCAAGCAAATACCCGTCCAGAAATTTTCTGTCCAAATGCTTGCCTAAGAATCATACAACTGACTGGCATCAGCAGCAATCAGACTAGAATCTTAATCTTGGCCTCTGATTCAGTAGTAACCGCAAAGCATTGCCATTGATCAACCCTGCAATTCAAATTGTAGCTCGCAGGGGAGCTAAGAATCATAACAACAAATTGTGTATAAGCACTGAATTAGGAGCACAACTGGACCGGATATAGATAAATCGCAGGAGAAAAGTTATGAAACCAGTTCTACTACTATTACCGTATTTGCTTTTGAGTGGCTGCGCTGGATTACCGCCTGCAATCGGAAATGCGCCAGCAATAAACGTTTCCTATAATCAGCTCAGCCATGACGTCAATAACTATAAGGATGCACCTGTACGCTGGGGAGGCGTGATTATTGACGTGGAAAATGAGGAGTATGCAAGTTTGATGCAAGTTCTATATTATCCTCTCGATTTCAGTGGTCGCCCGCAGTTACACAAAGCAGGCGAAGGTCGCTTTGTGGTCAAAACCACTGAGTTCCTCGATCCGGAAGTCTATTCCAAAGATAAGGAAATTACCGTTGCCGGGGTAATTGCTGGCGATATTGAACGGACTGTCGGGAAAAGAATTATTCAAGTACCGCTGCTATCTGCAACGGCAATTCACCTTTGGCCAACCTATCCCAATTATTATGACAACCGGGGTTATGGTCCTTATCCCTATTTTGGCTATCCTAGTTACTATCCATTTTTCCGGGGAGGAATTTATGGGCCTTATTATCGCTGGTGATCTGCAATTTTATTTGCCATAACTGAAAAATTTCCTGCGTAGTATAAATATTCGCATTGCTAAAAATAGTTTATCGCATTGGTCTCTTTTTTTTCAAGGATATGGCCATTTTCCAAAAGGTTCTCATAAAAATGCAGTTGGTTCTTTCCGTTTTGTTTTGCATGATAAAGCGCTTGATCTGCACGTCCGATGATTTCGGAAGCCAAGTAGTTCAATTCGTTGATCAAGGTCGCGCCCATACTGATTGTCACGCCATCGATTTGCGGAAAGCGATATTCTTGAATCTTATTACGAAAACGCTCCAATGCTTTATAGGCCTCTTCCTTATCGGAAACACGGAAAATCACTACAAATTCCTCTCCACCAAAGCGAAACAATAAATCCCTTGCGCGGAAATTTTGCTTCATCACATAGGATAACAGCAGCAAAACCTCATCTCCCATGATATGACCAAACTGGTCATTGATCGATTTAAAGTCATCAATATCAATGATAGCGAGGCAGAATTTTCCTACTTCCACCTTTAGCCTTCTCCGGTTTAACTCACTACCATCATGATCTTGATTAAGATCGGAGCTTAATGTAAGCGCACTTATCTTCTTGATATTCGCTTCAAATGTTTGACGGTTCAATAAACCAGTTAGCTTGTCTTTCTGACTTTCATCCAACAAACTACAAAAATTATGCGTAATACTCAGCAAACTGGAAATGATCAGCATTTCTTCTTCAGTCAATGAATGAGAAAGTTCAAAAGTCAACATCCCCTCAATTTTATTGAGGGACAGTATGGGATAAACGACCAGATACCGGTCTTCTTGGTAATGAATATATGGTTTCTTCGTTGTCTCTATCCACAACTGAGCAGATTTTATTTCCTCAGGGATCATGATTTCGGATGTATAAATCTCCTGTGACTCTGAGAATTTTCTTTTATCATCATCTTGAATCAAATTAGTTGAATAAGTCGACAACCAGCACGTAGTATTGAACTGATCAAGCTTGTACATTGAAATTTGATTAATTCTTAAAAGCTCAGTCAAAGTTTTCAATAAACTGGATTCGAATAATTCAACGTCTCGAATGGTAGTCAAAGATACTAATTTATTCAGCAGGGAAGGCGGTACAACGTCTTTTTTATTAGGCATGCGTAAGATTTGGATGACAAGGCAATATCGTAATTATATCCATATTACTTAGATGGGTAAAACCTCAATATTAATAAAAAGAGTTTAAAATCGCTCTTAGACAAAAACTATCTGGCTCATTCAGAAATTTGCAATTGAAATATCTGCAGTCTGCAGACACCTAAAGAACTCCTAAAGGATTAGTAGTAGAATACCACCAGACCTGCATATCTGGGCTCATTACCAGAAAACTTTACAATCAGTTAAGTAGCAAGAAATTGATGAAAGGAAAAAAATCATGCATGTAACCATTGTCTACGCTTCAGTCAAACCGGAAAAAATAGAAGCATTCAAGAAAGCTTGCCGACTTAATCACGAAAACTCCATTCTTGAGCCAGGCAATGTGCGCTTTGATATTCTGCAATCCGCGGATGATCCAACAAAGTTTGTATTTTACGAAGCCTATAAAACTCAACAGGATGCGCTCGCCCATAAGGAGACTACACATTACCTGTCATGGCGGGACACCGTCGCGGATTGGATGGCAGAACCACGTCAGGGCGTCCCCTATCAAGGCTTGTATCCGGTCGTAAACAGCTAATGTTTAGTTTCTCCATCGCTCGACTGCCGCGTATCGAATTTGGCACGGGTGTTATCAAAAAATTGCCGGATATTATCGCGAGTTATGGTTCACGCATCTTACTTGTAACAGGAGCAAGCTCGTTCACTAATACCAATCACTGGGAGACTTTGATCAATCAGCTCCAACAACACGCAATCAGATGGCAGCACTGCGTGGTTGCTGAAGAACCCTCCCCTAAGCTGATCGATGATCTGGTAAAAACATATGCCAACCAATCATTTGATGCCGTGGTGGGCATCGGCGGCGGCAGTGCTTTGGATGCCGCCAAAGCCATTGCCGGACTAATAAAAATTCAACGCTCGGTCATGAATTACCTGGAAGGCGTCGGCCCAGAATTACCGTACCAAGGCCCAGCCATCCCATTCATTGCCGTACCCACCACCGCCGGAACCGGCAGCGAAGCCACCAAAAATGCCGTGCTAAGCGTGCAAGGTGAAAAGGGTTTTAAAAAATCATTCCGGCATGACAAACTGGTCGCTGAATATGCCATTGTCGATCCGGATTTACTCGCCAGTTGCCCACCTGAAGTAATCGCCGCCAACGGCATGGATGCATTAACGCAACTGCTGGAATCGTATGTATCGATCAAATCCAATGCTTTCACCGATGCTTTGGCAATCAGTGGCCTGCAAGCCGCCCGGGATGGGTTGATTCCACTCTACCGTCAGGAGGGGGAACTGCAAGAGCATCGCGAGAAAATGGCCTATGCCGCGTTACTCTCTGGTATCACGCTGGCGCAAGTTGGCCTCGGCGCGGTCCATGGCCTAGCTTCCCCACTAGGCGCTTTTTATCCAATCCCCCACGGCGTCGTCTGCGGCACCCTAGTCGCATCCGCCACGCGAATTAATATTCAAAGCATGCTGGCGCGCGAACCCAGCAACAAGGCACTGGCAAAGTACCTGCATGTCGCCGAAATTCTCTGCCAGAAACGCTTCATCGATCCTCAAGCCGCGTATAACGCACTAATCGATTTGCTGGTGCAATGGACCAACGAACTTGCCTTGGCGCGGCTATCGCATTACAGTTTGCAAGAAACTGCGTTAGATAAAGTCATCGCTAATTGCCGTGGCAGCAGCATGAAGACCAATCCAATTGTGTTGAAGGATGAAGAAATCAGAGAGATATTGCTGGAACGATTGTAATAAAGCACCCCACCGCAAGCGGCGGGAAATATAACCCAATGAGATTAAAGCTATCCCTATCCCTCCAATTCAAACCGCAATAGATTCCAGCTCAGCCCTGATAAATAAAAAACGACGGAGAATAGACATGACCTCAGCCCATCAAAAAAACGCAAAACTATATCGCATGGTGATGAAAGATCATATCTGCCCTTATGGTCTCAAATCAAAGGACTTGCTGGAGCGCGAGGGCTTTAACGTTGAAGACCATCACCTTGAGACACGTGAAGAAACAGACGCCTTCCAGGAAAAACACCAGGTCGAAACGACGCCTCAAACCTGGATTGATGGCAAACGTATTGGCGGATACGACGCGCTGCGTATGTATTTCGGAGAAAAAGTCAAAAATGATGATGACACCAGCTATAAGCCGGTCGTCGCCATATTTGCCGTCTCCTTTCTGATGGCACTGGCCATGAGCTGGGAAATTTACGGGACTGTATTTACCATTCGCGCCTTTGAATGGTTTATTTCCGTTGCTATGTGCTTGCTTGCAGTACAAAAATTGCAGAATGTAGAGAGTTTTTCGACCATGTTCCTAAATTATGATCTGCTGGCTAGAAAGTGGGTGCGTTACGGCTATCTCTATCCGTTTGGAGAAGCACTCGCGGGTATCCTAATGATCTCGGGTGCGCTCGTTTGGCTATCTTCTCCCGTCGCGCTCTTTATCGGCACCGTAGGCACAATTTCGGTGCTTAAGGCCGTGTACATCGACAAGCGCGAATTGAAATGCGCCTGCGTCGGTGGCGGCAGCAAGGTGCCATTAGGTTTCGTATCCTTGACCGAAAATTTGATGATGATGGCAATGGGGATCTGGATGTGGATAAAATGAACACACACCTTTAGTCCTTCGGGAGACTCTATTAAAAGCCAGCATCAATCAGAGTAAGTCTATGATTCTTCAACTACAGATCAAATTTGGCTTGTAATGCCGTCACAGGCGCATTTCAATTTCCGTAGCATAATTGTTGAATTGGCGGTTGTTACGGGGAATTGTAGAGTATTCGAAAGAGTCAATGCAGTATCATATTGGGAGAAATTACGGAGATAACATATGACGAAGAAAACTGAAACACTCAAGGCAAATGCCGTGGGGATAAACCATGTGGCGCTAGAGGTTGGAGACATTGATAAAGCGTTGGAATTTTATAGTGGTTTCTTGAATTTCGAAATTAACGATAAAAGTGACACGCAAGCTTTTATTTATTTCGGCGATCAATTTATTAATTTCACCAAGCATAGCGATAGAAAACCTGATGAAAAAAGACACTTTGGAATTGCTGTTGATGATAAAGAATTGGCGCGACAGTCACTGGAAGAAATGGGTGTTAAGCTTTTAAGTGGCTCTTTCCTTGATTTTCTTGACCCGTGGGGAAATCGAGTAGAAATTACGACCTATATTAATATTCAATACACAAAGGCAGACCATATTCTGCGCGGTATGGGGCTGAGTAATCTCAAAAAAACCGCGCAAGCATTGGCAGAACTGCGTGCAAAAGGTATGGCACCAGAATGAAATTTATGGAAAGCTTTTATGAATAAATCAATAGCTACATTTTCAGCGTATAACCCAACTACCGTCTAGTTTATTTTCACCTTACGGCCTTGTGACATAGGCTAAAAGACCAATATCTACGTTGGTATCCGCGACAGCCCTAGAAAATTAAAAACCTATTAAGAAGAAAAAATTTCTCCCAAAAAATTCGCAATCGAACGATACGCTCGGTTCGCCGCCACTTCCTTGTATACCGTGCCGAAGCTGGGATTATTGGCTTTCGGGTTGGTGAAAGCGTGCATCGTGCCACCATACACATGCACCTGCCAATCCACTTGGGCTTGGGTCATTTCAGTTTCAAATGCGAGCACTTGTTCCGGCGGCACCATCGGGTCGTCGTGGCCGTGCAGACAGAGCACCTTTGCAGTAATTTTTGTATTGGCGACATTGCCGGGCGCGAAAATGCCGTGAACGCTGATCACGCCTTGCACATCCGCACCAGAGCGCACCAGTTCCAATACGCACATGCCGCCAAAACAATAACCCATCGCAGCAATTCTTGAGGTATCGACTTGCGGCAGTTGCTGCACGGCTTGCAGTGCAGCAGTAATTCTGCGCCGCAGCAGGGCGCGATCCTGGGCAAACGGCGCCATCAACGCGCCGTTCTTTTCTGCGTCACCATCGGCACCGAATATGCCTTTGCCGTACATATCCAGCGCAAAACCCACATAGCCCATGTCGGCGATGCTTTCCGCTCCTTTACACGCCATTTCGCGCCGTCCGCTCCAGTCATGCGCAACCAACACAGCAGGCTTTAGTTTGTCGGTTTCATGATAGGCCAGATACCCTTCCAGACTTGTGTTTCCATCCTGATAATCGATCATTTTTGTAATCATATTGTCACCTTTACTTGAAAGCAGTGATAATCTCACCATGTCGTGTTAATGTATATCCGTGAAAATTGACCTAGAGGACTCGATCATGACTCATACATTCAAATCATTATTAACCGGTATTTCCGCGCTCGTTTTGTGTGCAGCGTCTACACATATATTAGCGCAGGATTTTCCCTCGCAAAAAGTTTTACCATTGGAATTATCAACCCAGGCGGCGATGGCGGCAATCAAAAAATGTCACGACGATGGATTCAAGGTTAGCGTGGCCATTGTCGATCAATCCGGTTTGCTCAAGGTACAATTGAAGGCCGATGGCGCAGGGCCGCATACGCTCGATAGCAGTCGCCGCAAGGCCTACACTGCAAACAGCTTGCGTGATTCGACGCATAAATTTGCCGTCCTGGTGACGCAAAAACCGGAATTACAAAGTTTGACCCGGATGAATGAAAACATTCTGTTATTGGGCGGCGGTTTTCCGATCAAAATCGGCGGTGAGGTAGTGGGTGGCATCGGCGTCGGCGGTGCACCAGGAATTGAATACGATGAAGTCTGCGCCAGCGCGGCACTGAAAGTTTTGAAAGCGGACGATGCATTTGAGAAGCAGTAATTATTCTCCCCGCATCAGGGCGGCATATGCGATGAACATTTCCTCCAGAAACAGACGTGGATTGAGCGGATGACGCGACAGTTGTTGTTTGGTGTTGAGTTCCCGCGTAAAAGTCACGCACGCAAGCAAATCGATCTGTTCGCTTAGCGCTTGAATGGCCGGCAACTGGTTCAAATAGTAGCGGATTTTCCCCGTGGTGTGATAACTGACCAGATCATAGCACCATTTTTGCAGCCAATCGACGACAGCAGGCAGATTCGTTTGCTGCAACGATCCGGCCAACGACAATGGATCCAGTTGCTTGGGATAGGCAATGTGCTGGATGAATTGCTCGTAGTGCGCCGCATATTCTCCCTTATCCAACAGCAATGCGGATAAGGGTGCATAACCTGCGCCCGCGAGGCGACCTTCGGGATCATCAACCGCTTGCTGTTTCAACCAAGCAACAGCGGTTTCAACGTCCGGAATTGGCATCGCAATTTGTTGACAGCGGCTGCGTAGGGTCGGCAGCAAATGCTGCGCCTGATGCGTGACCAGGATGAACAACACATTTTCCGGCGGCTCTTCAAGCTTTTTCAGCAATGCATTGGCTGATGCAGTATTCATCGCTTCCGTCGGATAGATCAGAATAATCTTGTAACCGCTTTGATGACCTGTCAGATAAACAAAATCGGAGAGTTTACGGATCTGCTCGATGCTGATTTGCTGGCTGACGCTTTTTTTGCTTGCCGCGCTACCGGATTTTTCTTCACCCTCCTCTTTCTCGCTCCCTCCCGACATGACAGCAAGTGCTTCCGGTATCACCGGATAAAAATTAGGATGACTGTTTTGCTCAAACCAACCACAACTCAAACATTGCCCACAAGCCTTGCGATCAGTCCTTGGTACGATACAGAGCAATGATTTCGCCAGTTGGCGCGCAAAATCATATTTGCCGATGCCTGGTTTACCTTTGAGCAACAACGCATGCCCCAAGAATTGTCGGCTGTGCGTCAATTTCTGCCAAATGTCCTGTTGCCAGCTATAAATATCACCCATAATTCAACAGAGGCTGCAACGTCTGTTCAACCGCGTCCTTGACTCCCGCTAAGGATTGGCTGCTGTCGATGATTCTGATACGGTCAGGAAACTGCTTTACTCTCTCCAGATACGCTGCGCGCACGCGCTGAAAAAAGTCAGCTTGTTCTTGCTCAAAACGATCCCTATTCTTGATTTGACTAACGCGCTCTTGCCCGATTTCTACCGGCACGTCGAAAAAAAGCGTCAAGTCAGGTTGCAATCCGCCTTGCACCCATTGTTCCAAGATAGCCAGTTTATCGCTATCCAATCCCCTGCCACCGCTCTGATAAGCAAAGCTGGCATCAGTGAAGCGATCCGAGACCACCCATTGGCCTTGCGCAAGGACGGGTAGAATGACTTTATCCAAATGCTCCCGCCGCGCAGCGAACATCAGCAATGCTTCGGTTTCCGCATGCATAGCCATGGTCTTGTCCAGTAGTATTGCACGCAACTGTTCGCCCAAAGCCGTCCCGCCTGGCTCGCGCGTCACTACGACTGACTTTCCTACGCGCTGCAATAGTTCGACAATCCACGCCAACTGGGTCGATTTACCCGCACCGTCTATGCCTTCCAATGTAATGAATTTGCCCTGCTTCATACGATTCTGGTTTTCAAGTTTTGTTAAGGTAAGCTACCATGGAGGATCATAGGATTATCAGCTCATTTTATCATGCACATTGATGCCGCCGGTTTGTTGGATACCGCTCGATTCATCGCATCCCCTAACTGTGACGACCGTCCAGAGGATACCAAAATCAGCTTATTGGTGATCCACAACATCAGTCTCCCGCCCAACCAATTTGGCGGCAATGGCGTGATTGAATTGTTTACCAACCAACTCGACCCGCAAGCACATCCTTATTATCAATCATTACAGGGATCGAAAGTATCGGCGCATTTTTTCATTCGCCGTGATGGTGCAATCATTCAATTTGTCTCCTGTATTAAACGTGCCTGGCATGCGGGTGTATCTTGTTGGCAAGGGAAAGAGCGATGCAACGACTTTTCGTTAGGCATAGAACTCGAAGGCAGTGACACCATACCGTTTACTGAGAACCAATATTCATCATTGACTGCACTGACACAGTGCCTATGCAATCAATACCCCATCCAACATATTGCCGGACATTCCGATATCGCACCTGGACGCAAAACCGATCCGGGATCTTGTTTCAATTGGAACAAATATGCGTTAGAGCTTGGCGACAAGAAAGTTTTCACTGCAGCCCAGCATTTATTATGATGCGGAAAGCACGCTGCATCATGTACATTTTCCTGGACTAGCTGCGTATCACCCGATAGTCTGCGGTTAATCGACATTCACCTCCCGGCACGACTTCCACCACATCATTCGCAGCATTCGTCGTTTCAACGCACAGCAAGCGCTGGTAATCAGCGTCTTCCAGATCGGCCATTTCCTTGGAAATTTTTTCCCAGGGATTCCAAACCACTGCGGTTTTAGTGCCTTGCGAAGTAATCTGAATATGTCGATTGAGCGCACTATCGGCAATTGTTAAAGTATTTCCCACATCCAAATAGATGCGATCGACTTCGGATTCGATGGTCACAGCGCCCGATTGTTGTTTTTGTGCATTGCTGCCGCCCGCCTTGTCGATATATTCACAGTTTTCCAAACCAAGCACTTTCGTCCGTGCAATATCCCCCACTTTAAAATAAGTATGAAACGCTTGCGTAATGGAGAATTTTTCTTTGCCGGTATTACGCGTGATCAGAGACAGATTCAAACTTTCGCCAATTATAATTTCTTGCTGCAGACTGAACGATTGCGGCCAGATCTCGCGCGTGTCCGGCGTATCTATTAAACCTAGCGTGACTTTGACATCACCATTTGTCATGGCTTCGGTTGCCACGACATTCCACGCACGATTGCGCACAAAGCCATGTCCCGGGCCCTTGCCTTCCGGATCGGCGCCAAACCATGGCCAGCAAATCGGTGCACCGCCTTTGATCGCTTTGCCGTCCTGGTAATACGCTTTTTCACTCAAAAACATGACATCTTCCGGTTCACCGACTGGCTGATACGACAACACTTGTCCGGCATGAATTGAAACCAGTGCTTTGGCTTTGGCGCTATTCACCTGAATCATCGGCAATCCGCCTTTACCGACGATAAATTCAAGTTGCCCTGTCAGTTTGTATTTAGCGTTGAGTTGCTCAATAGTCATGATTTTCCTTATTCAATTGTTGGTTACTCAGTTTATTTATGCTTTGATGGGTATTACCCGACTAGCCGCAAGTTTAGCACGGCTGCGGGCTTCGTCCGTATTAACGCCGTTTGCCAGCGCAACGCCCATGCGCCGGCGCTTGAATGATTCTGGTTTGCCGAACAAGCGTAAATCGCTGTGCGGGACGCTGAGCGCTTCAACCACACCGGAGAATGCAATACCTTGCGCTTCCAGTTGACCATAAATCACTGCGCTGGCACCCGGTGCCAGCAAAGTGGCATCCACAGGCAATCCCAAAATGGCGCGCGCATGTAAATCAAACTCACTTTGTTTCTGGCTGCACATGGTTACCATACCGGTATCATGCGGGCGCGGACTGACTTCACTGAACCAGACATCATCACCCTTGATAAACAGTTCCACACCAAAAATACCAAAACCACCCAGATCATCAGTAATTTTTTTAGCAATCTCACGTGCGCGTTCCAATGCCATGGGTGACATTCCCTGTGGTTGCCAGCTTTCGACATAATCACCAAGCACCTGCACATGGCCGATCGCCTCACAGAAATGCGTTTTAACATTACCGTCAGCATCCAGTGCACGTACCGTCAGTTGCGTAATTTCGTAATCAAAATGGATCACGCCCTCGACAATTACCCGCCCTTGATTTACCCGACTGCCGCTCGCAGCGTAATTCCATGCTGTTTCAATTTCATCTGCATTCTCGATGCGCGATTGCCCTTTACCCGAAGAGGACATCACCGGCTTTACGATGCAGGGATAACCAATCTTGCCATTAATTGCTACGCGCAGTTCATCCAGACTATCGGCAAACGCATACGACGAAGTTGGCAAACCCAGTTTTTCTGCTGCCAGACAACGAATTCCCTCACGATTCATCGTCAGTTTGGCGGCGCGCGCAGTAGGAATTACAGTAGCCATCTCCGCTTGTTCGATTTCTAACAGCATATCGGTTGCAATCGCTTCAATTTCCGGCACAATGATGTCGGGGCGTTCTTGCTCAATCAGTGCGCGTAACGCCTGACCATCCGTCATATTAATCACATGCGCACGATGCGCCACCTGTTGCCCAGGCGCATCAGCATAGCGATCTACTGCAATGGTTTCCACCCCCAATCGCTGCAGCGCGATAATGATTTCTTTACCCAGCTCGCCACTGCCCAGCAGCATGACTTTGGTCGCTGATGCACTCAGCGGTGTGCCGATAGCGGATCGTTTATTCATCATATTTTTTCCTCGGTTGCTGTTTTTTTCAAACTCTGTTGTTGTAACGCCCATTGCACATGCTCACGCACCAAAACTGAAGTATCATCGAGCCGTGCTTGCAGCGCTTGGACAATTTCCGCAGAATACGGTGCATTTCCTAAACCGACCGCAATATTTCGTAACCACTGCGTATGGCCGATACGACGAATCGCACTGCCGGCTAATTTAGCTTCGAATGTCTGTTGATCCCAACTGAACAATTCAATCAGCGACACATCATCCAATCCATTGCGCACATGAAAATCATTCTCATTAGTAATTTGGGCAAATTTATTCCACGGACACACCAACTGACAATCATCGCAGCCATAAATACGATTACCAATTAGCGGGCGTAACGACTCCGGAATGCTGTCTTTTAATTCGATGGTCAGGTAGGAGATACAGCGCCGCGCATCAACCTGATATGGCGCAACGATAGCCTGTGTCGGACAAATATCGATACATCGGGTGCAACTACCACAATAATTTTCAGTTTCCTCATCGACAGGTAGCGGTAGATCGGTATACATTTCACCGAGAAAAAACATCGAGCCCGCTTGGCGTGACAACAACAAAGTATGCTTACCGCGCCAACCCAGGCCGGCTTTCTGCGCCCACGCCACTTCCATAACCGGCGCGCTATCAGAAAAAACCCGGTAATTGAACGGCCCCGCTTCCGTTGTCATTTTATCCGCCAATTTTTGCAACCGAGAGCGCAGAACCTTATGATAGTCTCGTCCCAGTGCATAGCGCGAAATAAATGCTCGTTCTCCCGAGTGAATTACATCCCAGCTATTTTTGACTGCAGGTGGCGCATAATTGATGCACACAGAAATAATTCGCAGCGTACCAGGTTCAAGTTCGGCAGGACGGGTACGTTTGGTGCCATGTTTCACCATATAATCCATTTCACCGTGATATCCTTTGTTTAACCATGCGAACAAACTGGACTCGATCGCGGTGATGTCCGCTTTAGCATCGGCGATACGGACGTCATGAAAGCCTAGCTCCCTGCCCCATGTTTTAATGGCAACGGCAAAGGCTGCATAATCAGATATATTATTTGTTGGAGTATTCTCTTGCATAGCATTCATTCGACAGATGCTGAATCAGCACAAATTCTCACGCACTATCTTGCCGATGAAAAAGCAACCCTGAAATTCGGTGAAGAATTAGCAACTTGCTTGCATTCTGGCTTGACAATTCATCTGTTCGGTAATCTAGGCGCCGGTAAAACCACATTAACTCGGGGTATTTTACACGGCCTGGGATACTCGCATGTCGTCAAAAGTCCTACATATAATTTAGTTGAAATCTACAAAATCTCTGGGTTATACTTGTATCACTTTGATTTTTATCGTTTCAATGATTATTCTGAATGGGAAGAAGCAGGCTTCCGCGATTATTTTAATTCAGATTCTATTTGTTTGGTGGAATGGCCTGAAAAAGCAGGGGATTTATTGCCAAGAGCTGATCTGCAGTGCTTTCTTAACATGCTTGATCCGGGCAGAAATATTCAAATCCGGAGCAGCACAGAGACAGGAAAACAATGCCTGATACGTTGGAATACAGAAAAAAACACCTGATTGCATATTTTAGCGACTGCAGCAATGCTACCGTGAAACATGGTTTTCTGACGTCCCTGATATTAATCTTTTTTTGTTGCTGGATGTTGTTGAGCCAATCCGTTCTGGCTGCGAATGCCACCGTGCAATCCGTTCGCGTTGGATTGACCCCTGACTACACGCGTATCACGCTTGAATCCGATCTGCCGCTTGATTATGAACTGAGTATGCTGGATAACCCGCACCGCGTGGTTATTGATCTAAACAATACCAAGCTTAATCCGATACTGCATACCTTGCCCCGGCAGGTGGATGCCATCGACCCATTTGTGCAAAATATTCGTATCGGTCAGTTTACACCACACGTTATCCGGCTGGTATTCGATTTAAAAGCGCATGTTGTTCCACGCACATTTGTTGTACCACCCAAAGAAAATTTTGCTTATCGATTGATATTGGATATTTATCATCCGCACAAAGCAGCTAAGATAGATTTGAACAATCACGCCCATCCTGCTGCCAGCGCTGATCTTGAAACAGATGCTCTGGATAAATTGGTTACCGCTCTAATACAAGGGAGCAACAAACGAAAACCCAGCCCAGCCCAATTGATTCCTCCATCACCACCCCAACTCCAACCTCAACAAGCAAACCAAACTAAACAACCCGGCAGTTTTCAAGCAGCACAAAACCGTAAACCCAATTCGACGCCACCCAAAAGTATGGTGCCAAGGATTATCATTGTAGCAATTGATCCCGGCCACGGCGGCAAGGATCCTGGCGCAGTCGGGAAACAAGGCACCTACGAAAAGGATATCACGTTGGCAATTGCCAGAAAGCTTAAGGAAAAAATTGATAAAGAGCCCAACATGCGGGCTGTTCTGACACGTGATGGCGATCATTATATTTCGCTTCCGCAACGACGAATCATTGCACGACGCGCCAATGCCGATTTGTTTGTGTCAATACACGCAGACGCCAATCCAAAGTCACATGCCCATGGCTCTTCGGTATTCACGTTATCTGAACATGGCGCCACTTCGACTACGGCCAGCTGGCTAGCTGACAAGGAAAACAGCGTCGACGGTGATTTGATGGGAGGAATTGACATCACGTCAAAATCAAAAGATATCAAAGAATTGCTACTGGACTTGTCACTTAACGCCGCTATCAATGACAGCGTTAAATTGGCTGAATATGTGTTAATACAACTCGGCAACATAAATCACTTACACAAAAGAAATGTAGAGCAGGCTGGTTTTGCAGTACTTAAATCACCAGATATTCCTTCAATTCTGGTGGAAACCGCTTTCCTCAGCAATCCCAAAGAAGAAGTAAAATTACGCAGTGGAGATTATCAAAGCAAGATGGCAGACGCGATGTTTCTAGGAATTAAGAATTATTTTTTAGATAATCCGGCATTAGCTCGCGCTACGATAGCGCAAACAAAATAAATCTGCTGAATGTTTGTCGGAAGAATGGCAAATCTGATTAAACTGCTTTGGATTGCTATATGCATATACAATAACAATAACACCCTTTATTTTACGTAGATTGCAATAAGCACAACCAAACTAAGATGCGAGAATCTGCTTGCATTAGATAACCCGATCGGCTTTAAATCTGCTTGGTAATTTCCATGAATAAGACCAAGTCTAAATTAATATCTAGTCATCACTCTCGGAAAACCATGAGTCATTGGTATCAACTCTGTACTAAAGAAGGCTCTCCTCACATTATCCTGACGGGCAACTATACCTTGACCGCATTGAAATCCTTGTTGACACCCCTAGAAAACGAGCTATCCCGTGCGGCTGAAAATCAGAATCTTTATTGGGACTTAACGGGCATTGAACAAATCGATACTGCTGGCACTGTCATGCTCTGGCGTGCATGGAAAACAAAGCGCCCAGAGCATCTGCAACTACGTTCCGAACATGAAAAGATGTTTGAACGCTTAGAACGGTTACCCCCCCTCCGGTTAGAAACCAAGCACCGGGATTTACTATGGCCAGTCACTGCCTTAGGAGAACTAGCGCTAGTTTTATGGCAACATTTCGTAGGTTTGATCGCATTGATTGGTCAATTAATGCTTGATGTGATTTACTTAATCCGGCATCCTGTCTACATTCCTTGGCGTGAAATCTCAGCAAATTTATACAGGACTGGCGCACAGGCGCTGGGTATCACTGCATTGGTGGGGTTTCTGATTGGGATTGTATTAAGTTATCTTTCATCCAAACAATTGCAATTATTTGGCGCCGACATCTTTATAGTTAACATATTGGGAATTAGCATCATTCGCGAACTTGGCCCAATGCTGGCGGCAATACTGGTAGCGGGTCGCTCGGGTTCAGCAATGACTGCGCAACTGGGCGTTATGCGTGTAACTCAGGAACTGGATGCTTTGACTGTCATGGGCATCTCTCATAGTCAACGATTGATATTGCCCAAAGTGCTGGGTCTTGGTATTGCCATGCCACTCCTCGTTCTATGGACCAGTGCAGTGGCCTTATTAGGCGGCATGGTCGCAGCCGAAATACAGCTGGGCTTGCACTATCATTATTTCATTACTGCACTGCCGGATTCTGTACCAATAGGAAATTTGTGGCTGGGATTAGGAAAAGGTATTGTAAGTGGAATGGTGATAGCATTGATTGCATGTCATTTTGGCCTAAGAATCAAACCCAATACTGAAAGCTTGGGTGAAGGCACTACCGCTTCTGTGGTGACTGCCATCACCGTGGTCATCATTATAGATGCAATTTTTGCAATACTATTCTCTGACGTGGGAATTGGTTAGACTAATGAAAAAGTCGGAATGTATTATTGAAATCGAATCACTAAACACTCGCTACGGCAATCATATTGTCCATCGCGATGTCAATTTAAATGTGTATCGCGGCGAGGTTTTGACATTGATCGGTGGCTCAGGTAGTGGAAAAACGACATTACTACGTCATATGCTGGGGCTTGAGCAGCCTTCCCAAGGAACAGTAAAAATCTTTGGTAGCTCTCTAAAAGATGCCAATTCCAATCTGAAAAAAGAAAATATACGAAGTCATTCCGGCGTACTTTTTCAGCAAGGGGCATTATTTAGCGCATTAACTGTGTTCGATAATGTTGCGCTGCCCTTACGTGAATTGCATACGCTCAGTGAAGATATAATTCGTGATTTAGTATTAGTCAAACTCAATATGGTGGCAATAAAACTCGAGCATGCTGACAAGATGCCAGCGGCCTTATCCGGAGGAATGATCAAGCGCGTCGCCTTAGCTCGTGCGCTGGCATTAGACCCAGAAGTGTTATTTCTCGATGAACCTACTGCCGGACTGGATCCAGAGCTAAGTCAAAGTTTTGTAGAATTGATTCTAGCTTTACGCAGTGAAATGAATCTCACCATTGTTATGGTTACCCATGACCTTGATACGCTTGTAGCATTATCTGATCGCATTGCGGTTCTGGCTGATCAACAAGTGATCGTAACGGGCACCTTAGATGAAATAGATAGCTTTCAACACCCATTTATTACCAGTTTTTTTAAAAACATACGACATAAAATCGAGCAAAAAAATCACTCGGAGCGAACATGGAAAACCGTGCCCATGCCCTCATAGCCGGCATCTTTGTTATTTTATTGAGTATTTCTGTAGCTTTAGTCGCCATGTGGTTCAGCGGCAACAATACTAAGCGCACAGATTATCTCGTGGTTACCAAGGAATCAGTGAGCGGGCTTAATCCTCAATCTGCCGTACATTATCGCGGCGTTAATATTGGCAAAGTGGAAAAGATTCAATTTGATCCTGATAATCCACACCAAATACTTATCCAGATTGCAGTTAACGAGAATGTTACCCTGAGAAAAAGTGTTTATGCGCAATTAGGCTATCAAGGTGTTACCGGACTCGCTTATATTCAGCTCAATGATGATGGTGTTGATAATGAAATACTTAGCGATGAAAGGATTCCAATGCGTCGATCATTGCTGGATGAGGTCACAGGCTCTGGACAGGATCTACTCAGCAACGTCAATCAGTTGGTACTAAAAATGCACCAATTGTTGAATGAGCAAAACCAGGGGCATGTTTCACAAATTTTGCAGAATATTGATAAAGCGACTAAAAATTTTGATGGTATTGCTGGTCATTTGCAACCGGTGTTAAAAGCATTTACTGAATTAACCATAGAATCCGGCACCTTAGTCAAACGTTTGGACCAACTTCTGGGCGAGCTCAATCTTACGGTATCCAAAGCTAATCAAAAAGAAGGCATCTTTGATAGTTTGTCACAAAGTACCCAGGAGCTCGCCACTACAATTCCTGAGTTACGACAATTAAGTCACAGCATAATACGTAATTCCAACAACTTAGATAAAGTACTTCACCAATTAGAAGAAAATCCGCAGAGCTTAATATTTGGTCGCTCTCCTTCATCACCTGGCCCGGGCGAGACAGGTTTCGTTCCACCCACAGGAAATAAACCATGAAGCAAATGCTATTGTTAATCGTTATTCTTCTCTTTCTAACGGGTTGCTCTGTATTGCACAAACCTCAATCTGCCATATCGACTTACGCTTTTGGTATGCCGCATTTATCCCTGACCGAACAAGTGCCAAATCAATCGCAACTACACCGAAGAAGTCTGCTCATTAACGAAGCGGCAGCACCTGCTTGGCTAGACAGTACCGCGATCCATTACCGGTTGCTCTATGACAATCCTGCGCAGTCTTATGCTTATGCCAATAGCCGCTGGATTGCAGCACCTGCAACGTTGCTTACCCAACAAATACGCAACCGTATCGTGACCAACACGCCCGAGCAAGTCTTAAAAGATAGCGGCACAGCCAAAGCTGATTATGTGCTGCAAATTGAACTGGACGAATTTACCCAGCTATTTGATACAACAGATTCAAGTCATGTCGTTGTTAGTCTTCGTGTTAGCTTAATTGAACGTAATTCCCGCAAATTATTCGCTCAAAAAGATTTCAGTACTATCGAAAGCAGTCCTTCTGCTGATGCCGCAGGCGCAGTATTCGCGCTTAACTCTGCAAGCGATAAACTAATAAATGAATTAGTGAGCTGGTTGACCGTAAAACTGCCGCCCGCTTAACCTTGTTATGATTGCCAAAATTAATTACAAGTTTGATTAATTTGTCATTCGCTTATGATAGTATCCGGTAAATTATCATTTAGGGTTTTTCCATGCGTTTAATCTGTGCCGTGATCCTGTTAGTTTATTCTTTAAGTGCATGCGGGCTCAAAGGGCCGCTTTATCTACCTAAAACTGATGAAGCTAGTCGCTTGACTCCAGTTGAAATTGAAAGATAATGAGTGGTTTTCCAGAATTTGATTACCATGACGATGAGCTCTTTGTCGAATCAGTACCTTTAAAACAGATTGCCGAGAAATTCGGAACACCGTGTTATGTTTATTCGCAATCAGCTTTAACTAAAGCTTATCAAGAATTCGATGCTGCATTTGCAAGCCGTGACCATTTGATTTGTTTTGCAGTAAAAGCCAATTCAAATATTGCCATACTTAATCTATTCGCCCAACTTGGCAGCGGCTTCGATATCGTATCCGGCGGGGAATTGCAACGTGTCATTAAGGCAGGTGGAGATCCAGGAAAAACGGTTTTTTCCGGTGTTGGAAAAAGTATGCATGAAATGCGTATGGCGCTAGACGTCAATATCTTATGTTTCAACGTAGAATCTGAGGCTGAATTAATTTCATTAAATCAAATTGCCAAAGAAATGGACAAGATTGCACCGGTTAGTTTGCGTATAAATCCGGATGTCGATGCTAAAACGCATCCATATATTTCCACCGGGCTCAAAGAAAATAAATTTGGCATTCTGGCCAGCGAAGCTGAAAGGATCTACCAATTTGCACACTTATATCAAAATATTCGTTTTATCGGCTTAGATTGCCATATTGGCTCGCAGTTAACAGAACTCGAACCCTTCATCCAAGCCAGTAAAAAAATGCTCAGCTTACTGGATACCCTGCAGTCGAAAAACCTAGAAATTGAGCACCTGGATTTAGGCGGAGGATTAGGCATTCGCTATACTAATGAGATTTTGCCATCGATTCGTGATTATATCTCCATGCTTTGCGCCAGTACGCATCAAGCAAAACAGCGCCTCTTAATCGAACCGGGCCGCTCTTTGGTAGGTAACGCAGGCATCCTTCTAACACGCATTGAGTATCTGAAGCATACGCCTGTACGTAATTTTGCTATTGTTGATGCAGCAATGAACGACCTTATGCGTCCAGCACTTTATGATGCCTATCATGAAATTTTACCCGTTAAAAAGAATTCTGGAGAAATCAATGATTATCAGATCGTTGGACCTGTATGTGAAACGGGTGATTTTTTGGGTCATGATCGCAAAATTGGTCTGATTAGTGGTAATCTTTTGGCTATCATGTCAGCCGGTGCATATGGCATGAGCATGAGCTCGAATTACAATTCGCGGCCGCGCGTCGCTGAAATTATGGTAGATAAAAACACTACCCACCTTATCCGGCAACGTGAAACAATTGATCAGTTATTTTCTAACGAGAAAATTCCATCTTACTGAGCAACATGAATCAGGGGACGCATTTAATTGTATTAACACGTTGTATTGCTTTATGATAAATTTGTAATGACAAGCCACTCTCGCATCAATGATGAGCAATATCAAGACTACATCCTGCAAGGTGTCTCACGCACTTTTGCATTAACCATTCCACAATTACCTGAGACTTTACGTTGCATCATCGGTAATGCATACCTACTTTGTCGTATCACTGACACGATTGAAGATGATAATGCTCTGACAATCGAACAAACCCGACAATTATCGGACATGTTTGCTGAAGTGGTATGTGGAAATGCATCAGCAAAAGAATTTTCACAAATATTGCGCCCTCTCCTTTCTGAGCAAACCATTCCTGCAGAACATGACTTAATTAAAAATACACCCGCAGTTATTCGCATCACACACAGTTTCAATCCCGTGCAACGCAAAGCATTGGAGCGATGCGTTAAAATCATGGCTCAGGGTATGGCGGATTATCAGGAAACCGAATCTTTGGAAGGACTCAAAGATTTATCCGCAATGAACCAATATTGTTATTACGTTGCAGGCGTTGTCGGTGAAATGTTAACCGAGCTATTCTGTGATTACTCAGAGGAGATCAATGCGCATAAACCCACTTTGATGAAACTTGCCGTATCATTTGGACAGGGCTTGCAAATGACAAATATTCTTAAAGACATATGGGATGACCGTGAGCGTGGTGCATGCTGGCTGCCACAAGATATTTTTCTTAAGCATGGATTTGATCTCAGCAAATTGCATCCTGGCATGAGTGATACCAAATTTCAAGCCGGATTAGCAGAACTATTGGGAGTTGCCAAAGGGCATTTGCTTAACGCCCTAGTCTACACTAGCCTGATCCCTCCGCACGAAAAAGGTATTCGCCGTTTTTGTTTATGGGCCATTGGCATGGCCATCCTGACCCTCAACAAAATAAATCAACACCGAAATTTTTCTGCAGGAGCACAAGTAAAAATCAGTCGTCGTAGCGTTAAAGCGGCCATCGTAACAACCAGTTTGTTTGCCAGTCACAACTGGATACTCGAACTATTGTTCAAGTATACTTCCAGAAACCTTCCTGAAGTTAGCTTACACCAAGCGGTGTTATCAGAAATTAACTGAGCAATTGCGATAATATGAAATCATTGGTTACAGGCGCCACTGGATTTCTCGGTTCAGCGGTCATGCGATGTTTGCTCACTGCCGGACATGACGTTCGTGTTTTGGCTAGACCGAATAGTGATCGGAGAAATCTTAGAAATTTTGCAGTTGAAATTTTCGAAGGCGATCTACGTAACCATGAATCCCTGAAACGTGCAGTTCATGGTTGCGATAGCCTTTTTCATGTCGCCGCTGATTATCGCCTCTGGGTACCTGACCCTGAAACTATGTATGATATTAACATTCATGGTACGCGCGCACTCATCTTAGCTGCTCATCAGGAAGGCATAAAACGTATAGTATATACTAGCAGTGTAGCGACACTCGGCCTCAACCCCGATGGAGCACCGGCCAACGAAGAAACTCCATCCGATATTTCTACGATTTCCGGATACTATAAGCGCTCCAAATATCTCGCTGAACAAATGGTGAAACAATTAACCGATGAGTATCATTTACCCTTAACTATCGTCAATCCTTCAGCTCCGATAGGCCCTCGAGATATTCGCCCTACTCCAACTGGGCGCATCATATTGGATACACTCATGGGTCGTATGCCTGCTTACGTCAATACTGGACTGAACGTTGCTCATGTCGATGATATTGCATATGGTCATTTATTAGCGTATCAGCGTGGAAAAATAGGGGAACGCTACATATTAGGTGGCGATGACATGACTCTGTTACAAATCTTACAAACTATTGATTCAATCACCGGAACAAAGAAGAATCGCATCAACATACCTATCAGTCTAATGTTGCCTATGGCATGGTGTATGGAAAAAATTGCAAGCCTCACGCACTCAGAACCGCGCGCAACGATGGATAGCATTCGTATGGCCAAAAAAACAATGTTTTTCTCCAGCAAGAAAGCACAACATGAATTAGGCTACCAATACCGTCCGGCATTTGAAGCAATTAGAGACGCCATTAACTGGTTCAAAGAAAATGGTTACAACAACTAATTGATCAAAAACATTTGTCCTAAAAACACTACAAACCCAGGCTGATTTTGTTATTTCTTATTGCATAACTTCATACTTCATATATTTATGAATGCTCTCAACAGAATATTTATAAATACAGTTAATTATCTTCATTATAGTTTCCCTAAATATCGTCGATTACTTCTCGTAGCATTAATCAATCTGAAGTACATTAAAATTCTTAAACCTTAAAGTAACGATTTCTACACAATATTCTTCTGGTTTAACCTCAATTTTAATAGTCATTTGTCGTAAATACACCAGCAAGATTGATACAAATAAAACTATTTAATTAGCCAGTTATAGATCGAGCAGCACGAGTAATACGAAAGATACAACTATTTTCGGAGAAAAGCATGACGGACAAAAATATGAAAATTCTGGTAGTCGATGATTTTTCTACCATGCGTAGAATCATTCGCAACCTTTTAAAAGAGCTTGGATTTGTCAATGTTGACGAGGCTGAAGATGGTGCAAGCGCATTACGTAAACTGCAAGACGGTAACTTTGACTTTATTGTATCCGATTGGAATATGCCCAATATGGATGGGTTAACTATGCTACAAAATGTGCGCGCGAACTCTGCACTAAAAGATATTCCCGTCCTTATGGTCACCGCTGAAGCCAAAAAAGAAAACATTGTGGCTGCCGCCCAAGCCGGCGCAAGCGGTTATATTGTTAAACCATTCACTGCCATCGTGCTTGAGGAAAAGCTAAATAAAATTTTCCAGAACATGAAAGCCAAAATTTCTGAGAAGGCGTAAACCCCATCTATCAACGAATAGGTAAGTTAACTATGAATTCAAAAGATCAAATAAAAGTAAAAATTAACGAAATTGATCAAGCTCTAACCCCCAAAAAATCCAGAAAACCGATTCAATTAACTAATACATCAAAAAATTCTGAAACCAAATTCAACGATAACCAAGAACCCATAATAACTGACAAAAAAATTCTTGATCAGGTTGGGTTGTTAACACGGAACTTACACAATAGCTTACGGGAATTAGGGTATGACACACGTCTCCAAGAAATTGCTTCTGAAGTGCCCGATGCTCAAGATAAACTGGCTTATGTCGCCACAAAAACTGAACAAGCTGCTGAGCGCACACTCAATGCCACTGAAATCGCAATGCCGATTCAAGATAAACTTTCAAATGATGCAATTTATCTATCCGAGCAATGGAAAAAAGCCTTTGAAACCCAGCAAGCGAATTCAGATCCTGAAGTATTCAAAACATTGCTTATTGAAACACTTCAGTATCTTGACAAGGTACCCGAACAGACCAGTACAACCAATGCCCAATTACTTGAAATAATGATGGCACAAGACTTCCAAGATTTGACAGGCCAAGTCATCAAAAAAATCACGCATATGGTGCAAAGTTTAGAAAAAGATCTAATTGATCTTTTACTCGCCAATGCCCCTGCCAAGAAAATTACAACTGAACATGAAGGACTCATGAATGGACCAGTTACAAATCCTGAGAAAAGAAATGATGTCGTATGCAATCAAAACCAAGCGGATGATTTGTTAGCTAGTCTCGGTTTCTGAGAGAGGTAGCTTCATCTAATTTGTAGTCACCGCGACTTGATCTGACAGTTACTCTGACTTCACAAAGTACCTGTCAGATCAAATTCAGCTTCCCGTAAGAAGCAACCTGCGTTTTTGTTGGTTTTTGAATAACGCTATTGAGTGGTTCAATGGCTTAAGCTGTTCAGTGGCTTTTCTAGTCTCTCTGAACAATTAAATTGTGTAAAGATATATTTTATTGTCACTCTTTAACGCAATATCAGGGCTTAATTGCTTGCCCTATCTGGCGGCACCACTTCACTCCACAAATGGCTCATCAGCGCCCAAAACGAGATGCGCGCAGTTTTATATCGGCACGCGCCCAAGCCTGCTCAAAGCGTGCTGTGATAATGGCCGCCTCATCGTTTTTGTTTTGTGCTCGCAATGCCTGTGCTAAACCGTAAAGCGCCCATCCATTGTTGCGATTCCGGCGCAAATCTTCCCAATAAACTGTTTCCGCTTCATTGGGTCGCCCTGATTCCAGAAGGATAGCACCCAACGCCAACCGTGGCGGCAAGTGAAATTCCGACGGCTCGGTGTACACCAAAGCATCTTCCAGGCGAACCGCTTTTTCAAGATATGCAATGGCCTGATCGAACTGCCCTCGCGCAGCGGCAATCTCTCCTGCCAGAACTTCAGGCGCAGCGTTCAGCACAGTCTTCGTGGTATTTTTTGAGAGCAGTGGGCTATCCAGTAGCGGATCTTTCATAATCTTGCGCAGCGCTTCCAGTTCATTTTCAGCTTGCTGCAATTGTTTTGTTGCGACAAATGCGAGACCACGTACATAGTGCCAGCTTCCGGTTAAAAACAAATTAGTTGCGGGAGGCGCAGGCTGTGCAAGAATTTCCTGCCAGTGTCCGAATCGTGCAAGCGCCCAAAATGGCGTTACGCGGAATATAGCGGTCAGTGGTATTGTTTTCAACACTTCATCGTCAATCCTGCTAGCTGCTTCCTGCGCAGCGCTCATGGCAAGCTTACTCTGACCATCCAGCGTCGCTGCAAACCAGAGAAAATGAATGTTGTGCGGATAGTACACCATCGGATACAAACCTTGCGCCTGGCATTGCAAGATATAATCTTCATCCGCCGCGATTGCAAGTTGGTTGCTCTTTATTGAGTCGGCGTAACGGCCAACGCGCTGATAAATATGCGATGACATGTGTATCAGATGTCCCGCTGCGGGCATCAGCGTCAGCAATGTGTCGGCTGC